>JBDTAX010000145.1:0-19051 GCA_039924425.1 Pseudonocardiaceae bacterium
CTAGCCGCTGACTTCGCCCGATGGCATCCCGGCTTCACCCATCACAACGGACCCATCGAGCTCGTGGCGTAGGCATCACCACCGGGCGCACGAACAGTTGATCTCCCACGGTTTTGGTCGGTCTCCCTATAGCAAGCCCGGGCGGATGTCCACGGCGCTGTTCCAAGCCCACTGTCACGATGGCGCCTATGAGCCGGACTTCCCGATCCGGTATCGGCCGGGACGAACCGACTCTCGCTCATATCCGCTGAGGGGGTGGTGTGGCTGGTCAGGGCAGTTCGTCTAGTCCCAGGTCTGGGTCTAGGGCTCGTAGCGCGGCGGCGCTTCCGGTGAGCACGGGCCATCCTCGGCGGTGGGCGGACTGCACGACACAGGCCAGAGCCAGGGCGTCAGAGGTCAGTGCGGCGGGGTCGGCGGCGTTGGCGAGGATGCGGCCCAGTTCCGGGGCGTCGGCTTCGGTGAGCGGGTCGCGCAGCGTCACCGGAAGCTCCAGCAGCGCGCGCAGGACATCGTGGTCAGACTCCCGGGTAGCGGCGTAGGCCAGGGGAAGTGCCGCGACGGGGACGGCCACGGCCATCCCCACCTCCATCGCCGACCAGACCAGGGACTGGGCATAGGGCTCGACTCGTGCCCAGGAGGCGAGGGCGTGGTGGTCGAGCACCCACCCGCCGAACGATTGGCTCACGCGGTGGGGCCGTGCGACCCGAGGCGGCGCGCGATGAGGTCGCGGGCCCATTGCAGGGCGTACTCCGGTGGCTTGCCGAACCGGCGCTCCAGCACGACCAGGCCGTCCTCGCGGGCGCGGCGGAACGCCACAGCGTCGGTGACGTACCGGCTGACGGACTCGACCTGGCCAGACTCGGCCAGACGCTCCACCGCCTCAACGTCCTCGATGGGCAGGGTGACAGTGATCTTCTTGGTTGTTCGCTCCCGTGAAGCCATACCGACGACACTATCGGTATGGCTTCACGGTTGTCCAGTCCGGTCGCCGTCGACCGGGCACGCGTCCGAGAGCGGGTAAAACTGGGCCAGGGTCCGATTCTGAATCACGTCGGCGCGCCTCCACAGATCTTGGGCGGTGAGGCGGTAGAAAACGCGTTCATGAAGACCCATCCGCGTCCGGAGCGCCGCAAGCCGGGGCGCAAGTCCAAGGGCCCACGCGTCCAGGTGCCGGTTCGTCTACCCACTGAGTTCTACGAGGCGGTTGAAGAGATCGCCAAGCGGGACGGCATCTGGATCACTGACGTGGTGACGCGGATGGTCGCCGAGAGCCTCGGCCGGCCTGCGCCGGACTACTGCCATCCGAAGGCTACGAGCCAGCAGGAGGAGCTGCCGCTGACCAGAGCCTCATAACGACTACGAGGCGGCCTATTGAGGCCGCCTCGTTCACGTCCACGTCTGCCGGGTGGCTGCCCGACTGACGCAAGTGCCTCGGTTACCAGCCGAGGCGTTTCCTCCCTACCCAGGAAGGGCGCTTTTGCGTGCCCACGGTACCTCCTGGGTGGGCATCGGTGCGAGACCGACACGGTGAGAACACACCGGAACTCGGTTTTGGCTGGTGCCTGCCCTGTTACGAGTCCGGAACGTTCACCCTCGCGGCCAACCTCGCCAGCACCCAGTGCGTTGTGCACGGCTGCGGTCTCGGCCCGGAGCGACCCGACGACTCGAGCCGCATCTCCTCAGATGAGGTTCGAGTACCGGGACCGGTCCACGCTTCGTGGCCGCAGTCCCGGCCACCGCAAGGACCAGCCTGGCGTGAACCAGCCGTAACCAGCCGAACTGAAAGCCCGGAGCCGGGAGGGGTGGTCTCGCGACCGCAGGCGCGCGAGCACGGCCCACAGGCTCCGAACGCGGCGGCGGCTCGGCCGGGGCCAGCGGGCCCTGGCCGGGGCCGGGCGGCACGTCGGGTTCGTCGGGCGCTGGCCCGCGCGGTCGGCCGCGCCCGGGGCCGCGCCTACGGTCGGGAACGAGCACGGCGCCGGCTGGCATCGGGCCGGTGGGACCCACACCCCGGGTGGCGCAACCGTGTCGACGACGACCTGACGGTGCTCACCGACCAGGTCACGACACTGGCCCGCGTCGAGCAGCTCGTCGACACCGCACTCTGGCGCGCCGACAAACAAGACCGCTGGACCCGGATGCTGCACCGACTTGTGTACTCCATGGACTGGACCACCGGCCTGGTCTGCGGGGTGACAGCCGCTCAGCTGGCCGCCGTCAGCGGCTGCTCGACGCGCACCGTCTCGCGGCTGCTCGCCTGGGCACAAGACGCCGACCTCCTGGTCGTTGTCGAACAGGGCGCATCAGCCGCGTTCCTTGGCGCCACCCACAACCGAGCACCCGCTTACGTCTTCGTCGCCCCCGCCACTCCCCCAGACCCCACCCAGCTACAACCGCAGACAGCATCCGCCCAGGTCAATGCCCCTGTGGAAGGAAGTGGCGACCTCCCCCAATCTTACGCAGGTAATAAACCTTTAACCAACGGCAGACGGCTCGATCGCCCCCGCCAACCACCCACCGACTGGCCACTCTGGCAAGTACCCACCACGCCAGCCGAGCGATCCGCCGCAGTCGCAAGACTGCTGAGCAGAACCGGCCTAGGAGACGGCCGAGTCCCGGCCTGGCGGGCCCGCGCCCTGTTCCACCGTTGGTGGACCGACGGAGCCTGCGTGGCTGGGCTGCTCTGGGCTATTGACCACCACCCCGAGCGACCAACCCAAGCCCGCGGGGACGCCCTCCGTGGCGCCACCGACCCCCTACGGGTCCTCGGATACCGGCTCAGCCCCTGGCTCGGCCAGCTCCACCGGCTACCACCCGAACTCGCCGGCCGCCACGGCGACTACCGAGCCCAGCAAGCCGCCCGTGTCGCCGAACGCGTGGCGGCCGCCGAGCGTAACCACGCCCGTCTCCGCGATGGTCGTTATTGCTGACGCGGCCGCCGGAGACCGGCGGTGATGACTTCACCAGCGAAGTCCTGGTAGGTCAGCAGCACTCGGTCTCGCTTCGCCGTCAGCCAGGCGCCTCGCAACGCCTCGGCCGTCGGCTGAGACAACCGAAGGGTCCGAGGAACCGGTGAGCCGGCCCTGGATGCGGACTCGTCATCGACCGCGCTCCCATGGCCCCCTCCCCGGAGACCGGCGGTGATGACTTCACCAGCGAAGTCCTGGTAGGTCAGCAGCACTCGGTCTCGCTTCGCCGTCAGCCAGGCGCCTCGCAACGCCTCGGCCGTCGGCTGAGACAACCGAAGGGTGGGCGGCGCGCTCGGCTCAGTCGATGCCGATGGCTCAGCTGATCTCGGAGACCTCCGCTGATCATGGAACCGTGACTGCGGCGCGGTGGCCTGATCAGCGACTGGCGGCGTTGCTTGCATGCCCGACTCGGCCTGGTGAGCGTCCTCCGGCGCCGGGTCTGGTTCAGGCGCTGGGGCGGGTAAGGGCTGAGCTCGTGGCGGCGGTGGTGCCTTCGACAGCAGGGCGGCGACGGTCTGGCCCGCGTTCTTAGGCACGCGCGTGCCTTCCTCGTCGCGAGAGGGAGGCGGTCATGCGTTCCAGAACCTCCGCAGTGAGGTTGGCGTAGGCCTCGCTCAGGTCAAGGTCGGCTTCCGGATCCCCGACAACTCGCAGATCCGCGACCATCCTCTCCGCCGCGACCCGCTTAGGGATCAGAGTGTTGAACATCGGCCAGTCTGAGCTGCGGAGCTCGTCGCGGACTTCCCGGCTGATCCGCGTGCTGGCCTCGTACTTCGTCAGTACGACGCCCAGCAGCTCGGCGGTGAGCACATCGGCGCGGCGCAGCTCCTCCGCCCACTCCAAGAACATCGCGACACCCCGACTGCCCCACCTGCTGGCATCGGTCGGGACAATCAGCCCCGTCGCGGCGTTGAGCGCCGTGATCACGAGCTGGCCCAGATTCGGTGAGAGGTCCAGGACCATCACGTCGTAGTTCTCCAGTAGCGGCGCCAACGCGCGGCGTACCTGCTCCTCACGGTAATGCCGGGTGATGAGCTCCTGGTCCAGCCGCGCGACGTCGAGTGTCGCCCCCAGAAGGTCCAGACCAGAGACCCGAGTAGTGATCACCGCCTTACCGACCTCGACTCCGCCCACGATGACGTCCAGCAGGTCGAACTCCACCTCGTCGCTCGGATCGAACATGGAGGTGGCGTTCGCCTGCGCGTCGCAGTCGACGAGCAGCGTGCGCCACCCGGCATGCGCCATGCCCGACGCCAGGCTGACCGCAGTGAAGCTCTTACCCACACCGCCCTTGTGATTCGCGACGGCAACGATCTCTGCAGGCACCGGGCTGAACCTCCCTCCCTGTTCGGCGTGACAGTGACGCGGAGCGATTCTGCCACGCCGTGGCTGTGCGATCGTGCCGCCACGCCACATTGCGGCTGAGTAACTGCGTCGCGCAGTGATTCTGCGGCTACGCGATGCAGTCACATGCACACACCATCACACAGTCACTTGATCTCCACGTGACATTGTGACTGTGTGATTACGACTCAAAGCCCTGCTTCACCGCAAGGATGGCGCTACCAGCGCGCTCGCGACCCGGAGTGTCGTGGAGGTTGCTGCTACCAGCCGCAGACGAGCGTGTTTGCGCTGGTGATGGTGGGTATGCCTTAGGTCAAAGCAAGATCCAAAGAAGTATCGAGTCTGACCGGAGGTGGGACCCCTACCAGCGGAAATGCGCTCGTCTGCGGCTGGTAGCAGCAACCTCCACGACAACGGTGCACCGCCGGCAAACGAGCCTGCCCACCCGAGGACTGCGGCGGCCCCTGGGGCTATCCGGAGACACTCAAAGCCCTACGACACCGCAAAGGCTGGCGCTACCACCACGCCCGCGAGATGTGCGGCACCAACTTCGACTCCGAAGCCTTCGACCCCGACCTCGCTTCGGAGAGTAGAGGCGTGGGCTGGTTGTCTCCTCGCGGTGCAGCGCAGCAGAGCACACCGCCCGGGAAACCTGACCAGGCCACACCGCTGCGCGGTCGGCTACGCCGAGCCTGCCAGGCGCCGGACGGCGCGCTCTCCCGATGGGTGCGCCGCGAGGAGACAACCAGCCCCAAGGACATAACCCGAGCCAGAACGGCCTCCGTGACTCCGGTTCACACCGGAACAGAAATATATCGTATCATATCGTATTAACAAATATGATGATATTGATTGATATGTAACGATCGGATATGTTATGATCTGATCGTATGATGGACCTTGACGGGAAGGTAAGGCGATGACCAGCGCGAACACCTCGACCGATGTCTTGAGCCGGCCGGTGGTGTGCATGTTTCCCGGGTGTGAGCGGCCGGTGCGGGGTCGGGCGGGGGAGGGGGGTGGTAAGCCGCCGATCTACTGCGATCTGGTCAACCCGGCCACTGGGAAGCTCGCGCACACGCCGTTGACGGCCGCTCGGGAGCGGGCCCGCCAGCAGCGGCGGGGCGCGACGGGGCAACCCACTGGCCTGAACGGGGAGGCCCCGGCCAGCGCGGCGCGGGACCGGGCGGTGAGCCTGTTGGAGCAGTTCCGCACCGCGGCCGAACAGATGAGCGCCACATTGGGCGCCGCGGTCGAGGCGATGAGCGCGGCTGGTGACCCGGAGAGTGTGTCCGCTGAGCTGACTGCGGCGCGCCGCCAGGTCGAGCGCACCCGGCTGGAGGCCGACGAGCGCGTCCAGACCGTCGAAGCCGCCCGCGAGCGGGCCGCCGCCGACATCGCCGCGGCCCGCCAGGCCACCGCCGAGGCGGCCGCCGCGCGAGACGAGGCGATCAGCGAACTCGACGTCCTCGACACCACCCTGGCCACCACCCGAACCGAACTGGAGCGAACCCGGGCCGAGCACACCACCGAGCTGCAGCGGCTGCGCGCAGCGCACACCAGCGAACTCGACCAGCTCCACACCGACGCCGAGGAGCGGCTCACCGCGATACGCACCGGCGCCGCCGAGGCGCTCGCCGCCGCCGAGACGCGGGCGGCCGAGCGGGTCCGCACAGCACAGACCGACGCGGCCAGCCGCATCCACACCGCTGAGGCCGCCCGGGACCAGGCCCTGAGCGAGGCAGCGGCGACGCGCCAAGCCGCCACCGACGCCACCCACCACGCCGAGGCGGCCCGCGAGGAACTACGCCAGACCCGCACCGAGCATCGCGAGGAACTCACCGCCCTGCGCCGCGAACACCGCGACGAACTCACGACCGAACGCCAACGCGCCGACACCGCCCTCGACACCTTGCGCACGGAACACCGCCGCGAGACCCAGACCCTGCAAACCGCGCTCACCGCGCTGCGTGGCGCCGCCCAGCGCGAAGCGCCCGCCCCACCACCGGAACACGGGGTTGAGTAGTACAGGTACAGCCATTGGCGCTGAGAACGATCATGATAGGTAGCGTCGGTCTCGGGTGTGGGCGAGTGATCGCGGTCACTATGGTTCGCGGTCATGCCGGTGGAGTTTCTGACCGATGAGCAGGCTGCTTACGGGTGTTTCAAGGAGGTGCCCACACGGCCGGAGCTGGAGCGGTTCTTCTTTCTCGACTCTGACGATCTTGATTTGGTCGCGCTGAGGCGGACCGATGGCCATCGGTTGGGCATGGCTTTGCAGATCTGCACGGTGCGCTACATCGGGTTGTTCCTGGAAGACCCGCTGGATGTGCCCTGGCTGGTGGTGGAGTACTTGGCTGAACAGCTGGGGATCAGCGACCCGTCGTGTGTGAAGCGGTACGTCGAGCGGGCGAAGACGGCCTACGAGCACTCGTGGGAGATCCGGCGCCGCTTGGGCTATCACGAGTTCGAGGACCGGGTGTGGGGCCGAAAGTTCCGCACGTTCCTGTACGGGCGGGCGTGGACGCACCCGGAGGGGCCGGTGGCGCTGTTCAACCATGCGGTGGCGTGGCTGCGGCGCCACCGTGTACTGCTGCCGGGGGCAAGTGTGTTGGCCCGGCGGGTCGCCGAAGCCCGGGCGGTCGCCGATCGCCGGCTGCACACCACGGTGAGCAGAGCGATACGGCGCGCCGATCCCAGTCTGCCGGCGGCGCTGGTGGCGCTGCTGGATGTGCCGGACGGGGCGCGGTTCTCGGAGTTGGAGCGGTTGCGCCGCCCGCCCACGCGGTCCACGGGAACGGCGATGGCCCGCGCGATGGAGCGGGTCGAGGAGATCGCGGCGTTCGGGCTGAGGCGAGTGGATCTGTCGCGGGTGCCCGTGACGCGGTTAGTGACGCTGGCGCGCTACGGATTGCTCTCCAAGGCCCAGGCCATTGAGCGGACATCCGAGCCCAAGCGCACGGCGCTGATCGCGGCGGTCGTACGCGGTCTGGAAGCCGCGGCGATCGACGACGCGCTGGACTTGTTCGCGTTGCTGATGGCCACCAGGTTGATCAGCCCGGCCCGCCGGGCGACCGAGCGGGACCGGCTGGCGATGCTGCCGGTGCTGGAAAAGGCCTCCCGGACGCTGGCCCGTGCCTCCCGGGTTTTGTTCACCGAACTGGAGGGGTTGGAGAAACGGAAGGCGACCCTGGACCCGACCGCGGTGTGGGCGACTATCGAAAAGGTCGCCTCCCGCGCCGCGGTGGCCAACGCGCTGGACACCGTCGAGCGGCTCGTACCTGAAGACGACGGGTCGGCGGAGACCGCGCTGCGCACCGCTCTGGGCGCCCGCTACAACACGGTGCGCCCGTTCTTGAGGCTGCTCGGCGAGTCCGATGCGCTGTCCGCGGCACTGGGTGGGCGGCGGGTACTCGCCGCGGTACGCACGCTGCCCGCGCTGGCGCGCCGGCGGGTCGGGCAACGCCCACTGCTCCCGGCCGACATCGACACCGATCTCGTCCCTCCGGCGTGGCGCCCGGCGGTGTACGCCAACCGCGCGCTGGCCGAGGGTGCGGTGGACCGCGACGCCTACGTGGTGTGCGTACTCGAGCAACTGTTCACAGCGTTGAACCGCCGCGATGTGTTCGCCGCGCCGTCCCAGCGCTGGTCAGACCCGCGTGCCCGGCTACTCGACGGCGCCCGGTGGGAGGCGCTCCACCACGACGTACTGGCCGGGTTGAGCCTGCAGGCGCCCGTGCGTGAGCACCTGGCCTCGCTGAGCCGAGGGCTGGACGCGGCGTGGCGACAAATGGCCGAACGACTCGACGAGGCCGGGGCGGACGCCAAGGTCGAGGTCATCGTCCCGACCGACGGCGGGCGCCCCCGGCTGAGCGTGGACAAGCTCGGCGCGCTGGATGAACCAGAGTCGCTGACCTGGCTGCGCAAGACCACCGCGGCGATGCTGCCGCCCATCGACCTACCCGACCTGCTGTTCGAGGTGCACGCCTGGACCGGGTTTCTGCACGCCTTCACCCACGTCTCAACTCACACCGCCCGGATGGACGGACTCCTGACTTCGCTGGTCGCGGTGCTGGTCAGCGAGTCGTGCAACGTCGGGCTGACCCCGGTGATCAACCCCAATCTGGTCGAGCTGACCCGGGCTCGCCTGTCCCATGTTGACCAGAACTACCTGCGTGCCGACACCATCGCCGCAGCGAACGCCCTGCTCATCAAGGCCCAGTCACGGGTGGAACTGGCCCAGCTGTGGGGCGGGGGCCTCCTCGCCTCGGTCGACGGGCTGCGCTTCGTCGTACCCTCACGCACCATCAACGCGGCCCCCTCGCCGAAGTACTACGGCTACAAACGCGGACTGACCTGGCTCAATGCGGTCAACGACCAGGTCATGGGGGTCGGCGCCCTGGTCGTGCCCGGCACCGTGCGCGACTCGCTGTTCATCCTGGACACTCTGCTCAACCTCGATGGCGGGGTGAAGCCGGAGATGATCGCGACTGATCACGCCTCCTATTCCGACGCGGTGTTCGGGCTGTTCAAGATGCTCGGCTACCGCTTCGCCCCGCGTTTTCGAGACCTGCCCGACCAGCGGTTCTGGCGGGTGGACCTGCCCGACGGGCAGAGCGGCAACTACGGGCCGCTGGAGCCGATCGCCCGCAACCGCGTGAACCTGAACAAGATCGAGAACCAGTGGCCAGACATGTTGCGGGTGGCCGGCTCCCTGGTCACCAACCAAGTCCGCGCCTATGACCTGCTGCGGATGTTCGGCCGCGCCGGACACCCCACCCCCCTCGGGCAGGCGTTCGCCGAGTACGGACGCATCGACAAGACGATGCACCTGCTCAGCCTCGTTGACCCCGTCGATGACACTTATCGGCGCAGGATGAACCGCCAGCTCACCGTCCAGGAGTCCCGCCACCGCCTGGCCCGGGTGATCTGCCACGGTAAACGCGGCCAGATCCAGCAGGCGTATCGAGACGGGCAGGAAGACCAGCTGGCAAGTCTGGGCCTCGTTCTGAACGCGGCGGCGCTGTGGACCACCCGCTACCTCGACGCCGCGGTCACCCAGCTGCGCGCCCAGGGCCACCACGTCCGCGACGAGGACGCCGCACGCTTGTCTCCGCTGAAGACCAAGCATCTCAATGTGCTGGGTCGCTACGCCATCACCGCCTCCCAGCCCGGCGAGGGCCTGCGACTCCTGCGTGACCCGGCCGCCACCGACGAGGACGAGCACGACTGAGCTTGGTTGGTTGGCGGTGAGCGACAGCCATGCCGGGAACGATCCGTCCGCACCTTCCGAGTGTCGAGAAACGGTCATTGACCGACACTCGTGCCTCCGAGAAGTTTCCGCAGGTTGCCAGAGTCGAAAACTCGTGTCGGAGAACAACGACGGCCAACGGTTGCAGCCGCTATTCTCGACAGTCGTGCTGCATGGCTACGCCCGGGTGTCCACCGTCGAGCAGAACCCCGACGCCCAACGCGACGCGCTCCTCCGCGCTGGCGTCCATCCCGATCAGCTCTATACCGATCACACCTCCGGAGCGAGGTCTTCGCGCCCGGGCTGGGACGCGCTCTACAAGGCATTGCGCTCCGGTGACGTGCTGGTCGCGACCCGCCTGGACCGGGTCGGTCGCTCCACGGTCCACCTGGTGGCCCTGCTCGACGAGCTCGCCCGCCGCGAGGTCGCGTTCCGGTTCCTCGAACAGGGCATCGACACCACCACCAGCGAGGGTCGGCTGATGTATCGCATGCTGGCCGCGATCGCCGAGTTCCAGCGAGACTTGATCGTCGCCAACACCCGAGAGGGCCTAGCCGCCGCCCGAGCCCGGGGCCGGCGGGGCGGGCGCAAACCCAAGCTCACCGCTCAGCAGGTGCAGCTGGCCCAGCAGCTCTACGACGCCAAAGACAACACCGTTGCCGAGATCGCCGCGATCTTCAAAGTGCCCCGCACCACCATCTACGGCCACCTCACCAACGGTTCGGTCGGCACCCGACCCAGAGCCCGCAAGCCCAAGACCGACACCGCAGGACCAGCCAGCGCCGATACTTCGCCGACCAGGCCGGTATCGACGCCAGACGGCAGACCGGGCCAGCATCCAGCGCACCCGCGCGCGACGATGCTCGCCACGGCCTGCACCACCTGCGGAACCGAGCCCGCAGATGCCCAGACCCGGTGGCGACTGCGCCAAGACCTCGCCACCATCTGGCTACACCTCGACGGCGAAGACCTCCGCGAGCAGCGCCACTGCGTCGCCTGTCAACCCCATACTCAACCGTTGATCATCGAATGCGATCTGTGCGGCGACGGTCCGTTAGTAACCGGACTCCCCACTGGCCTCCCGACCGAGAAATGGCCTGTGGGCCTCACATCGTGGCTACGCAACCACGACTGGCGGACCGAACCAGAACCCCGCTGCGGAAACCACCGCTAACCTGCACGGCAGTCACGTTGGCACTCATGATCGATCTCGGCGCCAACGGCTGTTCCGCTGCTACTCACCCCCGGAACAGCGGGCGGCGCGGAACCAGCCGTGAACCCGGTAGCGGAGCACCCTCAGGCGAGGTAGGCGGTGAGGGCGTAGGTGGCGTGGCGGTCCAGGTTGCCGCGGGCGTGGTCGTAACGGTGGGTGGTGCGGGGGTCGGCGTGCCCGGCGTAGTCCTGCACGTCGCGCAGGCTGGCGCCAGCGTCCAGGGTGAGAGTGATCGCGGTGTGCCGCAGGCTGTGGGGGGACAGCGCCGCCCAGTGGGGAATGCCAGCGGCGCGGGCCAGGCGGCGCACCAGCCGCCACAGCGCGGCCTGGTCGAGCCGGCCGCCGCGGGCGGTGGCCAGCAACGGTCCACCCCGGGCCGTCAGCTCGGCGGGCTGTAGGCCCGCGGCGATGGCGCGGTACTCGAGGTAGCGCTCCAGCGCGGTGGTGGTGGCCGGGGCGAGCGCGGCCGCGGCCCGGCCACCACCTTTGCGGGTCAGCAGCAGCACCTGGTGGCCGCGGTCGTGACCCAGATCGGACAGGTCGGCGCCGGTCAGCTCCGCGACCCGGAGCCCGTTGCAGACCAGCAGCCGCACCGCGGCCGCGCTCCGGTACCACTGCCGACCTCGGTCGGCTTCCGCCGCGGCGAGCAGCGCGCGGGCCTGCTCCCGGCTGAGCCCGACCGTGGCGGTGTGATCGGGGTTCACCTCCGCTCGGCGAACGCCAGCGGTCGGGTTGCCCTCGACCAGGCCGTGCTCGACGCAATGGGCATAGAAGCTCGACAGCGCCGCCAGACGGCGGTTCACGCTGGCCGCCGCGGCGCCGGTGTCGAGCTGGCCGCGGGTCCACAACCGCACGTGCAGCGGGCGGACGGCCAGCACGTCGAGGCCATGCTGGGCGAGCCAGCCCAGCCAGCCGGCCAGATCCTTCGCGTAGGCGGTGCGGGTGGCGGGGCTGCGGTGCCCGGCCAGCCAGGTCGCGGCCAACAGTTGCTCCCGCTCGCCGACACCGGCCAGCGCCGGATGCTCACCCCGGGTCTGGATGAGCAGCCGCTCGGCCAGACCCGGTGAGTCCACCGCGCGCGGCACCGGGGACAGCTCAGCGGCTGGGGGGGTGAGGCTCACGGGAGCGCACGTTACGTCGCGGGGCCGACACTAACCCGCCCCGGCGTGCCGAGGCCGTGATAAAGCGCCTTATCACGGCCTGGAGCGCGCGGAGTGGGGGTGATGGTCAGGTCAGGGAATGGGTCCAGTGGCTGTCGGGGTGGTGGCACCACACGTGTTGCTGGTGGGGGGTGACGGTGAGCCCGAGCGCGGAGGGTGGGGGTTGGCCGAGCCTGGTCCAGGTGTGGTGCGCGGTTTCGATGGTGTCCCAGGGGTTGTGGGTGCCATCGAAGGTGACGAGAAACCCTCGGGGTTCGCGCTCGCTGGTGGTGGTTTCCGCCCAGGAGCCATCGTGGGCGACGACGGTGGCCTTGGTGATGCCGTTGATGAGGTGGTGGCCGCTGCGGCCGGTGCCGAGGTGCAGTTGGCAGAAGAACGCGAACGCCGGGTCGGCCAGCACCGCGGGGTTGAGTGTGGTGTGGGTGTGGCGGGCGCCGTGCAGGTGCTCGGGTGGCAGCTCGGCGGGGCGGGGTATCCGGTCGGGTGTGTGGCGCAGGGTCATGAACAGGCCGGGGTAGTCCAGGAAATGCCCGTGGGCGGTGCCGTCGTCGGCGACGGTGAGGCGAACCAGCATGCCGCCGCGGCCGGCGAGGGCCTCGGTGAGGATCAGCCCGCCGGGTCGGGTGTGGGCGACCCAGGGGTAGGGGATGGTGGAGATCCCGCAGGTGGCGATGATCCGGTCGTAGGGGGCGTGCGCGGCCCATCCCTCGGCGCCATCAAGGCACGCCAGGCGCGGGTGGTGGCCCAGGCTGGCCAGTCGGGCGTGGGCGGTGGTGAGCAGGCCGGGGTGAATGTCGAGGGAGAAGATGCTCCGGTCACCCAACTGGTGGCAGAGCAGGGCGGCGTTGTACCCAGTGCCGGTGCCGATCTCCAACACCCGGTCGCCAGGACGGGCGCGCAGGTCAGTGAGCATCCGGGCCATGAGGCTGGGTTTGGTCGAGGAGCTGGCCGAGACGCTCAGCGGGAGCAGGGTGTTGCCGGGGTCGATCTGACCCAGCTGGGTGGTCAACGCGGTGTCGGAGTACACCGCCTCAAGCCACTGGTCACGTCGCGTCGGATCACTGCCCTCGATCGCGACCAGGGCACCGGTGGCGTCCCGGTGAAAGAAGCGCGGGATGAACACGTGGCGAGGCACCGCGGCGAACACCCGCGCCCACCCGGGATCAGCCTCAGGGACGATGGTGTCGGCCAGCGCGGCGGCGTGGGCCCGCCACTGGGTGCCGGCCACGAGCGGCGCCGTGGTCGTCACGAGGGGCTCTCACCCAGGAGCAGTTCGGCCATCGCCGCGGCGATGGGAACATCGACGACGTCGGTGAGCCAACCCCACTCGCCGTTGGCGTTGGCTTCCAGGAAGTAGTGCGCCCCGGTCGTGGCGCGAACCAGGTCAAACGCGGCGAACGCCAGGTCAGCCGCCTTGAGGTAGGCGCGCAGCCCGGCGGCGACGTCCTCGGGCAGCTCGGTGACTTCGTAGTCGAGACCGCTGTAGTCGCGGCGCCAGTCCACCCGCGCCGCGGCGCTCCGGGCCCGGAGCGCCACCGGGAACAGGCGCTCACCCACGGCGGTGACCCGCAGGTCGACGTCCTTGTCCGCGATGTAGCGCTGGAACTGATGCGCCGTCACCGCGATCGCCTCCGCGTCCCACCACCGCTTGACCGTGGCCGGCTCGAGCAGCGTCGCGTACACCACGCGCGGGTGACCCGGTTCCCGCAGCGCCCCCGGTGACATCGGCTTGTACACCACCGGGGCGTCGAGCGCGGCGAGGAACTCCCGAACCTGGTCCGGCGAGCTGCTGATCAACGTCTCCGGCACGCGCAGACCACACGCCGCCGCCAACCGCAACTGCCCCGGCTTGGCCGAGGCGTCAGCGATCCTGCCGGGATGCGACACCCACCGGCACGGCAGGCAAGACAACAGGCCCCCCACCCCGTGATGAGCTTCCGCCTCAGCGAACCGACGGTCCGCGACCGACAAGCCCGCCCCCATCCGATACCGGCTGGGCCTGCGGTAATAGACCGCCCCCACCCGTTCCAAATCAACCTGGACATCCGGGCCGACCAGCCCACCCCGCCACACCCCAGCCGTATCGATCCGCGCCGTCACCGACCAGCGCCGCGGGAAATCCCCCGTGTCGAGCCGGGCCACCACGGCGCCGCGTCGCACCAACGCCTCAATGACCATGCCCGCGGTGGTGTCACTCTCGTGGGTCAACACCAGAACAGTCGAGATAACGGGTGCCCGCCTTATTCCTCGTCCTCATACGGCTCATCAATGGTGTCCGGCTCGTCGGTGCCATCAAGGATGTTGCACGTTGACTTCGTCTCCACCCCATGCGTCCGCGTCTTCCTGTGCCTGACCCGAACCGGCGTGACCGCGAAAGCGGCAGCCAACGGCCGCGCCCCCACCGTCACCGGCCCCGCCCCCGTTGACGGGCAGTCACCCCCCGCGCTCAACGGGAACCGCGCGAAAGCCACCGGACCGGCGCCACCGACAGGACCACCCTCCCGCTGCCGCACCAACCCATCCCCTCCCGACCCGATCTTGACACCAGCCTGCCCGACCTCCCCCCACACTGGCTACCCAGCTCCCCTGGACGGCCTACCCCAGCCAATACCCCCCGACGCGGCTACCCACAGAGACCCAGCGCTTATGGCACCCGTCACCGGTAGCCCCGGGGCCATCGGGCCGACCCGGCACAAGGCCGCGTCATCCCCCAACCCGGCCCAGATCGGGAGTCATGGAATCCAACAGATCAGCCATCGCGCGCAGGTTGCCGGTCATGGTGGGCAGGCCGGCACGAGGTTCGGACTCGCCGCTGGTTTCCGCGACAGTAGCCGTCAGGAGATCCCTCACCGTCACACTGTGACGGGAGCAGATCGTCGACCTCCTCCGCGGATCACGAAGATGCCGTCGTCGGTCTCGATGGACTCCGCCCGGATCTGTTCCTCCCATTCCGGTGGCCACAGCGTCGCCGAAGACCACCGGATCCCCTCGAGGGGCACCCCTACCAGAGATACCGCCCGCAAGTCCGCGAGGGTGAAGTCGACAGCAACATTCTCTAGCACCCTCAGCAGACGACTCAGATCTCCGGGTCCGGGACTTGCGACATTCGTCAGGTCGAGATCCAGATCGAACTCTTGAGCAAAGGCGTGGATCAGATCGCGGGCGAGATCATGGGCCCTGTCGAGGGCGGTCCTGCGGGCGCGGTCGAGGTCGAGGTCGAGGTCGCGGTCGAGGTCGAGGTCGAGGTCGCGGGTGAGGTCGCGGGCGCGGTCGAGGGCGCGGTCGAGGGCGCGGGTGCCGGCGAGGGTGCGGTCGTGGTCGTGGTCGTGGTCGTGGTCGTGGTCGTGGGCGAGGTCGTGGGCGAGGTCGTGGGCGCGGGTGCGGGCGCCGGCGATGGGGGGGTCGAGGGCGAGGGCGAGCTGGATCGCGTTGGTTAGTCTGGCGTAGCGGGGGCCCGCGCGGAGACGGAGCCGAGTCGGCGGTTCGAGCGAAGAAAGCAGTGCGCTGAGACGGGTGGCGTAGGAGTCGCTCGCTGCGGCGTCGTGCTCCACTGACGGAGCTGGCAGTGGGGGCGGAGTGTTTGTTTCCGCGGGGGCGAGGATGGCTGCGAGTCCGGTGTCCAGGTCCAGCAGGCGGGACAGGTCGTTCGCCATCGCGGAGTAGCGGCCCGGTCGTGTCGCGTCGGCGAGGCCAGCCTCGAGGTCAAGGGTCCGGGTGAAATGGTCCACGAGGGCGTCGTACCGCTCGTCGGGCGCTTGACGGTGTCGTTCTCCGTCGGGGATGTGGTTCATGATCGCATTTCCCCGTCTTCCTTGAAGAACGCCTTCAGGTTCGTGCGGGCTTTCTTGAGGCTGCCGCGTACGGCCTCTGGGGTCATCTTGAGCGCCTCGGCGATCTCTGTGGGGGTGCAGCCGTCGTAGGTCCAGGCCATGACCTGTCGTTGACGGAGCGGGAGCCGCTCGAGCACGCGCAGAATCTCGTGGCGCTGCTCGAAGGCATCCCAGTCAGTGTTCGCTGCGAACAATGAGGAGCCGGCGGTGTCGGTGTCCGC
Source organism: Pseudonocardiaceae bacterium (assembly GCA_039924425.1). GTDB lineage: Bacteria > Actinomycetota > Actinomycetes > Mycobacteriales > Pseudonocardiaceae. The sequence continues at coordinate 15,989 of JBDTAX010000145.1, forward strand.
GACGGGTTCTTCGAGACTGGCGAGCTGGTGCGCGTAGAGCCGGGAGGCCACCCGCCGGCACCACGCATGCGGGTGGCGGATGGTCAACCACCGCGCATGGGCCTGGGTCATCGCTTCCTGGACGCAGTCGGCGGCATCGGGTACCGATGCGCCTTGCCATCGCAGGAACGCCATCAGACGGGGCACGCTGTGCTTGTAGAACGCGGAGAACTCAGCGGCAGCCACAGGGTCCGCCGCCAGCGCGGGGGCATTGTCGGCTTCGCGGGTGCGCGTCGTCGGCGAGGTTGCCGCTCGCACCGGGGGGTGAGCGGCTTCCGGGGGTTCGAGAACGTCACTCATGCCCGACCACGGCCACCGAGTAGAGAGTATCGGAGCCCCCAAGCGCATGCCGTCCTTCTGACTGTTCTCGCTCACGGCCGATTGCCGGGTGGCGGTTGGCCCGTATCGGCAGTGTCTCGCGGCGGAGTCGCTCCGCGCGTAGCTGCATGCTCAGGCGCAGCCACAGAGCCGCCAGGGCCGTCACCTGGCGGACAACGACCACGACGGCACCGATCACAACCTCGGTCACTTCCCTCACCTCACTCTTCCGGGATCAGAGTCCTGTCTCTTAGAGCGCCACGGAGCCTTGAGCGTGAACCCAATCCTGAAGAAATGTCTGGATGGCCCCCTGTGCCCACCACCGCGTCGAGCGGTTATCCCCGCAGCGACCAAGACGGCCAGCCGGCCAGCCGAGAGGACAGCAGCAGGGACTCCTCGGATGATCGCTAGACCCCACTGGCGACCGCCACACCACCGACCAGCAGGCCCCGGAGGTGTTGAGCGCAGGAGATAATGTCAGTGGTCTTCCGTGGTGGTAACCGTCCTACTCGGCGACGACGGCGAACGGCTCGACCGCGCGCCAACGGCCGATTCGCTGTCCCTAGCCAAGAGGCAGTTCTGCGACGCTGTGCCAGGCGCCCGGCGCGTCCGAGCCCTGGAAGAGGTGCACTGTGTGCACACCGGCGGTGATCGGTAGCCGTGCAGTCGTCGCCCGAGCCGCTGCGCGCATCCGGTCTAGGTCGGCGTGGGCGGCGACGGTCAGATGCGGAACTACCTCGGCGTAGGCGCCGCCGTAGGGCGGCCAGTCAGGGAACGCCGACCACACTGCGGCGGTCAGGTCTCGGAATCGGTCGCTGGGTTCGGGCGCCAGCCACACCACGTCGTCACCGAACCACTCGACGCGGCGGAAGGCCACGTCGAAGCGTGGCACCGTGCGGACCGCTTTGCTGAGTCTGCGCAACTCCGGCGGTCCGATCTGGTCCGGAGGCAGGAAGGGGTAGAGGACGGTCAGGTGCGCGGGGACGCCCCCCGCGGCGGCGCGGTCCAGCTGCGCCCGCAATGATCGGACTGCCGGTTCCGTCTCCGGCACGGGGACGATCACCGCACTCTCACCCGCCGCCATGGCGTGAGTATGGGTGGTCGTCGTTGCGGAGCGACAGGAAAATGACAGTGCTTCGGCGCCACGAAAGTGACAGTGATGCTGTCGGCTCTTCGGTCACCGCTGGCTGCCCCCTCTGGTCGCGAGCGTGGTGTCGGTGGGTTCCGCTGCCAGGGTCCTGCGACTCCAGTTGAGCCAGGTCATACCCGGTACTTGGCTTTCGGGCGCCGACACCGGCCTTGCTTCGGCTCGCGTGCGACCTCGGTCCGGATCTTCTTCCGAGATCCACTTTCGCTGTCATTTTCGTGGCGCAGCCCACTGACATCCCGCTGTCGCCGCCACTGTCATTTTCCTGTCGCTCGACAACAGGCGGACGGTGATCAGAATGCCACCACCCCGGAGCAAGATATAGCGTAACCATAGGTGACGCTGGGTCACGCTGCGTGGCCGTGGACTGCCGCCGGCCGGCGGCGAGGCCCCTGAAGGGCGCGGTTGCGGACGGTGGGCTCGTCTCCTGCGGCACTCGTTCGCTCTCGATTAGTTGCCGGTAGCCTGCCTGCGGCTAGAACAGTTCTCGCGAGACGCCGATGGGTGGGCCGAGGTGGTGGCATCAGCGGCAGGCAAGGTGAATGGCAAGCCGGGTGAGTGGGCGGGTGAGGTGATTCCCCTGGAGGAGCTGACCGCGCTGCTGGCCCGGTTCGGGATGATCGTTGGCCTCGACGCCAGCCCCGAAGCCGACAAGGAACTTCAGGCCACGCAGATGGCACACGCCCTGGTCGGCGCCGCCGAAGCGCACGCCACCCGCGCCGAGCAGGCCTACCGGGACGCCGGAGCCGAACCGCCCGACATCACCCAAGCCTCCCTGATGGCCTTCGCCGGGGTGAACTGCCAGAGCGAGTCCGACGAGCTCGCGCTGATCCAGTGGCGAGCTACCCGCCTCGCTGGGGCACTGGGCGCTCTGGACTTCTCCGGCCCGATCCAACGCCAGGGCGAACTCGGTTCCGGCGACTCACTGATCCGCACCATGCGCCTGGTCGCCGCCGCCCTGTCCGGGATGGCCACAGCCGCCCACGCCTCGGTCAACCCACAGCGCGAACCCGGACAGGGCGCCGCAGCCGGGCAGGCCCTGGCCAAGGCGATGAGCGCCCTGGAACAAGCCGCCAAGGACGTACACCGCCACCGGGCCATCGGTGAGCTGATGGGCATGGCCGACTGACCAGCTCGGATCGCCGAGGCGAGCGAGCTGGCAGGGGGTTGCGTCGAGGTGTGCCGCAGACGTCGCGTCCCGTCGTCGGACGCTCGAATGGGCATGTGTGGCAGGTCCGTGGCATGTGGAGCCAATTTTCCGTGAGAACCCTGTTGGAGGGGCTGAACTGGGAAAACGGTTTCTTCTGGTGTGGCAAGTGCCGACCTGCCACGGCATGTCACACCTGTCACGGTGAGCGCGTTTCCCTAGGTCAGGACCGGTATGGAGTTGAGATCTACTTGCCATGGGGGTGGGTGGCATGTTGCAGGTGGTGGCATGTGCTGTGACAGGTTCTGGTCCGCACGCCGCTGCTCTTGTCGGCCACGACGCTGCTCAGCGGGGACTGGTCACGAGGACGTGGAGGGGGACAACGACAGAGGGGCGGCCCGCCAACTTGGCG
>JBDTAX010000146.1:0-7334 GCA_039924425.1 Pseudonocardiaceae bacterium
ACGAGTTCGACCTGGTCGAGTTCCTGCACCTGCTGGTGGATCGCTGCGTGGAGCTGTTGGAGGTGTCCGCGGCCGGGCTGCTGCTGGGCGACTCCCACGACCAGCTGCGAGTGATGGCCTCCTCCGCGGAGAACATCCACCTGCTGGAGTTGTTCCAGCTGCAGAACAACGACGGTCCTTGCCTGGACTGCTACCGCACCGGCGAACCGGTCAGCCACCCCGACCTGAGCGTGGCCGCCGACCGGTGGCCCCTGTTCGCTCCCGCCGCCGCAGAGTCCGGGTTCCGCACCGTGCACGCCCTGCCGATGCGGCTGCGCTCACGGGTCATCGGGGCACTGAACCTGTTCCACACCGATCCGTACGAGCTGGCCCCCGAGGTCACCCGGATCGGGCAAGCCATGGCCGATGTGGCCACCATCGGGGTGATCCAGGAACGGGCCCTGCACCAGCACGACGTCCTCGTCGACCAGCTGCAAACCGCGCTGGACAGCCGTGTGCTCATTGAGCAGGCCAAGGGCGTCCTCGCCGAACGTCACCACATCGACTCTGGCCGCGCCTTCACCCTGCTGCGCAACCACGCCCGACACCACGGCCAGCGGCTCACTGAGCTGGCCGCCGCCGTCATTGACGGCAGCAACACCGACCTCCTCCCCGACACACCCCCCAAGACACCTGCTGTCACGCCCAGCCAGTAATCCCCACCACCCCGGCAACGCTGGGACAATCTGTTGTCTTCAGGGCACGTGGGGAAGCTGTCGACCACCGGGTTTAAGGTGCGCGGTGGGAGGTCATCATGCAAGATCGAGAACCGACAATCCGCAGCCGAGAGCTTGGCGAGGGGCTGCGCACAGCGCTGGAGCGAGCCGGGCTGACCGGCAAGCAGGCTGCGGACGAGCTCGGTTTGTCCGCAAGCTGGATATCACGGTTGCTGTCCGGCAAGCGCAAAGCCACCGCGGCGCAGGTGGCGGGATTCCTCGCCATGTGCCGGGTGACCGGTCCGGAGCGCGACCGGTTGCTGGAGCTCTGTGAGGACCAGCACAACGTGGGCTGGTTGCGCCAGCAGGGCTCGCGGCTGCCCCAGCAGCTCGTGAACTTGATCGATCACGAGACCAAGGCGGTGACGATCAGCGAGTTCGAGACGCCGGGCGTGCCCGGCCTGTTGCAGACCGGCGACTACGCCCGCGCCGTGATCAGCCGAAACGCCAACGTGACGGCGGACGAGGTGGATGATCGGATCGCCGCCCGGCTGGCCCGCCACTGCATGTTCAGCCGGGAGCATCCCCCACAGTTCACCTTCTACCTGCACGAGTTCGCGCTGCGACTGCCGGTCGGCGGCCCGGCGGTGATGGTCGAGCAGTTGGAACACCTGAACCGAATGTCACTGCGGCCCTATCTCACGCTGCGAGTGGTGCCGACCGAGCTCGGCGCGCACGCCGCGATGACGGGGGCGTTCCGGTTGATGGAGTTCACCGATTTCCGTCCGGTGGTCTATCTGGAGAGTGAGGCCTCCAGTCTGTTCCTGGAGACGCCCGTGGAGATCGATGCCTACCGGCGCATCCTGGAGACGCTGGCGAAGACCGCGCTGTGCGAGGAAGAATCACGGAAGCTGCTCGCCACTGTGGCAACCGAGTTCGATGCTGATCGAGAAGATCCTGATGACCGCTCCTGAGCCGGGCGGGGGCGTCTGGCACCGGAGCAGTTACAGCTACGGCAGCGGAAACTGTGTCGAGGTCGCGCCCGCTCCGGATACGGTGCTGGTGCGCGACTCCAAAAACCACACCAGCCCAGCCCTGCGCATCCCCACCACCGCCTGGCGAGCCTTCCTTACTTCACCGGAAGTCGCGGGAGCGGGAGCGCGCTCGCAGGTTCAGTATCGTGGCCTGCTCGGCCAGAATGTTGATCACTCCCTGCGCGGTCTGCAACCGGCCGCGCAGCAGCAGCGCCGGGCAGGCCCGCACGACGGCGCGGTAGCGCACCCAGAAACCCGGCGAGCAGATCACGTTCACCATGCCGGTCTCGTCCTCCAGGTTGAGGAAGGTGACCCCGCCCGCGGTGGCCGGGCGCTGCCGGTGGGTCACCGCGCCGGCGACCAGCACTCGCTGCCCGTCCTCCCGTTCCCGCAGCTCTGCGGCGGGTACCACGCCCAGCTTGTCCAGCTCAGCCCGGAGGAACTCAGTGGGGAAACTGTCCGGTGAGACCCCGGTGGCCCAGACGTCGGCCGCGGCGAGCTCCAGCGCGCTCATCCCCGGCAACGGTGGCGCGGTGATCCCCACCGCGGTGCCGGGCAGCCGGTCCGGGCGCTGCGCGGCCACCGCTCCGGCGGACCACAGCGCCTGCCGGCGCCCATGGGTCACCTGCCCATCGGTGAGCTTGTCGAACGCACCCCCGGTGGCCAGCGCCTCGGCCTGGGGGATGCTCAGCCCCACCCGCTGCGCGACGTCAGCGATGTCGCGGTAGCCGCCGTGGGCTTGCCGTTCCTCAACTAACCGAGTGGCCAACGGCTGGCCCACCGTGCGCACCATGGCCAGCCCCAGCCGCACCGCCTGTTCCGGCGCTCCCGCGGCGACCGGTTCCAGCCCGGCGTGCACCCCACTGGCGTTGACGTCCGGGCCTCGGATCGTGACGCCGTGGCGCCTCGCGTCGGAGATCAGCGACTGCGGGGAGTAGAAACCCATCGGCTGGGCTTTCAACAGGGCGGCGCAGAACGCCGCCGGGTAGTGGTGCTTGAACCAGGCGCTGTAATACACCAGCGAGGCGAAACTGATCGCGTGGCTTTCCGGGAAACCGTAATTGGCGAAGGCAGCCAGCTTGGCGTAGATCGTCTCGGCGAGCTCGCCGGTGATGCCATTGCGTGCCATTCCGTCGAACAGTCGCCCGCGCAGGCGCGCCATCCGCTCAGGGGATCGCTTGGCGCCCATCGCGCGGCGCAGCTCGTCGGCCTCGGCGGCGGTGAAGCCGGCGACGTCGATGACCATCTGCATCAGCTGCTCCTGGAACAGCGGCACCCCCAGCGTCTTGCGCAACGCGTTCGCCAGCAGCGGGTGGTCGTAGTCCCAGACCTCTTGGCCGCCCCGGCGCCGGAGGTAGGGGTGCACCGAGCCGCCCTGGATCGGGCCGGGGCGGATCAGCGCCACCTCGACCACCAGGTCGTAGAACGTTCTCGGTTTCAGCCGGGGCAGGGTGGCCATCTGCGCGCGGGACTCCACCTGGAACACCCCGACCGAATCGGCCCGGGCCAGCATCGCGTAAACGGCCGGGTCGGTGGGCTGCAAATCTGACAGCTGTACTTGGTGCTGGTAGTGGCGGGCTACCAGATCGACCGCGTAGTGCAACGCGGAGAGCATCCCGAGCCCGAGCAGGTCGAATTTGACCAGCCCGGCCACCGCGCAGTCATCCTTGTCCCACTGCACCACCGAGCGGTGCTCCCTGCGGGCCCACTCCACCGGGCAGACCTCGGCCACCGGCCGGGAGCAGATCACCATGCCGCAGGAGTGGATGCCCAGGTGCCTGGGGAATCCCTCCAACTCAGCGGCCAGCGCCAGCACCGGTTCGGGGATATCGATCTCTGTAACATCGGTCTTTGGGTTGCTGGTCGAGTAACCCAATGCCTTGGCCATGTCCCGCACCGCAGAGCGGGCCCGGTAGGTGATCACATTGGCGACCTGGGCGGCACGGTCGCGGCCGTAGGTGCGGTAGACGTACTGGATGACCTCCTCGCGCCGGTCGGACTCGATGTCCAGGTCGATGTCGGGGTAGCCGTCCCGATCCGGGGCCAGGAACCGCTCGAAGAGCAGGTCCATCGCCACCGCGTCGACACTCGTGATGCCCAGCGCGTAGCAGACCGCGGAATTGGCCGCCGAGCCGCGACCCTGGCAGAAGATGTCGGCCCGCCGGCAGAACACCACGATGTCGTGCACGATGAGGAAGTAGCCGGCGAAGTTCTTCGCTTCGATGACGGCTAGCTCGTGCTCGATCTGGTGGTAGGCGCCGGGTCGCTCGTCGTAGCTGCCGTAGCGGGTGGCCGCGCCGAGCCAGGTGAGCTCGCGCAGCCAGCTAGGCTCGGTATGCGTGCTGGGGACGGTGAACGGCGGCAGGTCCGGCGCCACCAGGCGCAGGTCGAAGGCGCATTCCCGGCCCAGCGCGGCGGCCCGCTCGACCGCCCCGGGCCAGCGGGCGAACCGCTCGACCATCTCCGCACCGGAGCGCAGGTGCGCTGTCGCCGCGGCCGGCAGCCAGCCGTCCATCTCGTCCAGGCTGCGCCGGGCCCGGACCGCGGCCAGCGCGGTGGCCAGCCGGTGCCGGGACGGGGTGGCGTAGTGCGCGGCGGTGGTGGCGACGGTGCCCAGTCCATGCGCCGCGGCCAGCGCGGCGAGCTCGTCGTTGCGCTCGGTGTCCCGCGCCAGGCCGTTGGCGGTGAGCTCAACGACAACGTGCTCGGAGCCGAACAGCTCAGTCAAATGGCGCAACTGAGCGGCCGCGCCAGTCGGGCCTTCGCGCTCCAGCGCCCGGCGCACCGCCCCCTTGCGGCAACCGGTGAGCACCACCCAGTGCCCACCCGCGGCGGCTGCCACCGCGTCGAGGTCATAGACCGGCCTGCCCTTTTCCTTGCCGGCGAGCTGGGCGTCACTGATCACCCGGCACAGCCTGCGGTAACCCTCGGGATCGCGAGCCAGCACGAGCAGGTGTTCACCCTCCGGGTCGGGCACACCGTTTTGTGGCGCGGTGAGGCCGAGGCTGAGCTCGGCCCCGAACACCGTCTTGACGCCCAGCTCGCGGGCCGCCTCGGCGAAGCGCACCACCCCGTACATCCCGTCGTGGTCAGTGAGCGCGATCGCGTCCAACCCCAACCGAACCGCTTCCTCGACCAGCTCCTCGGGGTGGCTGGCCCCGTCCAGGAAGCTGAAGTTGGAGTGGCAGTGCAGCTCGGCGTAGGGAGCGACCTGCCCGGGTGGCCTTACCGCTCCCCCTGCTCGCCGCGCAGGAAGCGCTCAAGCTCAGCGGCGAGCTCGTCGCCCGAGGGAAGACCCGAAAAGTCGAGCGGCGCGGCCGCCGCACCGTCGAACGCGGCCTCAAGGCCACTCACGAGATCGCGGTATTCCGCACTGTTGGCAACAATGTCGTTGATGTGGTGCAACGCGCTGTCCGCCGCGGCATGCAACTCCCCAGAGTCGAGCTTCAGCCCGGCGACGGCCGCCAGCGCATCGACGAGTGCGGCGGAGGCCGCCGGGTAAGGGATGTTCGCCAAGTAGTGGGGCACTCGCGCCCACACCCCGATGGCGGGGATGCCCGCGGCGGCGAAACCCTCCTGCAGCGCCGTCTGGATCCCGGCCGGCGTCTGCGCGGTGCCAGGTACCACGCCTACCTGCGCCGCCAGCTCCGACAGGGTGGCGATCGCCATCAAACCGACTGGACGGGTGTGCGGAACCGGAGCGGCGTAAGCGCCGAGCCCGACCACGAGCCGCACTCCGAGCTGCGTGGCCAGGCCCACGACGGCCCGCACGAAGGCATGCCACGCCATGTCGGGCTCGGGCCCCACCAAGACGAGGACGCTTCTGCCCGTGTCGTCCTGACCGGTCCGCAGCTGGATCTCGGGCCAGCTCAGGTGGTCGAGGACTCCGTCGGAGATTCGCACGATGGGGCGACGAGAGCGGAAATCGATGAGCTCGTCCGCGTTGAAGGTGGCCAGCGCTTCGGTGGGGATCGTCTCAAGAACATGGGCGATGGCCGCTTGGGCTCCCAGCCCCGCATCGACCCAGCTCTCCGTCGCGAGGAGCAACACTGGTGATTCCAGCGGGCGGTGCGAATGCAGCTCGTAGGTGGTCACCTGGTCATCCTTGCACTGCTCAGCGGGCGCTCGGGTGCGCCGGCCCAGGTCGCGGCGTTACTCATAGATTCCCTCGACCCGCCAGCGACCCGCCTCGCAGGCCAGCAACACCGCGAGCGGCCCGGCGGCGGGCTCGACGTCGGACTCGGCGCGATGGGCGTCGAGCACCGCCTGCAGTCGCGCGCAGCGCCGCCCCCCGCCGGGCTCCCACCAGCGCTCCTCGACCAGCCAGGGCCCGGCCCAGCTCAACACCCGGCGCGGCGGGTCCCCGCCCACGGCGATCCGATATGGGACACCGGTGAGGCTGCCGCGCCCACTCACCCCGACGGCACGTCCGGCGTCGTCACACACCTCGGCGGGCAATGGGCGGATCGGCACCCGGGACGGGGACGGCGCGGGCAGCCGGCCCGGCCAGGGAGGGTCCACCGCGCGCGCCGGGGTCGGGTCGTCTCCCCAGGGCACCAAATGTACCCGTTCAGTGGGGTCCCGGCCGCCGCCGAGCACTCCGATGAGCACCGCCTCGGGCCCCAGCATCCCCTGCACCCGGATCAGCGCCCGGTCGGCCCGGTCGTCGTCTTCTCCCGCCTCCCCCCACAGCCCGCGCTGCAGGGACTGCCCGCCGATCACCTCCTCCGGGATCAGCCGCAGCAGCGTGATGCCCGCGTGGGGGCGCGAACCGCGGGAGGTCAGCCAGCCGTCCAGCTGCCAGCGCACCCGATCGGCGATACCGGCCGCGGTCAACGGCTCAGCGCAGCGCCACACCCGGTGCGGCTCCTCGCCCGCCTCGGTGCGGGCGCTGATCCCGAGCCGGACGCAGGCCAGACCGCGGGCGGCCAGCGCGGTGTGCAGCCGCGTCGCAGGTTCCCGGGAGGCGAATGCCGCAGCATCGACCCGGTCCAGCGGCGGGTCGAACCGGCGGGTGACGGTGAGATCGACCGGCGGGTTACGTCGGGCCAGCGGGCGCTCGTCGAGCCCTCGGGCGAGCCGGTGCGCCCGCACCCCGTCGAGACCGAACCGGGAGGCGACGTCGTCGACGGGCAGGTCGGCGAACGCGCCGAGGGTGCGCAGCCCCAGCCGGTGCAGCAGGTCCACCAGCGCGGCCCGACCTGGCGCGGTCTGGTCGGCCCCGGTGACGGCGGGGTGGCACAACTCGGCGATGCCCAGCATGGCGAGAAAGCCGGCCGAACCACCCGGTGGCACCAGCAGAGCACGGTGCGCGGCCAGGGTCGCGGCGAACAGGCCGTCGGCGATGCCGATCTGCGCACCGGCCCGACCCGGTATCGCGGCGGCAACCACCTCGGCGATCCGCTCGGCCACTGCGGGCTCCCCGCCGAAATACCGGGTCGGGCCCCGGGCCGGCACCGCGACCAGCCCGGGGCGCACCACCTCCACGCCGGGCACCAGAGACTCGATCGCGGCGACCACCGGCTCGAACACCCGGGCGTCCCGGTCCGGGTCCTCAGCCACCTCGGGCCAGTCCGGGCACCAGACCACCACCACCCGGACAGGC
>JBDTAX010000147.1:0-6951 GCA_039924425.1 Pseudonocardiaceae bacterium
CCGACTTCTGGCCACACGGCAAGGTCGCGCAGGCTTACGGCGTGTTCAACGACGAAGCCGGCATCGCCAACCGGGGCACCTTCCTGGTGGACACCGACGGTGTGATCCGCTTCGCCGAGATGAACCCACCCGACAAAGCTCGTGACCAGACCGCCTGGAAGCAGGCCCTGGCCGCACTGCCAGCCTGACCCATCGTGCCGCCCGCGTTCCCGGGCGGCATCGGGCGCATAGCTCAGCGGAAGAGCGCTCGCCTTACACGCGAGTGGTCGCAGGTTCGAATCCTGCTGCGCCCACCGGTTCGACCATGCGGAACGTCAGCTAGAATGGACCCTCATTCCGAACTTGGAGTAAAGAGAGCTGTCAGGTCCGGGTTAGGGCCCGGATCCGGGATGCCGCGCCTGGCCAGGCCGCGATCAGCTCGGCGCGCCAGCCGAGGCAGAAGGTCGACCACGTGAACGGTGGCGCCATGGTGGTACCCGCCAGGGTCCACTCACCGAGCGGGGTGGAGCCCTGCCACACTCCCGCCGGCACCACGACCTGAGGCCTCGCACCCGCCGCGAAGTCCAGTCCCAGGACCGGCTGCTCGATCCGCCCTCCCGGGTGGAGCAGGAGCATCCGCAGCGGTGATCCGGCGTACCAGTGATAGGTCTCCACGTTGTCCAGGGCATGCAGCGCCGAAATGTCCGGTGCGAGCAGCATGAAGTAGATCATCGAGCTGTGCGCATCAATGTAGGTCTGGCGGAAAAGCCCGCCTTCGCTCGGCAGCCGCTCCAGCCCGAGTAGCTGCGCGATCCGCTGCCCCTCGGCACGGGTGCTCACGTTCGGTCACCAACCCAGAGCAGCGCAGCAGAGGAGGCCAAGCTCAGTCTTCACCGCGTGCAGCATGCCAGACAGGCGCGTGAGGGATGGTGTCTATCGGATTGACACTTGCAGTGTCTATCCGATAGACGTAGGCTCGTGAGGACTCGTGAGGTGAACCGGCGCATCGAGCGTTTGGGCGGCTTGGTCGTCCGGCAGACCGGCTCACATCGTCGCTACGTCGTCACCTACACCGACCCCGCCGGTGATGCGGCGAAGGCCTTCACCACCGTGGCGCAGCACGCTGGAGACATCCCGGCTGGCACGCTACGAGCGATAGAACGCGATCTTGAGATCGCGTTGGGGAAAGGATGGCTGGGATGAGCACTGAGCACGTCTACCGAGTGATTGTGACCCACGAGAACGGCGCCTGGCTGGCCGAGGTTCCCGAATTGGAAGGGGCGCACACTTACACGCGGACCTTGCCCGCGCTCGATCGGGCGGTGCGCGAGGTCGTGGTGATGGCCGATGATCGGCCCGATGAGGACATGCCCATGCTGCGGCTGGCTTACGACTACCGCACTGGCGATCCTGTCGTGGACGCGGTCGCCGCTGAGGTTCGGACCTTGCGCGAGCAAGCTGACGAGCTTGCCGCGACTGCGACTGAACGCACCAGCGCGACCGCCCGACTGCTGATTCAGCACGGTTTTTCAGTGCGCGACGCCGCCGTGATCCTCGGCATCAGCCCACAACGCGTGTCCCAGCTCACTGGCGCAGGTCGGGCCAGCTTACCCGCGATGCCCGCACCGCGCTGTGCGCCATCGGTGGATGCAAGGCCGCGTATTGAATCTTGATGGCACGCGAAAAGCAAAGATGTACCGTTGCTGTCGCTAAACGGGATATGACATCGAGCGCCACCTCAAAAGGAGGTCGAGTGGGCGATCCTCCATTGTTATCGACTTTGCATGAGCCTGCCGACACCGAAGCGGTACGGTTCGGGCAGCGTTCTGTGACCTATCGTGAGCTTCGTGTGGCGGCCGGCGCACTGGCGCGGCGCGTGTCCGATGCGCGGCGGGTCGCGATCTGGGCGCAGCCGGAACTGGAGACCTGTGTGGCGGTGGTTGCGGCACTCATAGCCGGCGTGCCCGCGGTGCCGATCAATCCCCGGCTGGGGACCCGTGAGCTACGCCACGTGCTCTCTGACGCGACTCCCGATCTCGTGCTCACCGCCCCGCAAGCTGTGCTGCCGGCAGCGTTGCGGGTGCTGCCACGGTTCGACGTCGACCTGCGGGCACAGGATGGGTCGATACAGAGTGAGACGACGGCCCCCGAGCCGGATCCCGAGTCGCCGGCACTGATCGTCTACACCTCGGGCACCACCGGGCCACCCAAGGGTGTGGTGCTGCCGCGCCGCGCGCTCGCCGCCGACATCGACGCGCTGGCTACGGCCTGGGCATGGAGCGCCCGGGACGTCCTGGTGCACGCGCTGCCGTTGTTCCACGTGCACGGCCTGGTGCTCGGCCTGCTCGGGCCGCTGCGGCTGGGGGGAGCGCTGCACCATCTGGGCACGTTCTCGGTCGACGGGGTGGCCGGGGAACTCGGCGGCCGCGCGACGATGCTGTTCGGAGTGCCGACGATGTACCATCGGCTGGCCGCGGCCGCCGAGCGGGATCCCCAGGTCGCCGCGGCGCTGGGCCGGGCTCGGCTGCTCGTGTCGGGCTCGGCCGCGCTGTCCCCCCGCGACCACCGGCGAATCGTGGCGGCCACCGGCCAGCACGTGGTGCAACGGTACGGGATGACCGAGTCGCTGATCACCTGTGCGGTGCGCGCCGTCCGGCCGCCGTTGGACCCAGGCACGGTAGGGCCGCCGTTGGACCCAGGCATGGTAGGGCCGCCATTGGATCCAGTGGCGCTGCGGTTGGTGGACGACCAGGGCGGGATCGTCGAGGTGTCCGACGACCAGACCGTCGGCGAGATCGAAGTCGCTGGCCCGACGCTGTTCCTCGGTTACCTCAACCGGCCCGACGCCACCGCTGAGGCGCTGCGCGAGGGCTGGTTTCGCACCGGCGACCTCGCCAGCCGCAGCCCGGATGGTGCGCTGCGGCTGGTCGGGCGCCGCGCCACGGACCTGATCTCCAGCGGCGGGTACAAGATCGGCGCGGGGGAGATCGAGAACGCGTTGCTGGAGCACCCAGGGGTCGCCGAGGTGGCTGTGACGGGAGAACCGGATCCCGATCTGGGGGAGCGGGTGGTGGCCTGGGTGGTCGCCGCCAGCGCTCCACCGCCCGCCCCGAGCGAGTTGGCGGAGCACGTCGCGGGGCTGCTCGCGCCGCACAAACGACCCCGGGTGGTGCGTTACCTCCCCGCGCTGCCCCGAAACGAACTGGGCAAGGTCCGCAAGAGCGAACTCCCTCGGTAGGGTGGCTCGCCGGGAGCCTGGGCAGCTGGAGGTGCAGCGGTGGGCGCGGCGCGGGCATGCGGGCTGCTGCTCGGGGTCGCCGCCGACGCGGTCTTCGGCGATCCGCGCCGCTACCATCCAGTGGCTGGTTTCGGACGAGCGGCCGCGGCTGCTGAGCGTGCCTGCTACGCCGAGCACCGGCTGGCCGGGCTGGTCTACACCGGCGCCCTCGTTGGGGCCGCGGCGGCGATCGGTGGCGTGCTGGAACGCCTCGGACGAGAGCGAGCCGCCGCTCAGATAACCGGAACGGCGTTGGCCACTTGGATCGCGCTCGGTGGGACCTCGCTGGCCGCGGAAGGCGCCGCGATGGCCCGGGCGCTGGGCGCTGGAGACCTCGACACCGCGCGGGACCGATTGCCGCGCCTGTGCGGCCGTGACCCGGGCACACTCGATCTCGCCGGCTTGGCGCGGGCCAGCGTGGAGTCGATCGCGGAGAACACCTCCGACGCCATCGTCGCCCCGCTGCTCTGGGGCGCGGTGGCCGGGGCACCCGGGTTGCTGGCCTACCGCGCGGTCAACACCCTGGACGCGATGGTCGGGTACCGCTCGCCGCGGTACCGGAGGTTCGGATGGGCCGCGGCGCGGCTGGATGACCTGGCCAACCTGCTGCCGTCCCGAGTTGCCGCCGGGCTGACCATCCTGTGCGCGCCGCTGGTGGGTGGTTCGGCCCGCGGCGCCTGGCACGCCTGGCGGCGCGACGCGACCGCGCACCCCAGCCCCAACGCCGGGCAAGTCGAGGCGGCGTTCGCGGGTGCCTTGGAGGTGCGGCTGGGCGGGCGCACGGTCTACCCGCACGGGATCGAGCAGCGACCGGTACTGGGCCACGGGCGCACCCCCGATGCTGGTGACCTCACCAAAGGAGTCGAACTGTCCCGAATTGTCGGGCTCGCGGCCGCGGCGCTGTGCGCGGCGCTGGCCGCGGTGACTGAAGTAACTCGGTGACTCAGCGGCCGTACCCATCGGCGAGCGCGGCCACCGGCGGATCGTGCGGGTCCGCTGTGTCATCGTCGGTATCCGGTAGCCCTGTTTCCTGTGTCACAGTATCTTCGCGGCGCCCCACGGTCGCTTCGTTCCAGGCGAAGTAGGCCAGCCCCAGCGGGGCCATCGTGCCGAAGACGATCCACTGCAACGCGTAGGCGAAAGACGGCCCGGGGTCCAGCTGCGGCAGCGGCAGCGCGGACAGCACCCCGGGCGTGCCGTCCACCAGCTCGAGGTAACCCGGCTCCAGTCGCACCCCGGTGGTGGCGCTCACGGTGCGGGTACTCACGGCGTACACCTGCCGGTGACCGTCTTGGCGCACGACCTCGCCGTGTTGCGGATCCTGTTCGTCGGCTCGCAGCCGGCCGGTCGCGGTCACCTCGCCACCCGGCACTGGGGGATATGCTGGTATCCGCACTCCCTCGGCCGGGCGCAGATAACCGCGGTCCACCAGGATGTTTGATCCATCCGCCAGCCGGAACGCGACCAGTACCTCGTACGCCGGCTCACCCTGCACGGTGCGCAGCCGGGCGACCAGCTCAGAATCAGGCAAGTAGTGACCGGTGACCTGAACCTGCCGCCACTCGGTGGTCCGCGTCGGCGCGGTGTGCGCGGGCAGCACGCCGCGCAGCGGCCGCGGCGGGGTGGTGAACGAGTTCTCGATGCCGGTGTTTTGGTCCGCGCGCTGCGCGGCGCGGCGGAACTGCCACGGCGCCAGCACGGTGAACGCCGCGACGGTGAAACAGATCACCAACGCCGTCAGCGCCATCCACCCCGGGCGCAGCAGGAACCGCCACCGCATGCCACCACGGTAACCGGTGCTCATCCCCATGCCACTCGCGCCGCGGTGGTCACCCGCGCGCCATACCCGCCACCGAACAGCACCGCGTGCACCAGCAGCGGGAACAACTGGTGCAAGGGGACCCGCGCTCGCCAGCCGGGCGCGAGCGGGGCGACGTCGGCGTACCCGGCGAGCACCCGTTCCAGGTGCGGGTGGCCGAACAGCGCGAGCATCGCCAGGTCGGTCTCCCGGTGTCCGCCGTGCGCGGCCGGGTCGAGCAGCCACACCCGCCCGTCGGCACCGGCGTGCACGTTGCCCGACCACAGGTCACCATGCAGCCGGGCCGGCGGCTCGGCGGGCCCGGCCAGCTCGCCGACCCGCTCGCACACGCGGTGCACGGCGCGAGCCCCCTCGGCGTCCACCGCGCCGCGGTCCACCGCGGCCCGCAGATAACACAGCACCCGGTGCTCGGCGTACCACCGTGGCCACTCCGATGCGGTGACGTTGGCCATCGGGGCGGCCCCGATCCACGCCTGCGCCTGCCCCCCTGGAGGTGGCGCGCCGAAGGCCGGGGCGCCCGCGGCGTGCAGCACGGCGAGCTCACGCCCGAGCCGCTCCGCCGCGGCGCCGTCGGTTCGGCCGACCGGTATGTGTTCGGTGACCAGCCAGTGCTCGTTGTGCCCATAGGCGTGGGGGACTGGCGGGCCACCGGGTACTTGCAGCCAGCGCAGTCCCGCCGCCTCGGCCATTGCCTGTCCGGGTTCTCCCCGTTTGGCCACCACGGTGCGTCCGTCGCCCAGCTCGACCAGCCAGATGACACCGTGGGGCGTCGCGGCCCGCACTGGTTGGCCGGTGATCGCGGCGACGGACTCGGCGGGGCTCACAGCCGCTCACGCACCCACGCCAGCAACCCGGGCATCGCCGCGCGCACCATGCCGAGCACGTCATCGAACCCGTGTTTTCCACCGTAGTAGGGGTCGGGCACGTCGAGGTCCCCGCCCGAGGCCTGGTCGAACGACCTCAGCAGCACCACTCGATCCGGTTCGCGGATCAGCCGGCGCAGTGCCGCGAGATGGCCGTAGTCCAGGGCAACCAGCAGGTCAGCGGCCAGGTGCCCGGGGCCGAGCTGGGTGGCGACATGCGCGCAGGCGTAGCCAGCCCTGCGCAGCGCCTCGGCGGCGCGCGGATCAGCGGGCTCGCCGACGTGCCAGGCCCCAGTTCCAGCACTGCTCACCCGCACCTGGTGGGCCAGGCGCTCCCGGCGCAGCGCGTCAGCGAAGACGATCTCAGCCATCGGGGATCGGCAGATGTTCCCCGTGCACACGAAGACTATCGACAGCCTCTTTTGTGGAGTGCTCACAACTCCCAGTCTGAACTGTCGCTTGATGCGCAGCTCCGGCCCATAAGCAACGCACCCATCAGTGTCTTGACCGCACTGCACACCGAGGCCGCCGCCATCGGCCAACGCCTCACCGATCTGTCCGCGGCCTTCGCCGACGGCGCTATCACCGTCGGCCAACTCCGCACCGGTACCGACAAACTCCGCGCCCGCCTGGCCGACATCGAAGACACCCTCACCGACGCCACCACCGTCAACCCGCTGATCGGACTCGCCGGCCACCCCCACGTGGCGGACCTGTGGTACGGCACCACACCCGAGCGCACCACCGGACTCGACCTCGGCCGCCGCCGCGCCGTGCTCACCAAACTCCTCACCGCCACCGTGCTGCCCACCAGCCGGGGCAGATGCCCAGACGGGAGCTACTTCGACCCCGCCGGAATCCACATCGAATGGAAAATCAGCTAATTGCGCACCACGCCGTCACGGTCCACAGCGCCAGTGTCCACCCAGCTGGAACGGCCCCGCCTGGTCGGGCGGGGCCGTTGGTCCTCGATCAGTCGAACTCGCCGGCACGGACACCGGCGGTGAACAAGG
>JBDTAX010000148.1:0-15183 GCA_039924425.1 Pseudonocardiaceae bacterium
ACGAGTTCGACCTGGTCGAGTTCCTGCACCTGCTGGTGGATCGCTGCGTGGAGCTGTTGGAGGTGTCCGCGGCCGGGCTGCTGCTGGGCGACTCCCACGACCAGCTGCGAGTGATGGCCTCCTCCGCCGAGGACATCCACCTGCTGGAGTTGTTCCAGCTACAGAACAACGACGGTCCTTGCCTGGACTGCTACCGCACCGGCGAACCGGTCAGCCACCCCGACCTGAGCGTGGCCGCCGACCGGTGGCCCCTGTTCGCTCCCGTCGCCACCGAGTCCGGGTTCCGCACCGTGCACGCCCTACCGATGCGGCTGCGCTCACGGGTCATCGGGGCACTGAACCTGTTCCACACCGATCCGAATGCCCTGGCCCCCGAGGTCACCCGGATCGGGCAAGCCCTGGCCGACGTGGCCACCATCGGCCTGATCCAGGAACGGGCCCTGCACCACCACGACACCCTCGTCGACCAGCTGCAGACCGCGCTGGACAGCCGCGTGCTCATCGAGCAAGCCAAGGGTGTCCTTGCCGAACGTCACCACATCGACCCTGGCAACGCCTTCACCCTGCTGCGCAACCACGCCCGACACCACGGCCAACGGCTCACTGAACTGGCCACTGCCGTCATCGACGGCAGCACCACCACCGAACTCCTCCCCGGCGCATCGCCTCCCACCCGAAGAGCGAGAAAAACTGGGTGAGGCGGGGACCTCGCGCGACCCCAATGATCACCGTTCGGGCAGGAGAGCGGGACCCCCGCCTCACCCAGTTTTTCTCGCTCTCCCAGGAGCTGGATGAAGTAACACATTCGCGCAAAATTGACATGTCGTCGCAGGTCACAGGCGTGGCGATGTCTCAAAGAAAAAACTGATTTCATTTCAGCCGCTTAGGCGTTTCGACCGTATCTCGGTCGGCCCCCCTTGTTGTGCGGGACATTACAGAGTAGAACTGGTGTTACAGAGTGTCGACAGGCCAAGGCGAGACCAGCGGAGAAGGTTTTTCCTCCCGGTCGGGGCTCTCAGCATGAGCACCGGGCACCCACGCCGAGCACGCCGCGACGAGGCTCAGCGCCGCGGGTCTGCGCTAGCGGGCGATCTTCGTTTGCTGGCGCCGAGACCACACAACACGGCGCATTGTGCACGCTTGGTAACCAGATGACTCGTGCTCTCGGGGTGGCGTCCGACCTCTCGTGTCAGGCGCCGCGCCCCGGGTCCCCGGCCTTCGCGTTCCGCCCCTTGGCGCGAGCGACGCACCGGGACCGGTTGCCGGGCCGCGGTTACGTAGTCGGCGGTGTCCTCGTTGACCTGGCCGGCGTCGGCGTGGGCCTGGAAGTTGACTCGACGGGGTTCCGCGGGTGATGACGCCGCTGCGGACCCTGGCGGTACACCGGCGAGTAGGCGCCAAGGGGAGAACCGTGGAACCCACGGCTGAGCCGACGATCACCATCGTGCGGGGTGGCGCCGAGTACGCCCTCGTGGCCCTGCGGGGTCCCCTCGACCACGACGCCACCCAGCGGCTCCGGACCCAGCTCGGCGCGGTCTTGGACACCGGAGCCCGGTACCTGACCGTGGATCTCTCCGACGTCACCCGCTGCGATGAGAGTGTGCTCGAGCTGCTCGGCTGGGCGGCGCGTCGAGCGGCTTCGCAGCAAGGGTGGCTCGCGCTGACCGGTGGTCATCACCACATCCGATTCACCGCACGATGACATCGGCCGGGAGATCACCAACGGTACCGCCGCGGTGCCAGTTTTACCCCTGCCGTGGTCGACCTCCCTTAGGCTAGGCACTCGATCCGCAGCGTCTCGCAGGTTTCGATGATCTTTCAGGAAGCGGGCAACGATGACTGCTGGATACGAACTCCGGAGCACCGCCGACAAAGGAGAAGGTGTTTTCGCCACCCGATCCTTCCAGATCGGTGAGACAGTCATGGTGGGTGTCATCGACCGTGAGGTTGACCGCAACCACTCCCACGCCTCCCAGGTCAGCGGCGAACGCTTCGTGGTCCACGGCGGCCTCATCCCCAAGGTGAACCACTCGTGTGACCCGAACTGCGGGATTCGCCTCAACGCCAGCGGCGCTCACGACATCGTTGCCCGTCAACCCATCACCGCCGTTCAGGAGATCACCTTCGACTACGCCATGCGGAACTACACGGTGGAGTACTTCCCGGCTCACTGCCGGTGCGGCTCGCCGCTCTGCCGGGACCGCATCACCGGCTGGAAGGACTTACCCACCCAACGCAAAACGGATTACCGCGGCTTCGCCGCCCCCTACCTCACCGACATCGACCAGCGGCGCGCCACCAGTACGCCGCCTCCTCCAGTCCCTGCGGGGCATCCCGGCACGGCCAGCGTGACCCCATCATCTACCCCCCATTAGGAGACCGACGGCCCAGCCCTGATCGCGGGAGCCTTCACCACCCGGCACTGTTGCGTTGGCGAATGGCTGGCTGGCTGGCTGGGGCAGGCTGTGCTGATGCGTCGTCGCCACCGTCGAGTGCAGCGCTTCACACCGTTGTTGATCGACGCAGCCCGGCCGCGCCGACACTCCCCGGGGGATCGGTGGTTCGCCGATGAGACTTAAGGTCGCTGGGCGGTGGGTCTACCTGTACCGCGCCATCGATCAGTTCAGGCAGGTCATCGATGTTCTTGTGTCGGAGAAGCGAGGTCTGGCGGCCACCCGCCGGTTCTTCTCCCGTGCGCTTGAGCACGGGATCAACAATCTTGCCTGCCTCGGCTTCGCGCAACGCAACAGTCCCCGCTGAACTGGTGTTTTGTGGGCCGTCTGGGGCTCGAACCCAGAACCGACAGATTAAAAGTCTGCAGCTCTACCCATTGAGCTAACGGCCCTCACACACCGGTTAGCGTACCGGGACGTGTTGGGCCTGCTCCAACCGCGGGCACTCCGGCAAGGTTCCGGATTTCCTGCTCTCGTCCTGCGGCTGGCGCGGGTGCCAGATACCTAACGATCTTACCTATGCTGGCGTCCCTCGACCTGGACTCCGGGGATCTCGGCATGGCGTGATGCGTTGCCGCGCCTGAGCGTGGTCGAGGAGGCCCCGCCGCTGCGCGGTCACTCGCCGGGCGAGATGCCCCTATCGTGAGGCTGAAGACCACAAGATCGTAAACTTCATCAAGGTCGCGGTCTATGTCCTCTTCTTCTGTGCCGCCTGGTCCTGTGAGCACGGCGTCCGCTCGGGTTTCGCCAGTTCGTCGTGCGGAATGGCGGCGAGCCGATCAGTGAGCTCGGTGTCCTCACCAAGGTATGCCCAGGCCAGTGCCGCCATGTGCGCGCACAGTTGCGCGGCGTGAGCGTCCGGGCATGGACATTCGCCGGTCAATGATCGACCCGTGTAGTGGATCATCAGGTCTCCGGCGTCGATCCCCTCGCCCGGTATGCTGCCCCACAGCGAGTACTCGTCCCAGTCAAGGTTCTCGACCTGCGCGGCGAGTTCCCGACCGTGCGCCAGCGCCTTCGGCGTCGTGACGTTCCGCAGGTCGCGTCGGGTGAGATCAGGTGTCACCACGATCGGGTTCGTCCGGTAGGTGCGGCACTGTGATCCGGTCTCACGACCCGCGGGATCACCGCTGGTCCCCGGATCGCAGGCGCCACCCGGGTGGTGGGCCGACGCTGCTCACCAGGTCGTGGCCCAAGTACCGGAGGTAGGCCGCTTGCAACCACGCGGCGATGCTGCCGCTCGGGAACGTCAGCGAGGTCAGGTCGACATCACCGGTTTCCTTACCGCGGCGGCAGGTGGCCACCACCCCGGGTGCTCGGCCCGCGCCGATGGCGATCACGTCGAGGGGTATGCCCAGAAAGACCGTTTCGAAGGGCACGGGGATCTCGTCCCCGAGCACGGTGCGGAAGGCCATCATGCACTCGTCTTCGTCGTGGCAGTCCACGATGATCTCGGCGATCAGGTCGTCGAGTCCACCATGCCCGCCGAGCAGATCCGCCGATCACCGCGCACCCAGCCGGTCCGGGTGCCGCTCAGAGCCCTGGTCCTGCTCCCTATAGTCGTGCGCATGCCGCCGGTGAACGACCCCAGCTGGAATCCCGTCGCGGAGGACGACGCCTACCGGTACTCCACAACGACGCTGTCGGTGTTCTGGCCGCAGGCCGAGCACGGGAAGCTGATCGCTCGGTGGCCGCGCCTGGCCACCGAGGTGGGAGCGACCTGGGACGAGCACCGACAACGGATCGAGCGACACTGCGCGCTCGTCGAGCGAGCCGGGCACGGGGTCAACCAAGTGTCCGGCGACGTGTCCGGTCTTGAGTCGTTCCTCAGCGACAGGCGCGTCACCACACCGTCCGCGCAGGATCTGTTCGCCTACCCTGATCTGCGGACCCACCCCATCATGGTCCGTTGGCCACCGGGACGGACCGCGGTGTGCTGGTGCGGCTCAGGGCGCAAGTACAAGCAGTGCTGCCGCCCGCATAGCCTGGGCACTCTGGACTGAGGACACCGTGACCGGCGTAACCCGCACAAAGCATCCGAACATGGGGGACGCGTGAGCCGTACGACATCGGCCATGGCGGCCCTGTCCGTAGTCGAGAAGGCGACCGTGCTTGATGAGCTGCTCGCCGCTCGACCAGACCTTCACGGGCTCGCCGAAACCTGTGCCGCCCGTCTCCTGTCGAACGAAGACCGCTCCGCGGTCGCAAGCGAGATCGCAGACACCTTGCGGGGGCTGGACATCGAGGAACTGAACGGCCACGCCGGATACCGGCCAGGCCACGGCTACGTCCATCCGGTCGAGGCCGCCGCCGAGATCCTTGACGAGGCGCTGGAACCCTTCCTGCACGACCTCGAACGCCGAGCCTCGCTCGGCATGACAACCGCGGCTGCCGAACTCGCGGTGGGCATCCTGCTTGGCTTGTACCAATGCCGCGACGGCGGAAGCGACACGCTGCTCGAATACTCCCCGGACTACGCCACCGAACACGCGACACAGGTGGTGAACCAGTGCGCCAAGCTCGGCATCGAACTGCCCAGTGCCGAACTCCTCGACCTCGTGCCCCACTGGAGCACCATGCTGCGTTGACACTCTCCACCGCGTCGAGCGGCACCGCTCCCGGCAAGTCCCGCGCATATGAGCACCACGAGACTGAAGATCCGCAGATCATCCTGTCGCCGATGACGTCGCAGGTACAAGTCCTCCCGGGAGACAAACCTGCGACGTCAGGCCGCCGTGATGGTTGGCCAAGGGGCGCCAACGCCGCATGGCGGTTCCCGTCGTGGAACCGGGAGCCGACCGCCTAACGCCGGGCTCCAATCGGGCTTGGGTTCTGGGTTCGATCCCCAGGCGGCCCACAAAACACCAGCTCAGCGACCTGGTCTGGGAAGATGAAGACCTCCTTGGAAGATCTTTGTCGTGGTTCTCTTGGCTCGGGAGAGCGTCGCCCAGCGCGAACGCCAGCTGTCGCAGGGTGGACGCGAGCAGGGCCAGCGCGTCACCGCCACGGAGCTGGGGTCGTCCGGGTGAACAACTCAGCGTCAGCGTCCACCCGGACCGGGCCTTCAGCTTGACACCGCCAAGGGATTTCGTGGACAGCAACGATTCACGGGATGATCTGACAGAATGCGGTCATTCCGTTTCTCTCTGTCGTTATTTCAGCGGTTGGCCGTGATAAGCGAAAATGACAGCAGGCGCCCACTCTACAATCCTGCGGAAACCTTGAAATTTCCTGAAGATTCCCCGGGAAATTCGCGAATAGCGTAAGAACCGAGACGGGCGCCGCGATTTATCGGACATGAAACGTCTGCTGACGCTGGTGATGGCGGTGCTACTCTGCGTTGCTGGTGCCGGGTTGGCTTCCGCGGAGGTTGCGCCGAGCGCCCACCATTCGAGGGCGGCCCAGAGCCCGCCAGCCGCGCAGAGCCCGCCAGCTCCGCTGATGACGCTGGCTGCCGCACCGGCCTCTTCCCCAGGCGAGCAGCTCACCACGGTGGCGTCGGTGACGCAGGCGATGCAGGCGGTGCTGCCGAGTACCCAAGTCGGTTTCGAGGTCTACGACCGACAGACCAACGCGGTGCTCACCAGCCAGAACGCCGACCAGCCGAGTGCCGCCATGTCGGTGGTCAAGTTGCTGATCGCGTTGGACGCAGTGGATCGGGACAACTGGGCGGCCCCGGACAACGTGACCCAGCAGGAGATCCACCAGATGCTCGCCGCCAGCGACGACCAGATCGCGGATAGTTTGTGGACAACCGATGGGGGACCCGCCATCGTGACCAGAATGGTCAGCGTGCTCGGGCTCACCGACACCCGGCCGCCCGCCGATCCCGGCGAGTGGGGCGACACGTTGATCACCCCGCAAGACATGGTGACGGTGTATCGCTTCATCACCGACCAGTTGCCCAACCCCGACCGAGACCTCGTGCTCGGTGCGCTCGCCGACGCCCCGCGGATCGCCGCGGATGGCACCAACCAGTACTTCGGCATTCCGGACGGGATGCCGCACACCACGTGGGCGATCAAGCAGGGCTGGGGAACCAGCGGCTCGCAGGCGGTGATGAACAGCACCGGCCTGGTCGGGACGGATTCGCGCTACGTGGTGATCCTGCTCGCCTCCGCGCCGGAAAACGCGTACTCCACGCTCCCCGCGGCCGTCACCGCCGGAGCCGGCGCGCTGGCGAGCCTGGTCGGCGGGGAGTCGTGAGCGCTTACAGCGGGAGCTCGTCGGTGAGCGCATGCAGAACGTGATCGGCGCCGGCGGCGCGGAGCTCATCGGTGGTGTACTCGCCGCTGGCGACGCCGATCGCGACCGCACCGGCGCCGTGCGCGGCCGCGATGTCCAGTGGGGTGTCGCCGAGGACCCAGACCTGCTGGGGCTCCAGGGAGGTGCCGAGCACCGCGCCGGCTCGCTGGACCCCGCGCCGGGTCAGCTCGGTGCGATCCGGGGAGTCCGAGCCGTACCCGCCGAAGTGGAAGTACTTGTTGAGGTCGGCGCGGGCGAGCTTGATGTGCGCCGCAGCCTCGACGAGGCCGGTGGTCAGGCCCAGCAGGTAACCCCGGCGCACCAACGAGGGCAGCAGCTCCACCACCCCCGGCAGCACGCGAAAGCCGGAGGATTCCGCCACGGTTGCGGGGAGATGCTCCAGCCGCTTGGCCATCAGGGTCGCCAATTCGCGGGGGCTGGGCTCGTGGCCGATCACAGCCTTGAACGTCAGGCGCCCGATCTCGGGATCGGTCATACCGGCGTGGGTGAAATCGCCGACGTCCACCGGGAGCTCGTAGAGCTCGGCGAAGGCGCGGTGCCAGGCGACCGAGCTGGCGCCACCGGTGATGAGCAGGGTGCCGTCGATGTCGAACAGGATCGCGAGGACGGCGTCACCGTGCCTGGTCACGGGGCTAGGGGAGCCCGGGGTGGAAGGGTTCGGTGCCCAGTGCGAGCGTCACCGCACCCAGGCCGCCGTGGTCATTGAGGTAGGCCAGCTCGCGGGACATGTCGCCGACGCCGTTGCTGGCGGCCAGTGGGGCCAACGCCAAGCTGGTCAACACACCCAGAGCCTTGCCGTCCTTGGTCAACACGGCGCTGCCCGAGTCACCGGGTACGCCGGGCGTGAAGGTGTAGCAGATGTGCGACCAGCCACCGCCCTCGTCCCTGAGGCTGATCCCATACTTCGGTGACAGCGCGGCGACGCCAGCGCGCAATGGCGAGTTGCCGTAGGTCAGTACCCGGTCAAGGAAGGATATCGGGCTCGTGGAGATGCCGGTCGGCCCACCGAAGAACGGCACGCTCGGGTTGACCTTGTCCCGGTCAGCCGGGTCGAGCTTGACGAGCGCGAGGTCGTTGTAGTCGCAGGTGTTGGCATCTTTTTCGCCGCGCTTGGCCATGGTGATCCACGAGCTGTAGACCAGGGTGCCCGGTTTGCTGGCCCCGGCGATGGTGACCGGCGTGCCCAGTGGTTTGGAGCCGGAGGTGCAGCCGCTGGTCTCAGTCGGGGCGCCGGTGCCGGCGCAGTGCGCGGCCTGCCCGATGAACACGTCAGTGGCGTTGAAGAAGATGAAGTTCGCGGTGCACTGGCCGCCCGCGGTGGTGGTCACCACGCCGGGGTGCACGGTGGACTGCGCCGCGGGTGCCCAGGCCGGGCCGGCGGCCGCCGCCGGGGCGGGTACCAGCGTGGTGACCAGTGCCACAGCCGCGGCCGAGGTCACGGTGGCTCCCGTCACGACGGTGCGGACCGCGCGGCGGGGACCCTTCACGATGCGGTGGTGCATACGAGTCTTCCTCCGGTGTGACGCCGAGTCCAGGTCTGGTCACTCGCGGGCCGGCGCGTGGGTTCGCACCTGAGTCGCGAGAGGGGGCGAGGGTACACAATGGGCGTGCCTGCTCCCCCAAGCGACCCAGCTGTCGACACCAGCCCAACCCCCCAACCCAACTCCACCGAGAACGAGGATCCGATGGCTCAGCGCACCTCCTACACCCAGGGCACCCCCAACTGGGTGGACCTGCAGACCACCGACCAGGATGCGGCGAAGGCCTTCTACGGCCAGCTGTTCGGCTGGCGCTACGACGACATGCCGATGCCACAGGGCTCGGTCTACTCGATGGCGGTGCAGGACGACGGGTTCGTCGCCGCGATCGCCCCGCAGTCGCCGGAGCTGGCCGCTCAGGGTGTTCCTCCGACGTGGTACTGCTACCTGGCCGTCGATGACGTCGACGCTGCGGCCGCCCTGGTCGAGCCGGCCGGTGGAAAGCTGCTGATGGCGCCGTTCGACGTCATGGAGGCCGGGCGGATGACCGTTGCGCTGGACCCGACCGGTGCCGCGGTCGCCCTGTGGCAGGCAGACCAGCACATCGGCGCCACCCGAGTCGGCGATCCGGGCGCGATGGTCTGGCATGAGCTGAGGACCGGCGACGAGGCCGCCGCGGTCGCTTTCTACCGGCAGGTGCTCGGTCTGACTACTGGCACCATGGACTTTGGCGAAGGCGCCTACACCGTGTTCACCTCGGGCGAGGATCCCGTCGCCGGGGTCACCGCAGCACCCGCTGGCGTCCCCAGCCACTGGCACGTCTACTTCGCCGTCGAGGACGCCTACGACGCCGCTCGACGGGCGAGCGAGCTGGGCGGGACCGTCGTCACCGAGCCGATGGACACCCCGATCGGCGCGATGGCGATGCTGCGTGACCCACAGGGCGGCGCCTTCAGTATCTTCGCCCCCAATCCGGCTACCGATACGGGCGACACGATCGAGTAGCGAGGTATCTGGGGGAGTCTACTTGTCCTCTTCGTTGGCAATGGCCAGAGTCGGGGAGGCTGTAATGAGTGTTCGTCTGTCGTCGCCGGTTGAGGAGATCCAGGACCATTACGAGGTGGTGGTGATCGGCTCCGGCTACGGTGGAGCGATCACCGCCTCCCGGCTGGCCCGCGCCGGTCGGAAAGTGTGCCTGCTGGAGCGGGGCAAGGAGTTGCAGCCGGGGGAGTACCCGGACACCGGCCCGGAAGCCCTGGCGGAGATCCAGGTCGACTCGCCGGAGGGCCATGTCGGGTCGCGCACCGGCCTGTACGACATGCGCGTCAACGACGACCTCAATGTCTTCATGGGCTGTGGCTTGGGCGGCACGTCGCTGGTCAACGCGGGTGTCAGCCTGCGGGCCGAGGAGCGGGTCTTCGACGACCCGCGCTGGCCGGCGGCGCTGCGGGCCGATCTGGGCACGCTCATGGAGGATGGCTACCAGCGCGCCGAGGAGATGCTCACGCCCACGCCGCTGCCGGACAGTCTGGTGAGCTTGCGAAAACTCCGGGGCCTTGCTGATTCGTCCACGGTGCTGCCGGGGCAGTTCTCACGGCCGCCGATCAACGTGACGTTCGCTGACCACGTCAACCAGGTGGGAGTCGAGCAGAAGGCGTGCACGCTGTGCGGGAACTGTGTTTCCGGCTGCAACTACGGGGCCAAGAACACCGTGTTGATGAATTACCTGCCCGATGCGCGCAACCACGGCGCCGAGATCTTCACCCGGGTCGCGGTCCGCTTCGTGGAACGCAAAGACGAGCGCTGGCTGGTGCATTATCAGGTGCTGGGCACCGGGCGGGAACGCTTCGACGCCCCGCCGCTGTTCGTGAGCGCTGAGGTCGTGGTGCTCGCTGCGGGCACCCTTGGTTCCACCGAGATCCTGCTGCGCTGCGCCGAGCAAGGCCTGCCGCTGTCCAACCAGGTCGGCGCGCGGCTGACCGGAAACGGTGACGTGGTCGCGTTCAGTTACAACAGTGATCACGCGGTGAACGGGGTCGGGTGGGGTCACCGCGCGGGTGGGAAAGTCGGGCCGTGCATCACCGGCATCATCGACAATCGATACCAGCCCGACCTGGAGCGGGGGATGGTGATCGAGGAGGGTGCGATCCCCGGGGCGCTGGCCCACGAGCTGCCGCTGGCCTTCGACGCGGTGGCCCGCCTCAGCGGGGTGAACGCCGATCCGAGCCTGCAGGCCCGGATCCGGGAGCGTGCGCGGGAATCCGAGAGTCTGGTGTTCGGCCCCTACCGGGGGGCGGTCCGCAACACCCAGACCTACCTCGTCATGTCCCACGACGACGGGAACGGCCGCGCGGTGCTCGAGGACGGCCGGCTGCGCATCCACTGGCCCCACGTGGGTGAGCAACCAGTCTTCGAACGGATCAGCGAAGTGCTGCGGCGCGCCGCCGTGCCCTGGGGTGGCACCTACCTGACTTCGCCGATCTGGACCAAGCTGCTGGGCGACCGGCTGGTCAGCGTCCATCCGCTGGGCGGTTGCGTGATGGCCGAGGACGCCGAGCGCGGTGTGGTGAACCACCAGGGCCAGGTTTTCACCGGGGCCGCCGGCAACGCCGTGCACGAGGGACTCTACGTGTCCGACGGTTCGGTGATCCCTCGCTCGCTGGGGGTGAACCCGCTGCTCACGATCTCGGCGCTGGCCGAGCGCTGTTGCGCGCTGCTCGCCCGGGACCGGGGTTGGCGCATCGACTACACGCTGCCCTCGGCGCCGCCGCCCACGCCGCGGTCGCCGCGAGCGCTGGGCTTCCAGTTCAGCGAGACCATGACGGGCTACCTCTCCACCGAGGTCAGTAGCGATTTCCGGGACGATTACCAAGCCGCCGCCGCTCGTGGTAAGGCCGACGGCTCGCCCTGCTCCTTCACCCTCACCGTCATCAGTGAGGATCTCAAGGGCATGCTGACCCCCGATTCGGACCACCAGGCACGCATGGTCGGCACCGTGACCGCCCCGGCGCTCTCACCCAATCCGATCACCGTGACCGACGGAGTGTTCAACCTGTTGGTCACGGATCCCGGGCAGGTTGACGGCCGGCAGATGCGCTATCGCATGCGGCTGACCACTGAAGAAGGCCGACATTATTACTTCGTCGGATTCAAGCGCATCAACGATGATCAGGGACCGGACATCTGGGCCGCCACCACCACTCTCTACGTCACGGTGTACCAAGGCGACACTGATGCCGACACCGGGCCCGATGCCGACACCGGGCCGGCGGTGGCCACCGGAATCCTGACCATCAAGCCCGGGGACTTCATGAAACAACTCACCACGATGACGGTGCCGGGCGCCACCAGCGAGCAAGAGCGGCTGGAGGCCACGGCCGAGTTCGGGAAGTCTTTCGCCGGCGCCCTGTTCGACGTCTACGGTGGTGTGGCCCGCCCGCTGGAGCGATTCAACACGGCCACGCCGCTCCGCAAACGCCGGCGGCTGCGGGTCTGCGCCCCGGAGATCCATTCGTTCACCACCGACGACGGTGTGACCTTGCGGCTGACCCGGTACCAGGGCGGGGTGAAAGGCCCGGTCATCCTCGCGCATGGCATGGGTGTCTCCAGCCGGATTTTCGCCATCGACACGATCGAGACCAACCTGCTCGAATTCCTGTACGCCCACGGCTACGACGTCTGGCTGTTCGATTTCCGGGCCAGCATCGAGCTGCCCACCTCAGCGAAACCTTTCACCGCTGACGACATCGCGCGATATGACTACCCGGCCGCGCTCGCATTGGTACGCGCGGTCACGGCCAGCCCTTCGGTGCAGATGCTGGTCCACTGCTACGGAGCGACGACCTTCTTCATGGCGATGCTGATTGGCCTGGACGGGGTGCGCTCGGTCGTCTCCTCCCAGGTGGGCACCCATCTCGTGTGCCCACCCATGACCCGGCTCAAGGCCGGGCTCCACCTGCCCGCGTTGCTCGACAGGCTCGGCGTCACATCTCTCAGCGCCTACGCCGACACCACCGAAGACTGGTCCAGTCGGCTGTACGATCGATTCCTCGAGGTCGTCCCCGGCGACAATGCATACGAGTGCACCAGCGCGGTGTGTCATCGAATCAGTTTCATGTACTCCGGGCTCTACGAGCACGACCAACTGAACAGCCTCACCCACGACTCCCTGCACGAGATGTTCGGGGTAGCCAACGTTCACGCGTTGGAGCACATGGCGCTTATGGTCCGTGCTGGCGCGCTGCGCTCAGCCGACGGGCAGGACATCTACCTTCCACACCTGGAGCGCCTCGCCGTCCCGACCGCTTTCATTCATGGCGCGGAGAATTCCTGTTTCCTCCCCGAGAGCACACTGAAGACGCTGAAACTGTTGGCGCAGCACAACGGCGCACACCTGTACCAGCGTCACGTCGTCCCCAGCTACGGCCACATCGACTGCATTTTCGGCGAGCACGCCGCTAGCGACGTATACCCCCTCATCCTCCAACACCTAGACACGACCAGCTAGCACGACACCTTGCGCCCCGACATGGAGACATGTCGGGGCGCAAGGGCTATTTTACCCCGATATGTCTCCATGTCGGGAACTAGCTCGCCAGTAGGCGGGCATAGATCATTTCTTGGATCCAGCGGGCGGTTGCTGTGGGGGGAGTGGTCGTGGGTGGGTGGGCGCGGCCGGCGTGCACCACGTCAACGGCTTCAGGATCGGCGTCGTGTGGCCCTGCGGCGGCCAGCACAGCGGGGCCGTGATGCTCGGCGTGGCGCAGGCACTCCACGTTGCGCGCGATGGGCGCGGGCAGCAGCAGGGCGGTGGGACACAGCTCGGCGAACGGCGCGGCGCTGGTGAGCCCGGTCCGCCAATGCCGCGCTGGCGCGATGATGCCGCTCAGCCGCACGGCGGGCGCTGGGGTGTGACGGCGCAGCTCAGGCCAGTCCCAGGTGGCTACCGACACCCGGTCGGTCACGGGTTCCCAGCCGGAGTTGACCCGGCGCTCGTGCACGTCGTCGAGGAGGCTGGCGACGGCTACCACCCGGCGGCCCAGCAGCACCATCGGCGGCAGGACCACGCCACTCCAACCGAGCGCCCCAACGGCGGCGTGGGCCAAGTGTTCCGGCGCCGACAGAACCTCCACGCAGTCGCGGGCCCAGGGGTGCGGATGGAGCGCGGTCTCGCGGGTCTCGGCGAGCGATTTGAATGCCACGGGCTAAGAAATACCAGGCACTTGCCGGTCGGTGGCGCAGGCGCGACTGTGGCGGCGGCCGGCGGTGGTTGCGCCGCGCTGACTGGTTGGCTTCGTCCGCCCAGCAGAAGCGCGGCCGCCACGACCGGCGGTAACCCCATCCGCCCAGCGGCCCAGAGATGCCTCAGAAATTCCCCCAGAGACTCCCCAGGAGACTCTCGAGATGACTGGACACCCATCCCTACTCGACGGTAACGTTACTGGTGGTAACACCCCTGTAGGGTAGTATCCATGCTGATGGGAGCGGTCGTGAGCAGCGTGAACGAGAAGACCCACCACCATGTCATCATCATCGGTACTGGCTTCGCCGGGCTGGGGATGGCGATCCGACTCCGTCAGCACGGAATGACCGATTTCGTGGTGCTGGAACGGGCCGCTGAGGTGGGGGGCACCTGGCGCGACAACCGCTATCCGGGGTGCGCCTGCGACGTGCCCTCGCGGCTGTACTCCTTCTCCTTCGAACCCAATCCGTCCTGGAGCCGCAACTTCTCGCCGCAACCGGAGATCTGGGACTACCTGCGACACTGCACCGAGCGCTACGGCCTGCGCCCGCACATTCGCTTCCAGCACGAGCTGCTCGGCGCCGCGTGGGAGCACCCGCGGCGCCGGTGGCTGGTTCGCACCAACCGCGGCGAGCTGACCTGCGATGTGCTGATCACCGGGACCGGCGCCCTCTCGGAACCGAAGATTCCAGACATTCCAGGCTTGACCTCGTTCCAGGGGGCGGTGGTCCATTCCGCGCGCTGGGACGGCGACTACGACCTGCGCGGTCGGCGGGTAGCCGTGGTCGGCACCGGCGCCTCGGCCATCCAGTTCGTGCCGCGAATCCAGCCGGTGCTCGCCTCGCTCACGGTGTTCCAGCGCACCCCAGCCTGGATCATGCCGAGAAGCGTGCGGGAGATCAGCGGCGTGGAGCAGACGCTGTACCGGACGGTGCCCGGTCTGCAGCGGCTGACGCGGGCGGGGATCTACTGCTGCCGGGAGGCGTTGGTGCCCGGATTCACCGTGCACCCACGGCTGCTCGCGATGGTCGAGTCGATCGCGCGGGCGCACCTGCGTCGTCAGGTCCCCGACCCCGAGCTGAGGGCCAAGCTGACCCCCGACTACACCATCGGCTGCAAGCGGATCCTGATCTCCAGCGATTATCTCCCCGCGCTGACGAAGCCCAACGTGGACCTCGTCACGTCGGGGGTCGCCCAGGTCGGCCCGGACTGGGTACGGGCCGAGGACGGCACTCGCCGGGAGGTGGACACCATCATTTTCGGTACCGGGTTCCACGTCACCGACATGCCGGTGGCCTCGCGGCTTCGTGGCCGGGACGGCCGGACCCTGGCCGAGGTCTGGGCCGGTGGCGCGCAGGCGCATCGCGGCACCACGGTGGCCGGGTTTCCCAACCTGTTCATGCTCGTCGGCCCCAACACCGGGCTCGGGCACAGCTCGTTGATCTACATGATCGAGTCCCAGGTGGCCTACACCCTCGACGCTGTGCGCCACCTGCGGCGCACCGGGGCCGCCGCGGTGGAGGTCCGGGCCCAGGCGCAGACTGCCTACAACCAGACCATCCAGCGTCGGATGGCAGGCACCGTGTGGACTGCGGGTGGCTGCGCGAGCTGGTACCTCGACAGTCATGGCCGCAACACCACGCTATGGCCAACATTCACCTGGCGGTTCCGTCGTGCCACCCGCGTTTTCCAACCCGCTGAGTACCTGCTTCACGACAATGTGACGGTCAGTGCGACTACTGAG
>JBDTAX010000149.1:0-11080 GCA_039924425.1 Pseudonocardiaceae bacterium
CCGACGACTGGACCGATCTGGACACCCGCGCGGTGGACACCACCCGGGTGCTCGCCGCCGAGGCGGTGCAGCGCGTCGGCAACGGCCACCCGGGCACCGCGATGAGTCTCGCCCCGCTGGCGTACACACTGTTCCAGCGGGTGTTGCGGCACGACCCCACCGATCCGGCCTGGACCGGCCGGGACCGGTTCGTGCTGTCCTGTGGCCACTCCAGTCTCACGCTGTACCTGCAGCTGTTCCTGTCCGGCTACGGGCTGGAACTGGAGGACATCGAGCGGCTGCGCACCTGGGGCTCCAAGACCCCGGGCCACCCCGAGTACGGGCACACCGCCGGTGTGGAAATCACCACCGGTCCGCTGGGCCAGGGCCTGGCCGCCGCGGTCGGGATGGCCATGGCGGCACGCCGGGAGCGCGGCCTGTTCGACCCCGACACAGCCCCGGGTGAGAGCACCTTCGACCACCACATCTACGTCATCGCCTCCGATGGGGACATCGAGGAGGGCGTCACCTCGGAGGCGTCCTCGCTGGCCGCAACCCAGGCGCTCGGCAACCTCGTGGTGATCTACGACGACAACGAGATCTCCATTGAGGACGACACCAAGATCGCGCTGTCGGAGGACACCGCCGCCCGCTACGAGGCCTACGGGTGGCACGTGCAGACCGTGCACGGCGGCGAGGACGTCGTCGGCATCCTGGACGCGCTCGAGGCGGCCAAAGCCGAGACCGGCCGGCCGTCACTCATCGTGCTGCGCACCGTGATCGGTTACCCGGCGCCGAACAAGATGAACACCGGGGCCGCGCATGGCGCCGCGCTGGGCGAGGGCGAGGTGGCCGCGGTGAAGGAGGCGCTGGGCTTCGACCCGAAGCGCTCCTTCGTGGTGGAGCCGGAAGTGCTGGAGCACGCCCGGCAGGTGGCGACCCGCGGTCAGGCCGCGCACACTCGGTGGCAGCACTCCTTCGATTCCTGGCGCCGCGCCAATCCCTCCGGCGCCGCGCTGTTCGACCGCCTGATCAGCCGGGAGCTGCCCGCCGGCTGGGCGGAGAAGCTGCCCACCTGGGAGCCGGACAAGAAAGGCGTGGCGACGCGCAAAGCCTCCGGAGAGGTGCTCGGCGCCATCGGAGAGGTGCTCCCCGAGCTGTGGGGCGGCTCCGCCGACCTCGGTGAGAGCAACCTCACCACGATCAAGGGCGCCGACTCGTTCGGCCCCGAGCAGATCTCCACGAAGATGTGGACCGCGCGGCCCTACGGGCGCACCCTGCACTTCGGGGTGCGCGAGCATGCCATGGGCGCGATCCTCAACGGGATCGTGCTGCACGGGCCGACCCGGCCCTACGGCGGCACGTTCCTGATCTTCAGTGACTACATGCGCCCGGCGGTGCGGCTGGCCGCGCTGATGAAGGCGCCGGCCATCTACATCTGGACCCACGACTCGATCGGGCTCGGCGAGGACGGCCCCACGCATCAGCCGGTCGAGCAGCTGGCCTCGCTGCGGGCCATCCCCGGCCTGGACGTGGTCCGCCCGGCGGACGCCAACGAGACCGCGGCGGCCTGGAAGGCGCTGCTGGAGAAGGGCACCCGGCCCACCGGGCTGTGCCTGAGCCGGCAGAACGTGCCGGTGCTGGAGGGCACCGACGCCGCCGGGGTGGCCCGAGGCGGGTACGTGCTCACCGACACCGGCACCGGGCTGCCCGACGTGCTGCTGATCGCCACCGGCTCCGAGGTGCAGCTCGCGCTGGCCGCGCAGTGGATGCTGGCGGAGGAGGCAATCAGCGCCCGGGTGGTGTCCATGCCCTGCGTGGAATGGTTCGACGAGCAGGAACCGTCCTACCGCGACCAGGTACTGCCGCCAGTGGTGCGCGCTCGGGTGGCCGTCGAGGCTGGCATCGCGATGCCATGGCATCGTTTCGTCGGCGATCATGGCGAGGTGGTATCACTGGAGCATTTCGGCGCCTCTGCTGATGGGCAGACCCTCTACCGAGAATTCGGCTTCACCAGCGAGGCGGTAGCCGACGCGGCGCGCCGTAGTCTGAATCGCATAACGGGTTAAACACCGAAATAGGAGAAATCTCACCATGGGCGGCACCGATACCCTGGCGGCCCTGTCCGAGGCGGGTGTGTCGATCTGGCTCGACGACCTGTCCCGGCAGCGAGTCAATTCTGGCAACCTGGCGGATCTGATCACCCAGCGGCACGTGGTCGGGGTGACCAGCAATCCGACGATCTTCGCTCATGCGGTGGTCCACGCTGAGGACTACGCCGAGCAGGTGAGCGAGCTGGCCGCTCGCGGCGCCTCGGTCGACGACTCCGTGCGCGAGATCACCGTTACCGACGTGCGACTGGCCTGCGAGGTGTTCCGCGACACCTGGGAGACCACCAACGGGGTGGACGGCCGGGTGTCGCTGGAGGTCGACCCCAGGCTGGCGCGGCGGACCGAGGCCACCTTGGCCCAGGCCGGGCAGCTGTGGAAACTGGTTGACCGACCGAACCTAATGATCAAAATTCCGGCGACGGCGGAGGGCCTGCCGGCCATTACCGGTGCGCTGGCCGACGGGATCAGCGTCAACGTCACCCTGGTCTTCTCGGTGGCGCGCTACCGAGAAGTGGTGGCGGCGTTCTTCGCCGGCTTGGAGCGCGCCCGAGCGAACGGGCACGACCTGGCCGGGATCGTCTCCGTCGCGTCGTTCTTTGTTTCTCGGATGGACACCGAGGTGGACCAGCGGCTGGAGGCGATCGGCACCGCGGCGGCGCTGGCGTTGCGCGGCCAGGCCGCCGTGGCCAACGCCCGATTGGCGTACGCGGCCTACCAGCGGGAGTTCGCGACGCCGCGGTGGGCTCAGCTGGCGCAGGCCGGGGCACGGCCGCAGCGGCCGCTGTGGGCGTCCACCGGGGTGAAGAACCCGGCCTACCCGGACACCAAGTACGTCACCGAGCTGATCGCGCCGGGGGTGGTGAACACCATGCCGGAGAACACCCTGCTCGCTCTGGCCGACCACGGTGAGGTGGCCGGCGACCAGGTGTCGGGTGCGGCCGAGCGGGCCCAGCGCACCTTTGATGAGCTGACCGAGGTGGGAATCGACCTGGCGGACGTGTTCAGCGTGCTCGAGCGTGAGGGTGTGCAGAAGTTCGAGGCGTCCTGGGCCGAGCTCGGCGAGACGGTGGCCGGGCAGCTCGCCAAGGCCACACCGGGTTCGGAGGGCTGATGTCACAGGTTGAGCTGTCACAGGTTGAACTGTCACAGGTTCATGGGCCCCCCGCCCTGGTGGGTGCGGCCCAGACGTGGGTGGACAAGCTCGTCGCCGAACGGGTGGCCTCCGCGCTGGCCAGCCAGGATTCGACGCTGT
Organism: Pseudonocardiaceae bacterium; assembly: GCA_039924425.1. Lineage (GTDB taxonomy): Bacteria > Actinomycetota > Actinomycetes > Mycobacteriales > Pseudonocardiaceae. The sequence continues at coordinate 3,343 of JBDTAX010000149.1, forward strand.
GGGGGCCGGGGGCCCAGCCGGAGGCCGTCCGGCGGCTGGCCTGGGTGGCGCTGCCGGAGACCTCCCGGCCGCTGCTGGCCACCATCGAGACGTTGCGGGCTGAGCTGCACTCAGCCGGCATCGATCGCGTGGTGCTGGCCGGGATGGGTGGCTCGTCGCTGGCGCCGGAGGTGATCTGCGCCACCGCAAAGGCACCGCTGACCGTGCTGGACACCACCGATCCCGGCCAGGTGGCCGACGCGCTGGCCGGGGACCTGAAGCGCACGGTGCTGGTGGTGTCGTCCAAGTCGGGCTCCACGGTGGAGACCGACAGCCACCGGAGGATCTTCGCCGCCGCGTTCGCCGCGGCCGGACTGGACCCGGCGGCGCACCTGGTAGTGGTGACCGACCCGGGTTCCCCGCTGCAGCGGATCGCGGAGGAGGAAGGCTACCGGGCAGTGATCACAGCCGAGCCGAACGTGGGTGGGCGCTACTCGGCGCTGACCGCCTTCGGCCTGGTCCCGGCCGGTCTGGCCGGGGCGGATGTCGCGGGCCTGCTGGCCGACGCGGCCCGGCAAGCACCCTCGCTGGCCGCCGATGACCCGGCGAACCCCGCGCTGCGGCTGGCCGCCGCGCTGGCTGCCGCGCACGGCGCCGGTGCCGAGAAGGTCGTGCTCGCCGACACCGGTTCCGGGATCGTCGGCTTCGCCGACTGGGTCGAGCAGCTCATCGCCGAGTCCACCGGCAAGGACGGCACCGGCCTGCTGCCGGTGGTGGTGGACAACCCCGCCGCGCCGGGCTTCGCCGACGCCGGCCCGGACGCGACTCCAGTCGCGATCGGGCCGGCGTCGCCAGGGGCCGTAATAGCCGTCACCGGCACTCTGGGTGGGCAGATGCTGCTCTGGGAGCACGCGATCGCGCTGGTCGGCCGGCTGCTGGGGATCAACCCGTTCGACCAGCCAGACGTGGAGACCGCGAAGGCTGCCGCCCGCTCCCAGCTCACGGATTCCGCCGGGTCCACACCCGCATTCATCGACGGTGATGTCGAGGTACACCCCGTCGGGGACTGGTTCCCGGCCGGCGTCGCCACGCTGGGCGGCGCGTTGCGGGCGCTGGTCGCCGCGACCCCGCAGCGGGGTTATCTCGCGGTGCAGGCGTATCTGGACCGCGTCGCCGACGCCTCGGCCGCGGTGCTCCGCACCGAGCTGGCCCGCCGCACCCAGCTGCAAACCACCTTCGGCTGGGGCCCGCGCTTCCTGCACTCCACCGGCCAGTACCACAAGGGCGGCCACCAAAACGGGGCGTTCCTGCAGCTGACCGGGGTCGTCGAGGCGGACATCCCGGTGCCGGGGGCGGGGTTCACTCTCGGTGAGCTGCAGCGGGCCCAGGCTTTGGGTGACGCTGCCGTGCTCGCCGCACACGGCCGTCCCGTGCTGCGGCTGCATCTGCGCGACCGGCCGGCCGGACTGGTCGCGCTGGTGCACGCACTGCGGGAGTCCGCATGAGTGCGCCAGGCAGGTCATCGGGCGGGTGGGTGAATCCGCTGCTGGACGACCGGGACAAGCGCCTTCCCCGGATCGCCGGCCCGTGCGGGGTCATTGTCTTCGGGGTGACCGGGGACCTGTCCCGCAAGAAACTGATGCCGGCGATCTACGACCTGGCCAACCGGGGGCTGCTGCCACCCGGTTTCGCGTTGGTCGGGTTCGCCCGCCGGGATTGGGAGGATCAAAACTTCGCCGAGCTGGTCCACGACGCGGTCCGCGAGCATGCCCGCACCCCGTTCCGGGAGGAGGTCTGGGCTCGGCTGGCCGAGGGCATCCGCTTCGTCCCCGGCAGCTTCGACGACGACGCCGCCTTCGACGACCTCACGGCCACCGTCGCGCAGCTCGATCAGGACCGGGGCACCGGCGGCAACCACGCCTTCTACCTGTCCATCCCGCCCGCGATGTTCCCGGTGGTGCTCAAACAGCTCGCCCGCACCGGCCTGGCGGAGCACAACGATGACCAGTGGCGCCGAGTGGTGATCGAGAAACCGTTCGGGCACGACCTGCGCAGCGCCCGGGAACTCAACGGCATTGTCAGCGACGTCTTCTCCGAGCAGTCGGTGTTCCGCATCGACCACTACCTCGGCAAGGAGACCGTGCAGAACATTCTCGCGCTGCGCTTCGCCAACCAGCTCTACGAGCCGATCTGGAACAGCCACTACGTGGACCATGTGCAGATCACCATGGCCGAGGACATCGGGCTGGCCGGCCGGGCCGGTTACTACGACGGCATCGGGGCAGCCCGGGACGTGATCCAGAACCACCTGCTCCAACTTCTCGCCCTCACCGCGATGGAGGAACCGCTGTCGTTCTCCCCCGAGTCGCTGCGCGGCGAGAAGATCAAGGTGCTCTCCGCGACCAAGCCCGTCGGGCCATTGGACGAGACCACCGCGCGCGGCCAGTACACGGCCGGCTGGCAGGGCGGCGCCAAAGTCGTCGGAGTCCTGGAGGAATCCGGCTTCGATCCGGACTCCACCACGGAGACCTTCGCCGCGATCACGCTGCAGGTGAACAGCCGGCGGTGGGCTGGGGTGCCCTTTTTCCTCCGCACCGGCAAGCGGCTGGGTCGGCGGGTCACCGAGATCGCGGTGATCTTCAAGCGGGCCCCGCACCTGCCCTTCGAGGAAACCATGACCGGAGAGTTGGGGCAAAACGCCCTGGTCATCCGGATTCAGCCGGACGAGGGCATCACGATCCGGTTCGGCTCCAAGGTGCCCGGCACCGCGATGGAGGTTCGTGACGTCACGATGGACTTCCGTTATGGCACGGCGTTTACCGAGTCCTCGCCGGAAGCCTACGAGCGGCTACTGCTGGACGTGCTGCTCGGGGAGCCGTCGCTGTTCCCGGTCAACGCCGAGGTGGAGCTGTCCTGGGAGATCCTGGACCCGGTGCTCGAACACTGGGCGAAGCAGGACGGGCCCGAGCCGTACGCCGCGGGCACCTGGGGGCCACTGGCCGCGGACCGGATGATGGCCAAGACCGGACGGACCTGGAGACGGCCGTGAACAGCTGGCGTGAATGAGCGTGGCGATCGCGTTATTCACCCGCGACTTGCGGGTGCGCGACAATCCCGTGCTGCACGGCGCCTGCCGCGCCGCGACCGAAGTGGTGCCGCTGTTCGTGCTCGACACGGCGATCCTCAGCAGCGGCTCGATGTCGGCGAACCGGGCGGCGTTTCTGACCGAGGCGCTCGCCGATGTGGCTGCCAACCTCCGGAACAAGCACGGGCATCTCGTGGTGCGCTCCGGCTCGGTGGTCACAGAAGTCGCGCGCATCGTCGCCGATCTGGGGGTCGCCGAGGTCCATCTCGCCAGTGACGCCAGCGGTTACAGCCAGCGCCGCGAACAGGAGCTGCGCGCATGCCTGGCCGGGCAACGCTGCCAGCTGCGGGTGCACGCCAACACGATCACCGTCGTGGAGCCCGGCGCGCTCACCCCCTCGGGCGGAAATGCCCACTTCGCGGTCTTTTCCGCCTATTACCGGCGTTGGTCCGCGGTGGACACCCGCGGCCCGCTCACGGCACCGCACCGGATCACCGTGCCGCACATCGCCACCGAGCCGCTGCCCAGTGCCGAAGAAATCCGCTCCGGACAACGCTCGCCGCGACTTCCCAAGGGTGGTGAAACCACCGGAGCGCGCATCTTGCGTGACTGGCTCGCGGGCCCGATTCAGCACTATGAGCAAGCCCACGACGACCTAGCCGCCGACGGCACGTCCCGGCTGTCGCCCTATCTGCACTTCGGCTGTGTCTCGCCGACCGAGGCGGTATGGGCCGTCGATCGGTCGACGGTGGGTGGCGAAGCGTTCACCCGGCAACTGGCCTGGCGCGACTTCCATCACCAGGTCCTCGCCGCCCGGCCCGACGTCACGACCACCGACTACCGCACCCGCCACGACCACTGGCGCCAGGACGACGCGGCCGCCCGTGCCTGGCGGGATGGCCGCACCGGCTATCCGATCGTCGACGCGGGCATGCGACAACTCCGCCAAGAAGGGTGGATGCACAATCGCGCGCGCCTCATCACCGCCAGTTTTCTCACCAAAACCCTGTATCTGGACTGGCGCATCGGCGCCCGGCATTTCCTCGACCTGCTCGTCGACGCCGACGTCGCCAACAACCAGCTCAACTGGCAGTGGGTCGCCGGTACCGGCACCGACACTCGACCCAATCGGATTCTCAACCCATTACGGCAAGCGCAGCGCTACGACCCCACCGGTGACTACGTCCGCCGCTATCTGCCCGAACTCCAGGACATTCCCGGCGCCGCGGTGCACCAACCCTGGAAGCTGGACGCCCACCGCCGAGCCCGCATGGACTATCCCGACCCCATCATCGACCTCCGGGATGGCGCGGATTTCTTCCGCGCCGCCCGGGGCAAAGCCAGTACCATGGCGCGGATCGCGCCCGGAGGAGAGCAATGATCGTCGATCTGCCTTCCACGACCACGTCGGCGGTGAACCACGCGCTGATCGACATCCGGGAGCGCGGCGGCGCGGTGGCGCTGGGCCGGGTACTCACGCTCGTGATCATCACCGATGACTCCGCGCAGGTGGAACAGTCGATCGACGCCGCCAACGAGGCCAGCAAGGAGCATCCCTGTCGGGTGCTCGTGGTGGCCCGGGGCCTCAAGCGGGCCGGGACCCGGCTGGACGCCCAGATCCGGGTCGGTGGCGACGCCGGCGCGTCGGAGGTTCTCGTGCTGCGCCTGTACGGCCCGCTGGCCGACCACGGGGACAGCGTGGTGGTACCGCTGCTGCTACCGGACTGCCCGGTCGTCGCGTGGTGGCCGGGCGTGGCCCCCGCGATCCCCGCGCACGACCCCATCGGGAAACTGGCGCAGCGCAGGATCACTGATTCCGCCGCGGCCCCTCAGCCGATCAAGGCACTCGAGAGCCGCCGCAGCGGATACACCGACGGGGACACCGACCTGGCGTGGTCCCGGCTCACCCCCTGGCGCGCGCTGCTGGCCGCGGCCCTGGATCTGCCGCCGTATGAGGACGTCGAGGCGGTCAGCGTGACCGGAGCCGCGGACAACCCGTCCGCCGACCTGCTCGCCGGCTGGCTGCGCTCTCGCCTGCACGTCACGGTCCGGCGCCACACCGGCCCGCCCGGCGGCGGGATCAGCTCGGCGGTCCTGGAACGCCGCTGCGGCCCGGTGGAGCTGGTCCGGCCGGATGGGAAGGTGGGCACCCTGCGCCAGCCGGGCCAACCGGACCGCCGGGTGCCGTTGAAACGGCGACCCGTGCGCGAGTGTCTCACCGAGGAACTGCGCAGGCTGGATCCTGACGTGATCTATCAGGCCGCGCTGCAGGCGGTGACCGAGGTGGATGGCCGCCGGGTCGGCGCGGCGAAGGGCACTCGGTCCGGCGAGGCTCGGGGCAACCCGTGAGCCGTCCCGATCTGGTGGTGCACGCCACGGCGGAGGTGCTCGCCGCCGCCGTGGCCGCTCGACTGGTAACCCGGATCGTAGACATCCAGACCGCGTCCGGGTCCGCATCGCTGGTGCTGACCGGCGGCGGAATCGGGATCGCGGTGCTCCGTGAACTGGCGAGCACCCAAGCGGCCGCGGCGGTGGACTGGCGAAGATTGGACATCTACTGGGGCGACGAGCGCTTCCTGCCTGGAGGCCATCCGGAACGCAACGAGACCCAGGCCCGCGAGGCGCTGCTCGACAGCGTCGATGTGGACCCCGCACGGGTCAACCCGATGGGGGCCTCGGATGGCCTCTGGGGCGACGACCTGGACGCCGCCGCGCGGGCCTACGAGGATCTGCTGCACAGCCGGCTCCGCCCGGAGGACCGCGGCCCGGCGCCATCGTTTGACATCTGCTGTCTAGGTATTGGCGAGGAGGGCCACGTCGGCTCGGTGTTCCCCGGCTCCCCCGCGAGCTATGAGACCGAGCGCGCGGTGACGGGGGTGCGGGGCGCTCCGAAGCCGCCACCCACCCGGATCACCCTGACTCTGCCCGCGATCCGGTGTGCCGCCGAGGTGTGGTTGATCGCCTCAGGGCTGGCGAAGGCCGCGGCGGTGCTGATGGCGCTGCGCGGCGCGGGCGAGGTGCAGTTGCCCGCCGCGGGCGCGACCGGTCGCCGCCGCACGCTCTGGCTGCTGGACCGGGCCGCCGCCGCGAAGCTCCCCCCAGAGCTGCTCACCCGCTGATGCCGCACCGCGTGTCGCGCATTCCCGCGTTTCTTGCCGCCCTGACGCCAGCCTTTGTTTATCTCGGCGCGAGAAGCGTGGGACTGTTGATCGTCTTCGTGATGGCTCGGGTGAATTCGCGAAGTCCGCTCGACGTGCTCACGTCGTGGGACGCCGCCTGGCTGCTCTCCATCGCGAACAACGGCTACTCGGGAGTCACACCGGATCATGTGGATTCATTCGGGCATCACACGCCAACAACGGCACTGGCTTTCTTCCCTGGATACCCTTACTTCGTCCGCTTGCTGTCGAGCATGGGGCTCAACACCGTCGCGGTGGCCTTCACGGTGTCGCTGGCCGCCGGAATTGCCTGTGCTTACGGGCTGGTTCGGCTCACCGGCGCCATGGGTCTGGACCAGCCGGGACTGGACCAGCGCGCGGGGTTGGTGCTGATCGCGTTGTTCGCGTCGGCGCCATTGTCCATCGTGTTGTCGATGCCGTACACCGAGGCTCTTTTCTGCGCCCTGGCCGTCTGGACTTTGGTCGGCCTGCTCACCGATCGATGGGTCCTGGCGGCGGGCCTGTGCATCCTTGCCGGGCTGGTTCGGCCAACGGGCGTGGTCCTCGCGATCGTCGTGTGTGTCGCCGCGGCCAGACGCATCTTTACGAGTACGGCGACTGCCCGGGTGTGGATCGCTTTGCTGACGGCACCGCTGGGGATTGTTGGTTACCTGAGTTATGTGGCGGTGCGGACCGGCCGCCTCGACGGCTGGTTGTACCTGCAACACGAGGGTTGGGGATCCTCCTACGACCTCGGTCGGGAGACCGTGCGCGACAGCGGCGCCATCGTGGCGCACTCCGGCGACGCGATGCTCGTGATCACAGTCGCCGTGGTGCTCGGATATCTCGTGCTCGCGGTGATGGCCGTCAGAGACAGGCTGAGCTGGCCGGTCGTGGCATACGGCATTGGCGCCACACTCATGGCCGTACAGTCCAGCGTGATCATGAACTCGAAGGCCCGACTGCTCCTGGTCGCGTTCACGTTACTCATCCCGGTCGCCACTAGAATAGCACGAAAAAATACCACCACGGTCGTCACAACCACTGCCGCCTACACGCTCGCGGGAAGCTGGTTCAGCGCATACTCGCTCATCGTGTGGAAATATGCGATATAACAATTTCTCACACGTCGTCGCGTGGGCGCAGCAGCAGATCATGGAGTCGCAGGCTGAGCTCAGTGGAAACAATCCGCTTGCCTCGCACGAGCCACCACTGGTACAAGGCGCGATAGTGTCTCTCGCGTCGCGGAACGCTGCGGTCGCTACCTAAGACGGCACCTATCGCGCCGTCCTGCACCAGGTACCCCGCAACGGCCGTGTGATCCATCACCAATTCGGCACCGGATGCGTACCTGATCCGGGTGGTCTTGGCGGCATCTGAGACATGCCAACGTGTCCATTCACGGGTCGGGTTGTGATGTCAGGCCGTTGAGACTGTGGGGAGCCAGGGGTTGCCGGTGAGGGCGTGGTGGATGGCGTCGATGGCGTGGATGCCGTGGTTGCGGGCGCTGACCAGG
>JBDTAX010000150.1:0-30243 GCA_039924425.1 Pseudonocardiaceae bacterium
TGGGTGCGCGCGAGGTCGCGGCGAACACCGCGCCCATCCCGACGATCCCGTACGCGCCGGGCGAGCCCACCAGTCCCGGTAGCGCGGCGTGCGCGAGCTGACCGAACGCGGTCCCCGCCATCGCGCCCACAAACAGCGAGGGCGCGAACACCCCGCCCGAGCCGCCAATGGCGATGGTCAGACTCGTGGCCAGCATCTTGCCCACGAGCAGGATAGCCAGAAACCACAACAGATAGTGGCTGGTCAACGCCCCGGTCAGCACCGGGTAGCCCACCCCGTACAGTTGCGGCAGCGCCAGCAACAGCCCGCCCAGCAACACACCGCCGACCGCCGGCCGCAGCCACTCCGGGCCACGCCACAGCTTGTCCACCAAATCCTCGATGCCATAGAGCGTCTTGATGAACCCGATGCCGACCGCCCCGGCCAGCAGCCCCAACAGCGCGTAGGTGCCGAACTCCACCGGCGAGGACAGGTGAAAGGCCGGCAGCGGCAGGAACGGCTGCTTGCCGAACACCGCCTGACCGATCACCGCCGAGGTCACCGAGGCGAGCACCACGGCCCCGAACGACTCGACCCCGAAGTCACCCAGGATCAGCTCCATAGCGAAGAACACGCCGGCGATCGGCGCGTTGAAGGTCGCCGAGATACCACCGGCCGCCCCGCACGCCACCAGCAACCGCAGCCGCCGCTCCGGTAACCGGACAAGCTGACCCAACGACGACCCGAGGGCCGAACCGATCTGCACGATCGGGCCCTCCCGGCCCACCGATCCACCGGAACCGATACACAACGCCGACGCGAGCGCCTTGACCACCGCCACCCGCGGGGCGATCCGCCCACCCCGCTCAGCCACCGCCAGCATCACCTCAGGCACGCCGTGCCCACGCGCCTCCCGCGCGAAGCGATGCACGATCGGCCCGTAGACCGCGCCGCCGAGCACCGGAGCCAGCAAGACGAAGAACATGCCCAGCCCAGGTACCAACGGATTAGCCGCATGCCCGGCCACCGAATAGTCCGCGCGGCCAGTGAACAACTCAGTGCACCACAAGATCAGATAACGGAACACCACCGCACCCAACCCGGCACCCGCACCGACTCCCAGCGCCAGCGACAACAGCCCCGCCGGGGTCCCACGCAACCAGTCGAAGCCACGACCCAACCGGCCCGGCGGCCGAGTCACCGGCCACCAGCCTCACGAACATCACGCTGCCCAGACCGGCCTACCTCTTCCCCGCCAATGACGGCGGTGGCCGAGGGGGTGAACAGCGACCCAACGTCGGTATCGGTATGCGGGTCGAGGAGCAGGAGTACCTCGTCGCCGGTTCGCAGGGTGGTGTCGCCCCGGACGGCCACCAGGGCACCACCACGGTTGATCATACTGATCCAGGTACCTTCGCCGAGGGCGAGATCCGCGATGGCGCTGCCCTCGGCCGGGGACCCGGCAGCCACGACATGCCGGCAAAGACCGGCGGGCTCGTGCTGAAACCGCATGCCCAGCGCCCAGGGTTCGGGTTCCACGACCCGCATGGGAACCCCGGCGTGGTGGGCCACGGTGGGCACCAGGCCGCCTTGGACGATCACGGAGAACGCCACCACAACGACCACGACTTGGTATAACCGCGCAGCGTCGGACACCCCAGCGGACAGGATGTAGGTACCCAGCAGGATCGGCACCGCGCCCTTGAGTCCCGACCACATGACGAACAGCCGCTCACCGCGGCCGAGCCGGATCGGCAACAGCAGCAGCCCCACCAGGACCGGCCGCACGACCAGGGCCAGCAGAGCGGCCAGCCCCAGCCCGATCAGCCACGCGTTGCCGTGCGTAAGTCCGGTCAGTGAGACGGTCAGGCCGAGCATCGCGAACGCGATGATCTCGGCGAGGCTGGCCAGAGAGGAGTGGAAGCGCTCGATCTCAGCCTTGTACGGGGCACGGATGTCTCCGACAACGATCCCGGCGACGAACACCGCCAGGAATCCCGAACCGTGGACGAGGGTCGCCAGCCCGTAGATCGCGCCGGCGGCCAGCAGTGTGCGCAGCGGGTACAACGCGCCACTGGGCAGCGGCATCCTGCGCATGGCCACCGACAGGGCGTAGCCACCGAGGAGTCCGGCCACACCACCGAGGAGCATTTCCAGGGCGAACTCACCCGCTCCCGCGCTGAATGCCCGCCAGCCCCCCGCGGTGCCGGCGGTCAGCAAGGCGGCCATCGCGGCGATCCCGACCGGGTCGTTCACCCCGGACTCGCCTTCCAGCACAGTCCCGGACCGGCCGGAGACCTCCCGGCGACCCAACACCGAGAACACCACCGCGGGGTCAGTCGGAGCCAGCGCGACACCCAACAACAACGACGCCAGCCAACCGAACCCGAACACCAGATGGGCCAATACGGCCACACCCAGCGTGGTGACCAGCGTGCCGACCACACCGATCCACAACACCACACCAGCGGAGGAGCGGAACCGCCGCCAGCCGATGTGCATACCACCCTCGAACAGCAACAGGATCAACATCACGGTGACCACCCGCTGCACCGTGACCACCGGCACCCGGCTCAACACCGGTACCAGATCAGAGGCAACCGCAGCCGCGACCAGGAAGATCGCCGGCGCGGGTATCCGGATCCACGCACTGACCCGGTTGGACAACACCGCCAACAAACCCGCCACACTGATCACCGCGACCGCCAGCCCGAACCCGGCCACATCATTCACCGCGCGCCCCCACCACAACAACCGAACGGAGAAGCCGACACAGCGAACCTCCCCGGTGGCATAGGGCAGCGACGGCCGACCCGACGTCCCAGCACACCACTGCCACCGTACCCGGCGGTCACGCACCCTCTCGGCAGTCCAGGCCGCACCCCATGCCGCACTCACCCATCCTGGCCGTCACCCCGCTGCGCGCAACGCGCGTCGACGGCACGTGAAAACTGACCCCCGCGCGGCATCCGAATTTTGACCCCCCTGCGCCGTCCGTGGCACCCTGACACCAGCTGAACCTGACCCGCTGGAAGATCTCTCCGTACGGGTTCCGCAGCCCGATGGAGGGCTGGGATCAGTCCCGCGATACTTCCCTTCACAACGTGCGCGGAACCGATCCCGGAGGTGGCCGACCGTGGGCAGCAATGGCGCTTCTGAGCCGGGTGCGAACCGGGACGTGACACGAGTCGAGCCGAGGTCGGATTGGCGCCGGGGCGGGGTGTTCGGGCGGCTGCGAATTCGCCCGTTTCTGTCTGCGGCCGACCGGGCACTGGCTCTGGACGCCCTGATGGTCCACCCGTCCGCTTCATCGTTGATGCGGTTTGCGGTGCTGATGTGTCTGTCCGTCGTGGTGGCCGCGGTTGGTTTGCTGCAGGACTCTGTCGCGGTCGTGATCGGGGCCATGATGATTGCCCCGCTGATGGCCCCGATCATGGGCGTCGCCGCGTCGCTGGTCATGGGCTGGGGGCGCCGGCTGCTCACCGGGATGGCGATCATCGCTGTCTCTGTCGCGGTGGCTGTCGCGATCGCCTGGACCATCGCCCGGTTCATACCCGAAACCAGTACCGGGCTGCCTTCCGAGGTCCTGGCCCGGACCAGTCCCGACGTGCGCGATCTGCTGATCGCGCTGGCCGCTGGCACCGCAGGAGCCTACGCGACCGTGCGCCGCGATGTCTCCGGCGCGCTGCCCGGGGTCGCGGTCGCGGTCGCCCTGGTACCACCACTGGCCTGCGTCGGTGTCCTGATCGGACGCGGCCAGCCCGACCTGGCCAGCGGCGCGGAACTGCTGTTCGCCACCAACCTGTTCGGGATCATTCTGGCCGCGACCGCGGTCTTCGTCCTGACCGGCTTCGTCCCGGCCGATCACTTCCGCACAGGCCGACGCAGGATCCTGAGCACCCTTGTAGTGACCGCGGTACCAACACTGGCGGTCGCGGTCGTGCTCACCACCCGTTTCCTGGGCATCGTCGATCACGCCCGGCAGCTCAGACTGGCCACCCAGGTGATCGCGGCCTGGCTCGGCAGCGGCGACGACCTCAACCGGATGTCGCTGTCCGGCACCACCGTCCAGGTCAACATCATCGGCAAAAAGGCCCCACCCCCGCTACGAACCCTCACCGATAACCTCAGCGCTACTCTGGGCCACCCCACCACCGCCGACGTGCGCTGGACCCCGGTCCACGACGACACCCCACCACCCACGCCACCGCCGCTGGACAAGATCTACCCCCTGGTCCAGCAGTGGCTCAGTGGCCAGTCCCTCACCCTTGACGGCCTGACCTACAACTCCACCAGCCTTGCCGTGTCCGCCTCCGGCGACCACCCGCCCCGCAACGCTGACCAACTGCGGGCGCTGATCAAGAAAACGTACCCAACCATACCGCCGATCAGCCTGACCTGGACCCACAGCACACCCAAAACCACGACGATTACCGCCGCCACCGCCGACGCCTCGGCCGCGATCGCCCGGACCACCACCGACACCTGGACCGCAGCTCACCCCGGCACCACAGTCCTGACCGTCGACCAAACCGACACCACCGCCACCGTCACCCTCACCGGGCCCACAAAACCCATCATTGAGGATCTCCGGACCCAGCTACGCGCGGCCCTGCCCCAGATGACCATCACCATCCAGTGGATCCCCAGCAGCACCCTCAGTCGATCCACACCGACACCCACACCCACGAGATGAGCCCAGAGTCACAGGCCCGCTCTATCAGATGCCGACGGCGAACACGATGAGGAACCTCGGGGCGCCCCAGTTCCAATCCCCGGTTTCTGGGGGTTTTTGCGGGTGTTCGGCCCGGCTGGAATTGGGTCCCGGTCGCCACTGGCCCGGCGCCCAGCTCGGTTCTGGGTCAGCCACCGATCAGGGCTGGGATCTGGCGATTATGCGGCCTCGGCCAGACGTTCCTGGGTCAGCCTCTGCCCACGCAGGATCTTGATCCGCTCACCGGTCGTGTAATCGCTCCATCGAGCCATGATCACCAACAGCCTCTCGCGCGCTGACCCCTACCTGGAAAAATACCCCGACAGCGACCTCTTTCGATCTCGTAGAGCTCATACCGTCGTCGCCTTTCCCGCCGTCCGCTCAGGCACCGGCTCGTGGAACCTCGGGTTGACCGGGTGGATGAGTTCATTGCGGACGAACCCGATGACCAGCAGCCCGATCATGATCGAGAAGGGACGGGGTGTAGCAGCCGGGGCCGGTGACTCCCGCCGCATGATCTTGAAACGACCGTGGGTCTACGGCGCCGCGCAAGAATCGCCCGAACAGCGCGCTGGCAAACGCTTGAACCACCGCCAACTCATCAGCATCGAGGCCGGCGAGATCCGCACCTGCGCCTACGACCACACCACCCGAGGCGACAAACTCAGCGATCACGCCGCCCTCCTGACCACCATCGGGCTGTGATCCGCTAACTCATCAGCGCTGGAGTGCCCAGGCGGGCCAGGAGCTTGTCACGGAAGCGCGCCATGTGCGGGTCGAACCGGTCGTGCGCCCACTGCGCGGGGTCGTCCAGGGCGAACCAGCGGACCTCGTTCGCCTCTCGCGGATCGGCCTCGATCCGCATGTCCCGCTCAGCGGCCAGCACGAACCAGAACGACACATCCGTGTGGCTGTGCGCACCGCCCTCCGCTGGATACCAGGCCACTACTCACGACAGCGACACCTGCCGACGCGACCGCGGATCATGTCGGCCGCCTTCTCCGCAATCATGATCGTCGGGGCGTTGATGTTGCCGCGGATGATGATTGGCATCACCGACGCGTCCACGACTCGCAACCCATCGACGCCCCGCACCCGCAGCTCGTTGTCCACCACTGACCCGATCGCGCAGGTCCCGACCGGATGGTAGAGGCTCTGCGAGTAACGCTGGATGTAGTCGAGGACGTCGGCATCGCGGTCCGAGGCCGGCACACGCAGGTTGCCCCGCCGGTACTCGGTGAGAGCTGGCTGCTCGGCGATCTCCAGGAGCTTGCCCATAGCTCGGACCATGGCCTGACGGTCTTGCTCAGTGGTGAAGTAGCCGTGCAGGACGTGCGGCTTTGCCGATGGCAACAGCGAGCGGAGAAACACCTTGCCCCGGCTAGTCGGCCGTAGCAGGCAGGCACCGAACACGAACGCGTGCTCCGTGGGCAGCGCCAACCCTTCGTCAATGAACATGACCGGGGCGGCCAAGAGTTGGAAGTCAGGCCCGGCGAGACCACCGCAAGTCCGGAAGAAGCCACCGGCTTCGCCGATGTTGGAGGTCAGTGGGCCGCGGCCCTCATTACGCAGGAGCGCTACGTTCTCCTCGGTCGCGGCTGTGATGAGCGTCTCGGTGTCGGTCCGGAACCACAGGCAACTGAAGGGGTGATCTTGCAGGTTTTCACCGACCGGCAGGTCCACTCGCGGCACGATTCCGTACGCGTGGAGTTCGTCGGCGATCCCGATACCGGACAACATGAGGATCTGCGGGGAGTTGTAAGCGCCGGCGCAGAGGATCACCTCGCGCTCGGCGCGCAGTTCCGACAGGACGTTGGCCCGCTCGACCTCCACGCCGACGGCGCGCCGGTGATCGAACAGAATTCGCGTGCACAGCGCGTCGGTGATCACGGTCAGGTTGGGACGCCGCGTGGCCGGATGCAGGTACGACACCGCGGCGCTACAGCGCATCCCGCCGCGCTGGGTGAGCTGGTAATAGCCGACACCGTCCTGCTCTGGCCCATTGAAGTCCTCGGTACGGCGGTGCCCGGCCTCTTCGGCGGCCTGGAGGACCGCGTCCATCAGCACATGCCGGGAGCGTCCGTCGCTCACCGTGAGTGGCCCGCCAATGGCATGCAGCGCATCAGCCCCACGCTCGTTGTCCTCGGCCCGGAGGAAGTAGGGAAGCACGTCGTCCCAACCCCAGCCCTCGGCCCCGAGCGAGCGCCACTCGTCGTAGTCAGCACGGTTGCCGCGAATGTAGATCATTGCGTTCATCGACGACGAGCCGCCGAGCATCTTGCCGCGTGGGAGGTACGTTCTCCGCCCGTCTAAGCCCGGTTCCGGGTCGGTCAGGTAGTCCCAGTCCCATTTGGTCTGATAGAGCTGGCCGGACGCTGCCGGGATGTGGATCTCCTCGGCGGTGTCCGGCGGCCCTGCTTCCACCAACAACACGCTGACGTCGGCATCCTCACTGAGACGGGCGGCGAGCACGCAGCCCGCCGAACCGGCTCCGACGATCACGTAGTCGTACACAGCGCACTCCTGTCCGGCAGCGGTGACGCTGAGCCTAGGAACTGAACAGGGCTGGGATCTTGATCAGGAGCTGGTACAGGCCGTACAGGAATGGCACAGCTACCCACGCCCAGGCCAGCGTGGTGAGGACCGCGCGTGAGCTCGACGCCGATCCGGTCGTCCGCATACTCATGGTTCCCGGGCTCATGCCGTCACCTCCTGTCCCGCCGCCCGCTCGGGCACCGGCTCGTGGAACCTCGGGTTGACCGGGCGGATGAGTTCATTGCAGACGAACCCGACGATCAGCAGCCCGATCATGATTGAGAAGGACAGGGTGTAGCGGCCGGGGCCGGTCACTCCCGCCGCGATCTGGTGGTCGGCGATCGCGTTGACGATCACCGGGCCGAGCACGCCCGCAACCGACCACGCGGTGAGCAGCCGGCCGTGGATCGCGCCCACCTGGTAAGTGCCGAACAAGTCACGCAGGTAGGCGGGCACGGTGGCGAATCCCGCGCCATAGAACGACAGGATGAGCATGCAGCACACCAAGAACACCACCTTGTGGGCGTTCGCGTTGAGCGTCAAGACCAGGTACAGCAGGGCGCCGGCACCCAGGTACAGGCGGTAGATGTTCTTGCGACCGAGCGTGTCCGAGGTGGCCGACCAGCCGAGTCGACCGAGCATGTTGGCCAGCGACAGGATCGCGACGAAACCCGCCGCCGCGGCGGTGAGCCCGCTGCCTCGGGGGAAGAAGTCGGTGTAGATCGGCGCCGCGCGCTCCAGGATGCCGATGCCCGCCGTCACGTTGAAGCACAGCACCACCCACAGCAGCCAGAACTGGGGCGTGCGGATCGCGTTGCGCGCGGTGACGCTGCCCGCGCTGATCAGCCGGCCCACCGGCGGCGCCGAGTGCGCCCAATCCCGCGCCGGTACCCGAATGAGCAACCAGCCCAGCGACATGAACACCGCATAGCCGGCGCCGAGGATCAGGAACGTCTTCGCGATGCCGCCCGGGTCGGGGTGCGTGCCGGTCGCGCCGAACGCGCTCAGCATCGAGCTTGACCACGGCGCCGCGATCAGCGCCCCGCCGCCGAAACCCATGATCGCGATGCCGGTGGCCAGGCCGGGTCGGTCGGGGAACCACCTGATCAGGGTGGATACCGGGGAGATGTAGCCGATGCCCAGCCCGATTCCGCCGAGAACGCCGTACCCGAGGACCACCAGCCAGTACTGCCCGATCGACACTCCCAGCGCGGAGAGGAAAAAACCGCCACAGAAGCAGCACATCGAGACGAACATGGCCCAGCGCGGGCCGTTACGGTCGACCACGGTGCCGAACAGCGCCGCGGACAGCCCCAGCATCACGATCCCCAGCGTGAACGGCAACGCGCTGGCCACCCCGGAGATACTCAGCGACGTCTCCAGCGGCTTCTTGAACACGCTCCAGGCGTACGCCTGGCCGATCGCCAGCTGGATCGACAAGGCAGCCGGCGGGACCAGCCACCGGCTCCAGCCGGGTGGCGCGACGATCCGGGCACGCTCGAGGTATCTGACGGGCATCGGTGGTTCTCCTCCCCAGGGTGAACACCCCAGACGCTACGGAGTAGAAGAGGGCGCCACACGTCGAGGTGATACTTGGGGGACGAATGACGAGCGCGGAAGCGACGAAGCTCACAGTGCCCATCGGGCCCAGTGGCGCCATGATGCGCCGGGTGGCGCTGGCCAGCTGCGTGGGAACCACCATCGAGTTCTACGATTTCCTCATCTACGGCACGGCCGCCGCGCTGGTGTTCCCGAAGGTTTTCTTCCCGGCGCTGGGGGCGACCGCCGCCACGGTGGCCTCGCTCGCCACCTTCGCGATGGCGTTCATCGCCCGGCCGGTCGGGGCGGTGAGCTTCGGGCACTACGGCGACCGGATCGGCCGCAAGCGCACACTCGTCTCGACGCTGCTGCTGATGGGTGTGTCCACCGTGCTGATCGGGCTGCTCCCGGGCGCGGCCACGATCGGGTTCGCCGCACCCGTCTTGCTGGTCGTGCTGCGGTTCGCGCAGGGTTTCGCGGTGGGCGGGGAATGGGCTGGCGCGACACTGCTCGCCGCGGAGTACGCGCCGCCGGGGCAACGGGGGCGGTATGCGATGTTCCCGCAGCTCGGGCCGGCGATCGCGCTCGCGCTGTCCAGCGCGACGTTCCTGGTCACCAGCCTCACCCTCGGCAACGCCGACCAGGCGTTCCTCGACTATGGGTGGCGGGTCCCGTTCCTGCTCAGCGTCGTGCTGGTCACCGCGGGCCTGTACGTCCGGCTGAAGATCGAGGAGACGCCGGTCTTCCGGCACGCGCGCCAGCACCGGCAACCAAGCCCGCGGGCCCCACTGCGGGAGGCGCTCACCCAGGCACCAAGGGAGATCCTGCTGGCGGGCGGGGCCACCACGGTTATGTTCGCCCTGTTCTACATCGGCACGACCTACCTGACCAGTTACGGCACCAGCCCCACGGGTGCCGCGCTGAGCCGCACGCTGGTGCTGTCGCTCGGGATCACGGCCGGGGTAGTGATGGCCCTGTGCACCGTCGTGTCGGCCCTCGCCGCGGACCGGCTCGGCCGGCGCACCCTGATCATGGCCGTCTGCGCTGGCTCGGCGGTGTGGTCGCTGCTGCTGTTCCCGCTGCTCGACACGCGCTCCCCGGTGGCCTTCGGGGTCGGGGTGCTCGTCACCCTGGGGCTGCAGGGTCTCGGCTACGGTGCGATCGGCGCGTTCCTGCCTGAGACGTTCGCCACCCGATACCGCTACACCGCGACCGGTACGAGCTACAACCTCGCCGGCATCGTGGGCGGCGCGACGGCGCCTTTGGTGGCCGGGCCGTTGGCGGCGGCATTCGGCAGCGGCGCCATCGGCCTTCTGCTGTGCGCGCTGGCACTGCTCAGCCTGGTGTGCGCCGCGGCTCTCCCCGAGATGAAGGACCGCGACCTGCGGCAGGCCCGGCCGAGCGCCGCGGCCATCCGGTGATCCGCGCCAGGCCTACACTCCCCTGGTGAGGCGGCCAGGCGAAGGAGCTCCGCGATGACGACACCCGCGCGGGCCGAGGCCGTAGTCGCCGATCAGGCGGTCAATGTGGCGCGGATGTTTGTCGACCGGGTCGCGCGGACGCCGGATCGGGAGGCGTTTCGCTACCCGGTTGGGGACCGTTGGGTGTCCCGGACCTGGCGCGAGACCGCCCAGCGAGTCAGCCAGCTGGCCGCTGGGCTGGTCGCGCTCGGCGTCACCGCGCAGCAGCGGGTCGCGATCGCGTCGCAGACGCGCTACGAGTGGATCCTGGCCGATCTCGCGATCATGTGCGCCGGGGCGGCCACCACCACCGTCTATCCCACGGCGATCTCCGGGGATGTCGCGTTCGTCCTCGCCGACTCCGACAGCGAGGTGGTTTTCGCCGAGGATGACGAGCAGCTCGCCAAGCTGCGCGAGCACCGCGACGCGCTGTCTGTGGTGCGCGTGGTGGTCACCTTCGACGGCACACCCGACGGCGACGACCCCTGGGTGATCTCGCTGGAGCGGCTGGCCGAACTGGGCGCGGCACACCTCGCCGAGCACCCCGGCGCCGTCGAGGAGCGAATCGCCGCGATCCGCCCGGAGCACCTTGCCACCCTGATCTACACCTCAGGCACCACCGGCCGCCCCAAGGGCGTGCGGCTGCGCCATTCCGCGTGGACCTACGAGGGGGCCGCGGTCGCCTCGCTGGGCGTGCTGGGGGTCGAGGATCTGCAGTATCTGTGGCTGCCGCTGGCGCACGCGTTCGGCAAGGTGTTGCTGAGCACCCAGCTGCAGGTGGGTTTCGCGACCGCCCTCGACGGACGGATCGACCGGATCGTGCCCAACCTGGCGGTGGTGCGCCCGACGTTCATGGGTGCGGCGCCGCGGATCTTCGAGAAGGCGTACGGTCGCATCGTCGCCACGGCGCATTCGGCGGGCGGGCCCAAGGCCAAGGTCTTCGACTGGGCGTGCGGGGTCGCGCTCGAGGTGTCCCGCCTGGTCAGGCAGGGCCAGCCGGTGCCGCCGTGGCTGGCCCTGCGGCACCGGCTGGCTGACAAGCTGGTGCTGGCCAAGGTGCGTGAGCGCTTCGGCGGCCGGCTGCGGTTCTTCGTCTCCGGCGCCGCGACCTTGTCCGGGGACATCGCGGAGTGGTTTCATGCCGCCGGCATCCCGATCGTCGAGGCCTACGGCCTCACCGAGACCGCCGCGGCCACGGTGGTCAACCGCCCGGGCCATCTCAAGCTCGGCACGGTGGGGCTGCCGTTGCCCGGCACCCAGCTCCGGATCGCCACCGACGGCGAGATTCTGATCAAGGGTCCTGGTGTCATGGAGGGCTACCATCACCTGGAGGAGGACACCGGCCAGGCGCTCAGCGGCGACGGGTGGCTGGCCACCGGTGACATCGGGGAGCTCGACGCCGACGGGTTCCTGCGGATCACCGACCGGAAGAAGGACCTGTTCAAGACCTCCGGCGGCAAGTACATCGCGCCCACGAACATCGAGAGTCGCTTCACCGCGCTGTGCCCGCTGGCCAGCCGGATGCTCGTGCACGGTGACCAACGCAACTACTGCGTGGCGCTGATCGCCCTGGACCCCGACGCGGTGGCGGGCTGGGCCAGCCAGCACGACATGGCCAGCCAGCCCTATGCCCAGGTGGCGACCTCCCCGGCCATGCGCGGCACGATCGAGCGCTCCGTGCGGGAGCTGAACGCCCAGCTCAATCACTGGGAGACGATCAAGAAGTTCGTCATCCTCGATCACGACCTCACGGTGGAGGGCGGCGAGCTGACCCCGAGCCTGAAAGTGCGCCGGCCGGTCCTGGAGGCCAATTACCGCGAGACCCTGGACGCCTTGTACGCGGGGTGAGCCGCGAGGGCTCTGTCAGGTTCGATCGGAGGTTGGACACGATCTGGGAGACCCGTACCTGGTCGGCCCGCAGCGCCACGGTGGCACGGCCGGTGCGGCGCACGGTGAGATGGGGGGCAAGCATCCGGGCACGGTCCAGCTCGGCGCGGTTTCACGCATGAGCAGGGTGGCTCGGCGACGTTGCCGTAAGTCGGCCTCGGCGCTCTGGCCGCCGGCGAGCTGCTCGGCGATGACCTGGATACCGGCCAGTGGAGTGCGCAGCTCGTGGGCCGCGTCGGAGAGGAACTGCCGGGTTTCTGACTCGGCACGACGGGCCTGGCCGGCGGCCACCTGAGCATCACGGGCTGCGGTCTGGGCAGGACCAGGGTCACCAAGCCGGCGACGAGCATGACCACCCGCAGCTCACGGCGGACATCGGTGATCGGGGTGGTGTCCGCGACCAGGATCACCCGTCCACCGCCCGGCAGGTCACGGACAACGACGGTGCTCGTCGCGTCAGGACGTGGCGGCTTCGGCGGCGGGGGCCGCAGGCCGGCGGTGGGGGTGGGAGGTGCTGACCGGTGGAGTCCCGGCCTTGGCCAGCGTGGTGGCGCGGTCGGCGGTGGTGACCAGACGGTCGTGCACGTCGCGGCGCAGCTGCGCCCCGAGCGCGAGGTCGACCGCGACGCCGGCGGTGGCGCCAGCGGCTCCCCCTGCCCATCATCGGGGCCGGCGTTGGCGGACTGGCGCTCGGCGCGATCCTCACCGCGATCTTGACCGGCGCTACCGGCGCACCCGCCGGACCTGTACCGCCAGCGGGCTACGCCAGCAACGACCCGCCAGCCAGTCCGCGCCGGGCCAGGTCGCGCCGCCCCCCGGCGGCGGAGCCCGAGCTCGGCGAGATGTGAGATCGTCTGTACCGTGCGGCGCCGATGGTGAGTGGGGCAACGGCCGAGATTGTGTCCCTGGTGCTGCTCGCGGCGGTGCTGGCCTTTGCCATGGTGCAGCCCCGTGGGCTGCCGGAGGCGACCGTCGCGGTCCCGGCGGCGGTGCTGGTGGTTGGCCTGGGCATTGTCAGCCCCGCCCAGGCGCTGGCCCAAGTCCGCGAGCTGGGCCCGACAGTCGGCTTCTTGGCGGCAGTCTTGGTGCTGGCCCATCTGGCCGACGTCGAGGGCGTGTTTCGTTGGCTGGGGGATCGACTCGCGGTGGCCTCGGGCGGGCGCCCGACCCGGCTACTCGGACTGGTTTTCGCCGCTGCCGCGGTCACCACCGCGGTGCTCAGCTTGGATGCCACGGTTGTGCTGCTCACCCCGGTGGTGTTCGGCACTGCCGCCGCGCTGCGGCTGCGCGCCAAGCCGCACGTCTACACGTGTACCCATCTCGCGAACTCGGCGTCGCTGCTGCTGCCGGTGTCGAACTTGACGAACCTGCTCGCGTTCGGCGCGTCGGGACTGTCCTTCCTCGGATTCGCGGCGTTGATGGGCCTGCCCTGGCTCGCGGTGATCGCGGTGGAATATCTGGTGTTCCGCTGGTTCTTCCGCACTGATCTGGCCGGTTCGGCCAGATCAGTGCCCTCCTCCGGGGAGCCCGTGCCCTGGTTCGCGTTCGCGGTGCTCGGGCTGACCCTGGTCGGGTTCGGCGTGTCCGGGATCTTCGGGGTGCAGCCGGTGTGGGTGGCGGTGATCGGGGCCGTGGTACTCGCGGCCCGCCCATTGGCCCGGCGCCGGATCGGCGTCGCAGCGCTGGTGGGTGAGGCGTCCCCGCTGTTCGTGCTGTTCGTACTCGCCCTGGGCGTCGTCGTCGCGGGCGTCACCACCCACGGGCTGGGCTCCGCGTTCGCGGCGGTGATCCCGAACCCCACCGCCACACCCACCCTGCTCGGTCTGCTCGAGGTGGCCGCGCTGGCCGCGGCGCTGTCGAACGTGGTCAACAACCTACCGGCGACCCTCGTCATGCTCGGGGCGCTGGGTGCGACCCCGCACCCCGGACTGGTACTGGCGATGCTGCTTGGGGTGAACATCGGACCGAACCTGACCTACGTCGGGTCGCTGGCCACCCTGCTGTGGCGCCGGGTGCTCGCGGGACGCGAGGCGGCACCCGCGCTGCTGGAGTTCAGCCGGCTCGGCGCGCTGACGGTGCCGGCATCGCTGGTGGTCGCGGTGCTGGCACTGTGGTTGGGCTTGACGGTGGAGCGAGGATGGCTGCTATGACCGCGCGGGTGGTCGCCTGGCTGACTGAAGGCACCTGGCGGGGCTGCTCGACGCCGCCGCCGACCGGCTCGGTCACCCCGCCCGGCGGGTGGTCCTGCTGATCTGGCCCGACGAAGTACCCGACATCGGCCCCCCCACTTCTTCCTCGCCGATGTCCAATCCGGGCTCGGGCCGTTCCTCGGCATCTACCTGCTGACCGTGCCGGGCTGGAACCCAGCCGGTATCGGGCTGGTCCTGACCGTCGGTGGTGTCGTCGGGCTGTTCGTGCAAACCCCGATCGGTGCCCTCATCGACCGGACCTGGCACAAACGCAGCCTGATCATCATCGCCGCCGCGCTGACCTCGGCCGGCGCCTTCATGATCACCATCGTCCCGAGTTACGCCGTGATCACCGCGGCGCACGTGGTGACCGGGATGGCCGGCGCGGTGGTCCCGCCTGCCATCGCCGCGATCGCCCTTGGGCTGGTGGGCGTGCGCAACTACACCTATCGCACCGGACGGATGGCGGCGTTCAACCACGCCGGCAACGTGATCGGTGCGACGATCGCGGGCCTCGCCGGCTACCTGATCACGATCCGGGCCGGTTTCTGGTTCGCCAGCATCGTCGGCATCTTCGTGATCATTGCCACGCTACTGATCAACCGGCGCCTGATCAATCACGACGTGGCGCGTGGTCTCACCCCTCGCGACGCGGCGAAGGCCGATGCCGACGCAGCGGAGAAACCCTCTGGTTTTACCGTCCTGCTACGGTCGCGCCCGCTGCTCGTGCTCTGCGCGGCGGGCCTGCTCTGGCAGCTGGCCAACGGCGCGATGTTGCCGATCATGGGTCAGAAACTCGCGTTGCACCATGCCGGCGAGGGCACCTTGTTCCAGGCCGCGCTCATCATCGTCGCGCAACTGGTGATGATCCCGATGGCGATCCTGATCGCCCGCCGCGCCGACAGGGGCCACAAAACGCGGTACTAGCCCTGATCGTGTTCATCCTCGGTGTACCCGAAACCGCCGACACCTCCTAACGAGGTGTAGCCCGCCTGGCGGGCGCGGCGGGCCAGGCCTCGGTGGATACGGCGTGGCCACAGCGGCCCGCCGTAGACGAAACCGGTGTATGCCTGCAGGAGCGTCGCGCCAGCTTGGATGCATTCCCAGGCGTCGTCGGCGGTCTCGATCCCGCCCACCGCCACCAGGACCAGGCGATCCCCCACCCGGTCGCGCAGCCGGCGCAGCACCGCCAGGGAACGGTCCTTGAGCGGGGCACCGGAGACCCCGCCCGCGCCGATCTTTTCGAGCCTCGCCGCGCCGGTCACCAGGCCGTCTCGGGAGATCGTGGTGTTGGTGGCGATGATCCCATCCAGCCCGAGTTCCAGCGCGAGATCGGCCACCGCGTCGATGTCCGCGTCAGCCAGATCCGGTGCGATCTTGACCAGCAGCGGCACTCGCCGTGAGCTGGCCTGATCCAGCGCGTCGCGAACGCCCACCAGCAGCGGCCGCAGGCGCCCGAGCGCCTGGAGATCGCGCAGCCCCGGGGTGTTGGGCGAGCTGACGTTCACCACCAGGTAGTCCGCGACGGTGGCCAGCGCCGTCGCGCTGGCTCGGTAGTCGGCGACCGTTTCGCGCTCCGGCACCACCTTCGTCCGGCCGATGTTGACCCCGACCACTACTCCCCCATCACGTCCGCGAGCGCGCAGCCGGGCGGCAACGGCCGCCGAGCCGGCGTTGTTGAACCCCAGCCGGTTCACCAGGGCTCGATCTTCAGTCAAGCGGAACAGTCGCGGCTTCGGGTTTCCCGGTTGCGGGTGCGCCGTCACAGTGCCGATCTCGACGAAGCCGAACCCCAACGCGCCCAAGGCATCGACGCCCAGGGCATCCTTGTCGAACCCCGCCGCCAGGCCCATTGGGCCTGGCAGATCGAGCCCGAGTGCGCGGACTCGCAGCACCGGGTCCCGAGGAACGAGCCGGCGGCGCAGCACCCGCCTCAGCCTGGGAACCGCGGCCACCGCACGGATCAGCCCGAAGCCCAGCTGGTGCGCGACCTCCGCGGGAACGCGCCGAAAGACGAGCGAAAACAGCAGCGTGTACATAACGCGGTGCCTGCGAGCTCACCCGTTGTACTCGGCGTACTCGTCGTGAGCCGAGGGCAGGCCATCACCGGCGGCGTTGTCGGTCAGGTGCGTCTCGGCCCGGTAGCTGGCCCATTCGTCCGGGTCAGCCCGCAGTTGTTCGTACCGGTGCATGATCCGGTTGATGCGGTGCTCGGTGACCAGCTGCATCGTCGTCGCCATGGCATCACCATAACGTTCGCTATAGCGTGACGTTGACCTTGGAAGCTTGGTGACCACCTGCGTAGTAAGCGGATCTGGGGCCAGCGCGGTAGATCAGTTCCGGTTCCACGGGGTGCGGAAGTATGGGTGGATGACGTGGACAGTGCCAGAGCCCGATGCCGTGGCCGGGCCGAGCCGGGGCCTCTTGGGGAGCTACCTCGCTTGGCAACGGAGTGCGGGGCGAGGGCGGTGAGGTGCAGGACGCCGAGCACAACGTGGCGCAGCTGCGTGAGGAGTGGCAGCTCGATTGAGGGGTGAATCTCCATGGCGGACAACCGAGACTCTTCGAACACGTTTTTCCGGGCAGATGGGCTGACCTACTATATCGCTGGGGAGGAGCACGGTGAGGCCATGGCTCGCCTGCTGGCGGCGAGCTTCACGCACGAACCCATGAGTCGGGCATTGGGATTGACGAAGCGTGAACTCCACGAGTTCGCCAGCCGTTTCATCCCGGAGTGCGCGGCGAACCGCCTCTCCGTGGTCGCAATCTCCGAGCTGTCTCCGGACCAGCTCGTGGGAGTCTTTATCAACCGTGATTTCAAGGCGCCTTTGCCCCCCGGGGTACCCGACGATTTCCCCCGTTTCGAACCGATCATTGGTGTGCTCCTGAGCGTCGACGAGCGGCCGCCAACCAGTTCCCCGGCACGAGCGGCTTCCGTGTCATCCAGCGCCTCGATGAGGACCATGGGGGAGGCCAGCAGGTCCCGCATCTGCTCGACATGACCGGGGTCGTGGCGCCGAATCCGCTGCCACGCCTCGGACAGTGCGGCCGCAGGGCACCAGCAGCACGATCCCGCGCACCGCGGCCCGATCAGCCCACGTGGTGGCGCCCGACGCTGCGGGTGGCAGCTGCCTTCGACGAGCTGGCCTGGGCAATCTGACCAAACGGGATCAACGATCTCGCCTTGCCCAGGCTTCGCACAACGCAACAGTCCCGTTTTTCCCGCTCTCCCTTCACCCGTAGCATCACACGCCCCGTAGTACAGCGCAGACCACGCACGGTACGATTCCGCCATGAAGCAACGGCTCAGCCTGTCCCTGGACGAGCGGCGCGCTCGCTACCTGCAGCGATGCGCAGACCGCCGGACGAGCGGCAACGCGTCTGCCTACCTCGATGACCTCCTAGCCCGTGAGGAGCTTCGCGAGGCCGTCAGTTCCGCGGCCGACTGGTACGACCGACACCCCGGCTACGCAAAGGATGCCATCGCCGAGAACGAAGCCGCGCTCGGCGAGACGGCCTGATGCGTCGAGGCGATCTGTATCATTTCGAGCCAGTCATCAACCGTCCCGGACAGAGCCTCACACGCTTGATCGTCAGCGCTGACGTGGTCAACGACAACGAGCGCATCCCGTACTGCTTCGCGATGCATGTGGTCGACGACGCTCCTGATTCGTTGCTCGCGGTGTCGCTGGGTGACCACGGGTGGGCCTTCGCCCTCGAAGTGGATAGGCCACTTAAGCGTCAGCTCACCGAGTACCTGGGTATCGCGTCCGTCGAGGAGATGGCGCAGGTGGACAACGCCATGCGGGCCGTGTTCGACCTCTAGCCTGGGTGGCCTCATTCGACGAACGCGACCATGCTGCGTAGCCAGACGGACAGTTCCTTGGCTTCCGCGGCCGACACAGTGCCCAGTGGTGTCGCCTGGGTGAGACGGCGGGTGGACACGGTGGTGAGGTCTTCGGTACGCGTCGAAGTCGACCCACCACACCTGCCACGCAGCGAGCTGTGCGCGCGGGCTCACCCGTGATATCGGGATGGTACGCGGCGACATCGATAACCGCGTCCCAGGTGCGGTCGGCGAGAGCTGACAGATCCGAGGCGCGGTCGCCGTGCAACTTCTCCACCGCGGGGAACAAGTGAGGGTTCGTGATACCGCGGTTGAACATCGTGACCTGGTGGCCATAGCGAAGCGCTTGGTCGACGACGGCGCGGCCAACGAACGCTGTCCCTCCGAGAACGAGGATGCGCCGTGCGTCACCGCCGGTCACGAAGCGATCGGCGGTGACGCGCTGGGTGTCATGAGCGGACGATGTCACCAGTCGATGGGAGTTGGTTGCTACAAGTACTGGCCGGTGTTGGTGGCGGTGTCGATGGCGCGACCGGAGTCGGCGTTCTTGCCGGTCACCAGGGTGCGGATGTAGACGATCCGTTCGCCCTTCTTGCCCGAGATCCGTGCCCAGTCGTCTGGGTTGGTGGTGTTGGGCAGGTCCTCGTTCTCGGCGAACTCGTCGACGATCGAGTCGAGCAGATGGGCCATCCGCAACCCCGGCTGGGCGGTCTCCAGCACGGCTTTGATTGCCTTCTTCTTCGCCCGGTCGACGATGTTCTGGATCATCGCCCCGGAGTTGAAGTCCCGGAAGTAGAGAACCTCCTTGTCGCCGTTGGCGTAGGTGACCTCCAGGAAACGGTTCTCCTCGCTCTCGGCGTACATCCGCTCGACTGTGGCCTGGATCATCGCCTGAATGCAGGCCGGGCGGTCATTCCCGAATTCGGCGAGGTCGTCGGCGTGCAGCGGGAGCGTCGTCGTCAGGTACTTGGAGAAGACGTCCCTGGCCGCCTCCGCGTCCGGGCGCTCGATCTTGATTTTCACGTCAAGCCGACCGGGACGCAGGATCGCCGGATCGATCATGTCCTCGCGGTTGGAGGCACCGATGACGATGACGTTTTCCAACCCCTCCACACCGTCGATCTCGCTGAGCAACTGCGGCACGATCGTGGTCTCGACGTCGGAGGACACCCCCGAGCCGCGGGTGCGGAAGATTGAATCCATCTCGTCGAAGAACACGATGACCGGGGTGCCCTCCGACGCCTTCTCCCGGGCCCGCTGGAAGATCAGCCGGATGTGCCGCTCAGTTTCCCCGACGTACTTGTTGAGCAGCTCGGGGCCCTTGATGTTCAGGAAGTAGCTCTTGGCTTCGGAGTCCCCCCGGACCTGCGCTATTTTCTTGGCCAGCGAGTTGGCCACCGCCTTGGCGATCAGGGTCTTGCCGCATCCGGGCGGGCCGTAGAGCAGCACACCCTTGGGCGGGCGCAGTTCGTACTCGCGGAACAGCTCGGCATGCAGGAACGGCAGCTCGACGGCGTCGCGGATCTGCTCGATCTGGCTGGCCAAGCCGCCGATGTCCTCGTAGTTGATGTCGGGAACCTCTTCCAGGACGAGATCCTCGACCTCCGCCTTGGGCACCCGCTCGTAGGCGTACGCGGCCTTGGTGTCCACCAGCAGCGAGTCACCCGGCTTGAGCGGCACGGCGTCGGGATTGTCCGGTCCGGGCAGCAGCGGGTCGGCCAGCCACACCACGCGCTCCTCGTCGGCGTGCCCGATGACCAGCGCCCGCAGGCCGCAGTCGAGCACTTCGCGCAGCGCGCAGACCTCACCCGTCAACTCGAAGGTGCCCGCCTCCACCACGGTCAGCGCCTCGTTGAGCCGCACGCTCTGGCCGCGGCGCAGCCGCGGGATCTCGACCGACGGTGACACCGCCACCCGCATCCGGCGCCCGGAGGTGAACACGTCCACCGAGCCGTCGTCGAAGCAGGCCAGGAACACCCCGTAGCCGCTGGGCGGCTGGGCCAGCCGATCGACCTCTTCGCGCAGCGCGAGTAGCTGGCCGCGGGCCTCCCGCAGCGTCTCCACCAGCTTGGCGTTGCGCTCGGTGAGCTGGGCCACCAACGCGGACGCCTCGGCGAGGCGCTCCTCGAGCAACCGGACATGCCGGGGAGAATCGGTCACTCGGCGCCGCAGCAGCGCCACCTCATCCTCGAGGACCCTGATCTGGGCGGTGAGCGCGGGGTCGATGCGGTCTCGACCCTCAGCGGCTCGATCGCCGGAATAGTCGTGCGGCACGAGGCACCACCTCCCGCGTGGTTCTGGAGACCATTAACGGTACGGGACAACGCGCCGAAACCGTGAGTTAACGGTGAATCAACTCGTGTCAGGGGGCTCGCCTACCCTGCGAGCCATGACGGAGCTCCTGGCCACCGACCCGGCAACCACACCCCGAACCAGCCCCGCCGCACGCAGGCGCCCGGCTCTGTCCCCGTCGCGAGCGGCGGATTTCAAGCAGTGCCCACTGCTGTACCGGTTCCGAGCGGTCGATCGGCTGCCCGAGACGCCGAGCCGGCCACAGGTCCGCGGCACCGTGGTGCACGCCGCGCTGGAGCGGCTGTTCGCGCTGCCGCCCGACCGGCGGGACGCTGAGACCGGGCGGGACCTGGTGGACCCCGCCTGGCGCGGCGTGCTGGCGGGCAGCCCGGAGCTGGCCGAGCTGTTCGCCGGCCCGGAGGACCCGGAGCTCGCCGAGTGGCTCGACTCGGCGCGCGGGCTCATCGACGCCTACTTCGCGCTGGAGGATCCTCGGCTGGTCCAGCCCGAGGCCTGCGAGCTGCTGGTCGAGGCGGAGCTGGCGACTAGTGATCCCGAGGATGGCGGGCCGCTGCTGCTGCGGGGATACATCGACCGGCTCGACGTCGCCCCCACCGGGGAGATCCGGGTGGTGGACTACAAGTCCGGCGCCGCGCCGCGGGAGGTCTTCGAAGCCAAGGCGCTGTTCCAGATGAAGTTCTACGCGCTGGTGCTGTTTCGGGTCCGCGGGGTGGTGCCGCGCCAACTGCGGCTGCTGTACCTGGCTGATCGGCAAGCGTTGAGCTACACCCCTGATGAGGCGGAGCTGATCCGCTTCGAGCGCACCCTCATCGCGATCTGGTCCGCGATCCGGCGGGCCGCTCGCAGTGGTGACTTCCGCCCCAGCCCGAGCCGGATGTGCGACTGGTGCGACCACAAAGCGCGCTGCCCAGCGTTTGGTGGCGTCTCACCGGAGTACCCGGGCTGGCCGGGCCTATAAGTGGCGGTAGACGTCGGTGATGCTGATCCCCCGGCCGAGCATGAGCACCTGCACCCGGTAGAGCAGTTGTGAGATCTCCTCCGCCAACCGCTCGTCGGACTCGTGCTCGGCGGCGATCCACACCTCGCCGGCCTCCTCGAGCACCTTCTTGCCCTGCGCGTGCACCCCGGCATCGAGCGCCGTGACCGTGCCCGAGCCAGCCGGCCGGGCCAGCGCCCGCTCGGTGAGCTCGGCGAACAGCTCGTCGAACGTCTTCACCCACGGTCCTCAGGCATTGAAGTACTTCGCTTCCGGGTGGTGGGCGACGATGGCGTCGGTGGACTGCTCCGGGTGCAGCTGGAACTCCTCGGACAGCGTCACCCCGATCCGCTCCGGCTCCAGCAGCGCGACGATCTTCGCGCGGTCCTCGAGCTCGGGGCAGGCCCCGTAGCCGAGGGAGTACCGAGCACCCCGGTACCCGAGCTTGAAGAACTGCTCCACCTCAGCGGGATCCTCCTCGGCCACCGCGGTCCCGGACGCGAAGGTCAGCTCCTCCCGGATCCGCCGGTGCCAGTACTCGGCCAGCGCCTCGGTCAGCTGCACGCCCAGGCCGTGCACCTCGAGGTAGTCGCGGTAGGCGTCCTTGGCGAACAGCTCGGCCGCGTAGTCGGCGATCGCCTGGCCCATCGTCACCAGGTGCATCGGCAGCACGTCGACCTCGCCGGTGGCCAGTGCCACCGCCCGGGGCCGGTAGAAGTCCGCCAGGCACAGCCGGCGGTCGCGGCGCTGGCGCGGGAAGGTGAAGCGGAACCGCTCGGGGGCCTCCGGGCGGGGCTCGGTGAGCACGATCAGCGAGTCGCCGTCGGCGACCGCCGGGAAGTACCCGTAGACCACCGCGGCGTGCGCGAGCACCCCCTCGGTGGTCAGCCGGTCCAGCCAGTAGCGCAGCCGGGGCCGACCCTCGGTCTCCACCAGCTCCTCGTAGGAGGGGCCCGCACCGCCGCGGGACCCGCGCAGGCCCCACTGGCCCAGGAAGGTGGCCCGCTCGTCGAGCATCGCGGTGAACTCGGCCGCCTGGATACCCTTGACCACCCGGGAGCCCCAGAACGGTGGGATCGGGATCGGCACGTCGGTGGACACCGCCGAGCGCGCCGGCACCGGCCCCTTGGTATCGGTTTCCCGCTCCCGGCGGGCTTGGGCGATGCGCAGCGACCGCTCCCGGCGGGCCTTGCGCTCCGCCACCTTGGTCTCTTCCCGCTGGTCGGCGGGCACCGTGCCGCCCCGTTTCCGGGTCATGATCGAGTCCATCAGCCGCAGGCCCTCGAAGGCGTCCCGGGCGTAGCGGACCTCGCCCGGATACAGCTCGGCGAGGTCGTCCTCCACGTAGGCCCGGGTCAGCGCCGCCCCGCCGAGCAGCACCGGCGTGTCGGACAGGCCTCGGGAGTTCATCTCCTGCAGGTTCTCCTTCATGATCACCGTTGACTTGACCAGGAGCCCGGACATCCCGATGGCGTCCGCGCGGTGCTCCGTGGCGGCCTGCAGGATCGCGCTGATGGGTTGCTTGATCCCGAGGTTGATCACCTCGTAGCCGTTGTTGGACAGGATGATGTCCACCAGGTTCTTGCCGATGTCGTGCACGTCGCCCTTGACGGTGGCCAGCACCAGCCGGCCCTTGCCGGTGGCGTCCCCCGAGCGCTCCATGTGCGGTTCGAGGTGCGCGACCGACGCCTTCATCACCTCGGCTGACTGCAGCACGAACGGCAGTTGCATCTGGCCCGAGCCGAACAGCTCACCGACGGTCCGCATCCCGGACAGCAGGGTGTCGTTGATGATCTGCAACGCGGGCCGCCGCTCCAGGGCGGCGTCCAGGTCCTCGGCCAGCCCGGTGCGCTCGCCGTCGATGATCCGCCGCTCGAGCCGCTCGAACAGCGGCAGCGCGGCGAGCTCAGCCGCTCGGGACTGCTTTGAGGACGAGGCGGTGACGCCCTCGAACAGCGCCATCAGCGCCTGCAGGGGGTCATAGTCTTCGTCAGGTCCCGAGCGCCGCCGGTCGTAGACCAGATCCAGCGCCACGGCCCGTTGCTCGTCCGGGATCCGGGCCATCGGGAGGATCTTCGAGGCGTGCACGATCGCGGTGTCCAGCCCGGCCTGCACGCACTCGTGCAGGAACACCGAGTTGAGCACCTGGCGGGCCGCCGGGTTGAGGCCGAAGGACACGTTGGACACCCCGAGCGTGGTCTGCGCCTCCGGGTGGCGCCGCTTGAGCTCGCGGATCGCCTCGATGGTCTCCAGCGCGTCGCGGCGGGTCTCCTCCTGGCCGGTGGAGATCGGGAAGGTGAGGCAGTCGACGATGATGTCGCAGGTGCGCATGCCCCAGCGGATAGTCAGGTCATCGATCAGCCGCGACGCCACCCGCACCTTCCACTCGGCGGTGCGGGCCTGGCCCTGCTCGTCGATGCACAGCGCCACCACGGCGGCGCCGTGTTCGCGGACCAGCTCCATGACGCGCTGGTATCGCGAGTCGGGCCCGTCGCCGTCCTCGAAGTTCACCGAGTTGACCGTGCACCGCCCGCCGAGGCGTTCCAGACCGGCGCGCAGCACGGCGGGCTCGGTGGAGTCCAACATGATCGGCAGGGTCGACGCGGTGGCCAGCCGCCCGGCCAGCTCCGCCATGTCGGTGGCGCCGTCGCGACCGACGTAGTCGATGCACAGGTCGATCAGGTGCGCGCCGTCGCGGGTCTGCCCGCGGGCGATCTGCACGCAGTCCTCGAAGCGCTCGGCGAGCATGGCGTCGCGGAACGCCCGGGACCCGTTGGCGTTGGTCCGCTCGCCGATCATCAGCACGCTGGCGTCCTGGCGGAACGGCACCGCGGTGTACAGCGAGGACACCCCGGGCTCGGGGCGCGGACGCCGGTGGCGGGGTTGCAGCCCCGCGACGGCCTGGACCACCGCCGCGATGTGCTCGCTGGTCGTGCCGCAGCACCCGCCAACCAGCCGGACCCCGAACTCGGTGACGAAGCCGGCTAGCGCGGTGGCCAGCTGGTCGGGGGTCAGCGGGTAGACCGCCCCACCCCTGCTGAGCTGGGGAAGCCCGGCGTTGGGCATCACCGACAGCGGGATCCGGGAATGCTTGGCCAGCTGGCGCAGGTGCTCGCTCATCTCGGCCGGGCCGGTGGCGCAGTTCAGCCCGATCAGATCGATGCCCAGCGGCTCCAGCGCGGTCAACGCCGCGCCGATCTCGGTGCCCAGCAGCATCGTCCCGGTGGTCTCCAGAGTGACCTGGGTGATGATCGGGACGTGCCGGCCCTCGGCGACCATCGCCCGGCGCGCGGCGATCACTGCGGCCTTGCACTGCAACAGATCCTGGCTGGTCTCGATGAGGACCGCGTCAACGCCGCCGTCGAGCAGACCGCGGACCTGCTCGAGGTAGGCGTCGCGCAGCTCGGCGAAGGAGATGTGACCCAAGGTGGGCAGCTTGGTGCCCGGGCCGACCGAGCCGAGCACGAACCTCGACCGATCTGGCTCGGTGAACTCATCGGCCACCTCGCGGGCCAGCGCGGCACCCGCCTGGGCGAGCTCCCGGATCCGATCAGCGATGCCGTACTCGGCCAGGTTAGCCAGGTTGGCGCCGAAGGTGTTGGACTCCACCGCGTCGGCACCCGCTTCCAGGTACCCTCGGTGCACGGCGCGCACAACGTCCGGGCGGGTGACGTTGAGAATCTCGTTGCAGCCCTCCAGGCCAGCGAAGTCATCCAGGCTCAGCGGGGCAGACTGCAGCATCGTGCCCATCGCCCCGTCAGCGACCAGGACACGACGCGCCAGGACATCGAGCAGCGAGGGCAGGGCCATGAGATTCAGCGTAGAGCAGCGGTATCGGGCTGTGGCGGCATCGCGCTCAGGCTGGCGCGGCACCGGAGCCGTAGGCTAGCGCGGTGACCCATCCGGACACCTCCGGCAGCGACTCCGCCAACCGCGGATCAACACTGCCCCAGCTCAGCTCCCCGGTGTTGGTCGCCGCGTTCGAGGGCTGGAACGACGCCGGGGACGCCGCGAGCACCGCGATCGAGCATCTGCAACTCAGTTGGGACGCGACGCCGCTGGCCGAGCTCGACCCAGAGGACTACTACGACTTCCAGGTCACCAGGCCGACCACCAAACTGGTCGACGGGATCACCCGGCGCATCGAGTGGCCCACCACCAGACTGTCGGTGTGCCGCCCGCCCGGTGCCGACTACGACGTGGTGCTGGTGCACGGCATCGAGCCGAACATGCGCTGGCGGTCGTTCTGCGCTGAGCTGCTGCGTTACGTGATGGACCTGGAGATCGTCACCGTGGTCATCCTGGGTGCCCTGCTCGCCGACACCCCACACACTCGGCCAGTGCCGGTCACCGGGACCGCCTACGACGCCGCCTCCGCCGCCCGATTCAAGCTGGAGCGTTCCAAGTACGAGGGCCCCACCGGGATCGTGGGGATCTTCCAGGACGTCTGCGTGCAGGCCGGGGTGCCGGCCATCGCGTTCTGGGCGGCGGTACCGCACTACGTCTCCGCCCCGCCTTCCCCCAAGGCCACCCTGGCGCTGCTGCACCGGGTGGAGGAAGCGCTCGACCTCGAGGTCACGCTCGGCGCGCTGCCCGAGGAGTCCGAGGAATGGGAGGCGATGGTCAGCGAGATGGCCGAGGAGGACGACGAGGTCGCCAGCTACGTGCGGGCCTTGGAGGAGCGCGGCGACACCGACCTCACGCTGCACGAAGCCAGCGGGGACGCCATCGCCGCGGACTTCGAGCGCTACCTGCGCCGCCGCCGTCCCGGCGGCACCGCCGGCCCCCGCGGCGGCCGTTAAACGTGGCTGCGCCCCGTGAGTGGCGATGCGAGTGATAGGTCGCATCGCCACTCACGGGTCCTCACCTGGGCACGAGCCACCGCCATGCGGATACTGCGGCTGCGACTATGGTGATGGTAGTGATGCGCATTCTGGTAGCGGGGGCGTCCGGGTTCGTTGGCGCTCGGCTCTGCCCGGCCTTGGTCGCCGACGGGCACCAGGTCGTGGCGATGACCCGATACCCGGAAAACTATCGCGGTGCGGGTACGGCGGTGGGCGCCGACGTCGCCGATGAGGACAGCCTCGCTGCGGCCTGCGCCGGGTGTGATGCCGCATACTACCTGGTGCATTCCCTGGATGTGGCGGACTTCTCGGAGCAGGACGCGCGGGCGGCCCTGTCCTTCGCCGCCGCCGCTGGCGCCGCGGGTCTGACCCGGATCGTGTATCTGGGTGGGCTCGGCGAGGACGCCGATGACCTGTCGGCGCACCTGCGCAGCCGCCGAGCGGTGGAAGGGCTGCTGGGTTCCACCGGGGTCACCGTCATCAGCCTGCGTGCCGGGATCATCGTCGGGCACGGCGGCATCTCCTGGGAGTTGACCCGCCAACTCGTCGAGCATCTCCCGGTCATGATCACCCCGCTGTGGGTGCGGACCCGAGCTCAACCGATCGCGATCGCCGATGTGGTGCGCTACCTGGTCGGGGTGCTGACCCTCGGTGGCACCGACGCGGTCTCGCGCAGCTTCGACATCGGTGGTCCCGAGGTCCTGACGTATCTGGAGATGATGCGCCGGGTCGCCGTGATCGAAGGCCGGCGCATGGTCGTGGTGCCGGTGCCGCTGCTGAGCCCGCGGCTGTCCTCGCGATGGCTCTCGCTCGTGACCGACGTCGACGTCGCAACCGGACGCTCCCTGATCGACTCCATGAGCAACGAGGTCATCGTGCGTGAGGACAGCATCCGCGCGCTGGTCCCGTTCGAGCCGATGGGCTACGACCAAGCGGTGCTGCAGGCCCTGGGTGAGCGGGCCGCCGCGCGACGGGCTCCAGCGGGGTTCCCGCCGGCCATCGTGACACCGCGCACGCCGTGACTCGCCGGCGCCGGGTGGTGGCTGTGACGTCGGCGGCGGGCGCGGCCCTGCTCGGCGTCGCGCTGTCGCGTCGGCCGGCGTCGCCGCAGTTCTACGCCGCCACCCTCGCGGCCGCCGGGATCTGGACCGCCGGTGGCCTCGCCTCCGGTCCGGTGCACCTGGGCGCGACGACCGAACCCGACCAGGCTCAGCGCCACCCCGTCCTGGCCCCCGTCGCGACCGGGGTCGCCGCGTTCGGCCTGTTCTACGGCGGCGCCCTGCTCGCCCGGCGCGTCCCGCTGCTCAATGACGCCCTGCGCGGCGTCCTGCGCTTCGCCGACGAGGGCACCACCGCACTCGTGCTGTTCACGACCCTGGCCAACGGGGCGGCCGAGGAGGTGTTCTTCCGTGGCGCGCTCTACACCGCAGCCGGCCCGAGGTGCCCGGTCGCGGTGTCCACCGCCGCCTACGCCCTGGCCACGGTCCCGACCCGCAACCCGGCCCTGGTCCTCGCCGCCACGGTCATGGGCACCCTGTTCGGCCTGCAACGACGCGCCACCGGCGGTGTCCAGGCGCCGATGCTGACCCATCTGACCTGGGCAACCCTCATGCTGAGATTCCTACCGCCACTGTTTCACCCGTGAGTGGCGATGCGACCTATCACTCGCATCGCCACTCACGGGTCCTCAGTTCGGCGGGAGCTGGACCAGGTCGACCTCGCAGCGGATCCCGGGCGCGTTCGCGAGTGTGCTGTCCGCTGTGAGCAAAGTGGCTCCGAGAATCTCGGCGAGCACGACGTATGCCGCGTCGTATGTGGTCACGTTGTCGCGCAGCTCCCAGGCTCGATGCAGTAGCGGCCGGTGTGAAACACGTTGGAGCGGCATGCTGGCGAGATCAGTCCATGCCTGCCGCGCGCGTCGCTCGTCGAGGAACCCGTGCCGCACACCGGAACGAAGCACGGACTGCACTTCGAGGTCGATCACCAGCGCTCGCGCTCAGCGCGCAGATGCTGTATCGCGAAGGAGGCCGACAACCGTCCACCGGCCCGCGCTCCAGCGCGGTCGAGCACCTCGTCGAGCGTGGGGTGGCTGGCGTGCTCGATCAACTCACCGAGGAGGTATTCCTGGAGTGACTTCCCGGCGGCGGCGGCGCGGCGCCGGTAGACAAGGTACGCCTCGTCCGGGACGTTCTTGATCTGAATGCTCGGCATGCGGACGGTTTAGCGCCTTCTTGGCGCCACGACATGCGCTTTGGCGCCCGCTACTTGCGGGCGCTCACTCGGTGCTCATCACGGCCGTAAGCGGCCCGTTTTCTCGCCGCCTCGCCTCGACCGGCTGGCTTAGGAGAGCGTGTCGGCGCGCAGCGAGGTGGTGAAGGCGGCCCAGGCGAGCGCGCCGCCGGCCGGGTTCTTGGAGTCGCGCAGCGCGGCCACCGGACCGGCTCGACGCCCTGAATGATCGCCCGCGCGTACTCCGCAGTCTGCAGCAGACCGGGCACCCCCAGCGCTTCGTAGCCCCGGATCTGAGGTGCACAAGCATCCATGAGACCGCCGGGTTAGGGGTTGTGGTGGGTGAGGAGGGGCACTAGCTGCTCGTCGGGGGTCAGGGAACCGTGGTGGCCGATCAGGGCGCTCAGCGTGGGGGTGACGTGGGACTGCACGATGGCGATGTCGGCGCGGGCGGCGACGATGAGGTCACCGATGCGGTCGCGGATGCGGGGCTCGACCACGGGGCCGAACCACCCGGCCGCGATGGCCTCGTCACGGGTGCGGATCCACGCCCGGTCCCCGATCAGCTCACTCCAGGCGGCGAGCACGTCGTCGGTGGCTCCCGGCTCGGTGTAGAGGTACCGGGCGCGCGGGTCGCCGCCCAGCACGCGCACCCCGGTCCACAGCGCCGGTTCGGTGTCGAAGTCCAGCCGGCCTTCCTCGGGCACCGTCACCATGCCGTGGTCCGCGATCACCACGAGCTGAGTGCCCGGCGGCAGCCCCTCGGCGATCGTGGCCGCCAGTCGGTCCACGTGGGCGAGTTGCAGTCGCCACGGCAGCGACCCGACGCCGTAGACGTGGCCGAGCCGGTCCAGGTCACCGTGGTAGGCGTAGCACAAGCTCCGCTCGCCGCCGGACACCGCCGCCAGCGCGCAAGCGGCCAGATCCCCCAGCGCGTACACGCCCTGGAACTCGCCGCCACGCAGCACCGCGCGGTTCAGTCCCGAGTCCCGATGCACCTGCGGCACCACCAGGGTGACCCGCACCCCGTCCGCCGCAGCGCGTTCCAGCGCAGTGGGTCGCGGCTGAATGTCCTCAGGCACGAATCGCTCACGGAGATCGACCCCGGTACCGCTGCCGTGCGTGCGCCAGCTCAACGCGTTGATCAGATCACCGTCGGGGGTGACGAAGGTGTAGCCGACGATTCCGTGCTGGCCCGCCGGCACCCCCATGCAGATGGTGGCCACGCTGACCGCTGTCGTCGCCGGGAACCCGGCGGTGATCGGCTCGCGGCCCTCGGTCAGGGACGTGAGGAACGGCGCGTCCCCGGGATGCTCCCGCAGCGCCCGCCACCCGAGACCGTCCACCAGCAGCAGACAAGTCCCCCGTGCTGGGTTGAGCCCTAGCCGATCGGTGAACCCCGTGACTCCCAGACCGGACAGCAGAGCGGGTACCACGTCCGCGAGCGCCGCAGGCGCTTGCGGACGTGGTACCCGCGCTGCTGTCCGGTCTGGGAGTCACGGGGTTCACCGATCGGCTAGGGCTCAACCCAGCACGGGGGACTTGTCTGCTGCTCGTGGACGGTCTCGGGTGGCGGGCGTTGCGGGAACATCCCGCGGACGCGCCGTTCCTCACGTCCTTAACCGAAGGCCGCGAGCCGATCACCGCCGGGTTCCCCGCGACGACAGCGGTCAGCGTGGCCACCATCTGTATGGGTGTGCCGGCGGGCCAGCACGGAATCGTCGGCTACAC
>JBDTAX010000151.1:0-18684 GCA_039924425.1 Pseudonocardiaceae bacterium
GCCAGCCGACGTCAGTGGGGAACGCCTGCCCGAACTGCGGGCCGTATGCGATGTAGTCGAGCAATCCGGTGATGATGACCAGGGGCAGTGCCGCGAGCAGCACCGCGCCGAACACCGAGGTCAACCAAGGACCACGCAACGGGCTGCGCCAGGCCCGGAGCCGGCCCAGGCCCGGCGGTGGGGTGCGCTCCAGCGCCCGCCACAGCCCGGCCGGAAATCCGTAGCTGGGTTCCTCGACGGCGCTACTCGGGTCGTCCGACTTGAGGGACCCCTTTGGTCTGCTCATCGGCGATTCTCTCCGCCCCCAGACGCCACGCGGCGTTGATAAGCCCAACGTGTGAGAACGTTTGCGGGAAGTTGCCCAGCAGCTCGCCGCTGTGCGGATCGGCCTCCTCAGAGAGCAGACCCAGATCGTTGGCGTACGCAGTGGCACGACGGAACCAGGAGGTTGCCCGGTCGGTCGCCCCACCCAGCGCGAGGCACTCGATCAGCCAGTAGGTACAAATCAGAAAGCCGCTGGGATCAGCTGGCCACCGGCGGATCAGCCCACCCTCGCCCAGCTCGCGCTCGATCGCCTCGATCGTGGCCCACATGCGCTCGTCGGTGGCGGGCAGGAAACCGACGATCGGCGCCAGGAGCACGGAGGCGTCCAGGTCGTCGGAGGCGAAAGCACCCGCGTAAGCGCCGGCCTGGCTGCTCCAGGCCTGGTCCAGGACCGCGGCGTGCACCTCGTCGCGCGCCAGCGCCCATCGGGTCGGATCGGCGTTGGGTCCCAAGACCGGGGCCAGCTGGATCGCCCGATCGAGCGCCACCCAGCACATCACCTTGGACGAAACGTACTGGCGTGGCTTCCCTCGGGACTCCCACATCCCGGCGTCGGGTTCGGCCCAGCCGTCCGCCGCCCGATTGGCCAGGGTCACCAGCATGTCCCGGACCGGACGGTCAAGGGTGCCCAGTTCGGTCCGCAGCAGGAAGGCGGCATCGAGCACCTCGCCGAGGACGTCGAGCTGCTGTTGCTGCCACGCCTGGTTGCCCACCCGTACCGGGCGGCTGTCGTGGTAGCCGGACAGGTGCTCCAGCTCGTGTTCGGTGAGGTCGCGCTCGCCTTCGACGCCGTACATGATCTGTACCAGCTCATCGCCGAGGTGTCCGGCGGCATTGGCGAACCAGTCGAACAGCCGACTGGGCTCATCAGGGCAGGCGGCCACCCACAGGGCTCGGATGGTCAGGCTGAGGTCACGCAGCCAGGCGAAGCGATAATCGTAATTGTCCTCGCCTCCGAGGCCGCTCCGGCCATGAGGTCGTTGCGGCTGCCACCACAGCACTGGAGGGCCGGAAGGTCAGGCCCTGCAGGACCAGCGAGCTGCGCCGCACCTCATCAGGGAAACAGCCGTCGTAGCTGGTGTGCAGCGCGGCCCAGGACTCCCACCCCTCGATGGTGTCCCGCAACGTCGGCTCCCCGTCGTCGTGTTCACCGGCCGTGCCGAACGACGGGGAATAGCTCAGGCGCAGCTCGACCGTGTCACCGGCGGCCACCGGGAACGTCGCCGTGGCGGCGCCGTCCTCGCACTGCCAGCTCACCGGTCCGGTGCAGGACAACCGCACCGGACCCCCACGGGCCACCACCGCACATTCAGCGAGCTCAGCGGGGTTATTCGGGTAGGTACTACCCCGCTGAGCCCGCTGAATGCGGGCGTGCGCGCTCAGGTGGGGCTGGGTACGTCCGTATTCCATCCGAGGTACCAGCTCGGTACGCATGTGCACCAGACCCGAGCAACCCTCCACCCGACGCAGCAGCACGTGCGGACTGCGCAGCCCGATCTCGTGCCCTCGGGCGCCCAGTTCCAACGCGATCCGCTCGGCAGCAGCAGCCGGTTGCAGCGGGTGTTAGCTCGTACGGGTTTGCGCCTGGTGCCCGTCCCGGTGGATCGCGCGGGCCTCAATGTCGCGGCATTGGTGGCCACCGGTGCCCGTGCGGTGCTGTGCACGCCAGCGCATCAGTTTCCTACCGGCGTCATGCTGTCAGCTGTCGCGCCGCACTGCTCTGTTGCGCTGGGCAGCCGAGCGAGACGGCTTGGTCATCGAGAACGACCACGACGCGGTGTACCGGTGGGCCCGGATGCCGATGGGCTGCCTGCAGGGCCTGGATCCACATCGGGTCGCGTTGCTGGGCTCGGTAAGCCGCTCGCTGGCTCCCGGCCTGCGGCTGGGGTGGGTCGTGCCGCCGGCGACGTTGCTTTCCTCGCTCGTTGTCGCCAAGCGCGACGGTGACGGTGGTAGTCCGGTCATCGAGCAGCACGCGCTCGCCCGGCTGATCGAGATGGGTGCCTTCGACCGGCACCTGCTGCGCGCACGCAAGATCTACCGCACCCGGCGCGACGCGCTGCTCGCCGCCCTGGACCAGCAGTTTCCTGGCTGGGCGGTGAATGGCGCCACGGCGGGGCTGCACGTATGGCTGCAACCGCGTGGCGAGGTGGATGCCGCGGCGCTGGTCGCGGCGGCGGCGGCCCGCGGCGTCGCCGTCGAGGCCACCGCCACCACATCAGCTGATCCCCCCCGACTGTCCGGGCTGGTGGTCGGCTACGCCACGCTGGACGTCGAGCACGTCATCGAGGCAGTCACCCGACTCGCTGACGCCGTACGCGAGGTCGGGATGTCAACCTGACCGCGGAGTTCCAGGGGTGCTCGGGTTGCTCATCGACGCGGAATCGGTAACCGAGACCCCAGACCGTCTGGATCAGCACAGGTTGTCCCGGATCGGACTCGATCTTTGAGCGCAGTCGTCGCACGTACACGGTGACCGTCTCGGCCGCACCGGTGGTATAGCCCCAGACCTCCGCCAGGAGCCGTTCGCGGGACAGCGCTTCACCGCGATAGCGAAGAAAGCAGCTCAGTAGGTTGAACTCCATCGCGGTCAGCGCTATCTCCAAACCGTGCAGCTCCACCCGGCGGGTTCGCGGGTCGAGCTGCAGCGGGCTGGCGCGCAGGAGTGCGCCGGGACGGCGTGGCTGGTCAAAGCGGATCCGCCGCCCCAGAGCGATCACTCGGGCAGCGAGTTCGGCGGAGGTGTACGCCGCGGGCATTCAATCGTCCGCGCCCGCGAGCAGGAGCTCCACCCGCTCGGCGGGGTCGGCGACGGCGACGGCGACCAGTGGCGTGCTCGCACCCCGTACCAGCTCGAGCACGACAGAGCGGCGACCGACGGCGAGGCTGACATCGACGACAGCGACGTCAGGCCGTAGCTGTCCCAGCGCCTCGCGCAGTTCGTCGATGGTGTCGACGGAGACCACGCGCAGGCCGTGTTGCGCGAGCGCGGCCGAGTCGAGGTGCCGCCGGGACCGGCTGCCCGTGGCAAGCACGACGAACAGGTGGAGCTTGGTTTCGTCGCTCGCCCGCACCGACCCGCCGAGCTCTGCCACGGGTCGGATCATGGGAGATGCCCGTCGTCGTCCAACGCTGCCCTTCGTGCCGCTCGCTCGGATCGCACATACGTTAGAAGGGCGGCGGACCACTGAACAGATCTAGTGATCATGCGTCGGAGAGGACCACTTGGGAACACCAGAGTCAGGCTCGCCCTGGCGGGGGCAGTCGGTGCGAGTGGGTCTGTGGCGCAGGCGTGCTGATCAGGCCTGCTCGTAGACCTCCCTGGTCGCGTCGGCGAGCCGGGTGACGGCCTCGGTGGCGTGGGCGACGGCCAGCCGGGCGTAGCCCAGAACCAACCCGGTCAGCGGGGCGGGCTGCCCAGTTGCTGCTCGAGGGCGGCCAGCAACGCGTCACGGCGGGCTCGGTAGACCTTCCGCGCCCGGCGCAGGTGGCGGTCGAACGCGCCCATCTCGATCAGTCGGGCCAGCGCATGCTGCTCGATGACCGGGCTTCCGCCATCGGCGTCACGTTTGGCCGCGGCAAGCGGGGCGAGCAGCGGCGCGGGCGGGACCACCCACCCCAGCCGCAGGCCGGGCGCGAGCGAGCGGCTGACCGATCCCAGCAACGCGACCCGCTGTGGGTCCAGACCCTGCAGGCAGGCCATCGGCATCCGGTCCCAGCGGAAGACGGCGTCGTGGTCGTCCTCGATAATCAGGTTGTCCCGCTCCATCGCCCACCGCACCAAGGCGCTGCGCAGGGGCGGCGAGAGCACCGTGCCGGTGGGGAACTGGTGCGCTGGCGTGCACAACACCGCGCGGGCGTTCGTGTCGGCCAGCGCCGAGACGTCGAGACCCTCGCGGTCGACCGGGACGGGAACCAGCCGCAGCCCTGTGCGGTCCAGTACCTGTTGCAGCCGCCTGCTGCCCGGATCCTCCACCGCCAGCGCGTCGTGACCCTGCGCGGCGAGCTGACGCGCGAGAAGCACCAGTCCCTGGGTGACGCCTGCCACGACCAGGAGACCCTCCGGTGCCGCGACCGCGCCACGGACCCGGGCCAGGTAGGACGCGAGGTCCACCCGCAGCCCGCCGCTGCCGAGCGGGTCACCGTAGCCGAGGTCACCGTCGGCGAGTTCGCGCACCGCGTCCCGGGTCGCGGCCACCCACTTGCGCCGGGGAAACAGCGACAGGTCGGGCCAGTCCGCCCGCAGGTCGAACTCGACGGCCGTGACCGGTGCCGGGATCGGCGTCTGGTGCGAGGCTGGTCCAACACGTGGCAGCTGGAAGGTTGCCGCGACGTGGGTGCCGGAGCTAGGATTACTGGTGAAGAAGCCCTCCGCGGCCAGCTGCGCATAGGCGTCGACGACGACGCCCCGGGATACGCCGAGATCAGCGGCCAGCGCCCGGATGGATGGCAACTGCGCTCCGGCGAACAGCCGACCGGTCCGGACGACATCCTTGAGCGCACCAGCCAGCTGCTCCCGCAACGGCCGACCGGAGCCAGGTTGAAGCGTTACCATCAGGTCAGGGCTGTCTCGCGACGGGCGCCCAGCGTAATTGTCCGGCAAGTGGTCCTCTCCCGCATGTGATCACTGGATCTTGGCAGCGGTATGCCGCCCTGGCTACTGAATGACCGTGCGCGACGGTTCGCCGTCCATGATCAACCTTGTTGCCCTGGACCCGGCAACGCACCGGCTCAACCCCGGTGCGGAAGCTGAGGAGCAACGGATCCGCCGATGATCACTACCTGTCCGCAGTCGGTAGGACGCCGCTCAGCACCAGCGAACGCCACCAGACGCGGCCTTGAACGTCGACTAGTCTGATCTGAGAAAGGACCTTGCCATGTCACAAATTATGGATCGGCCCGCGCTAGCGGGAACAATGGAGCATCCGGCCGCCACCGCTGGTCGGCTACTGGTTCGGTACGGGCTCGTCGTTGTGGTCGCTTGGATCGGCGCACTGAAGTACGCCCAATACGAGGCTCTGGCCATTCAACCACTGGTGGCTCATAGCCCGCTGATGAGTTGGCTTTATGACATATTCGACGTCCGCACGTTCGCCAGTGTGCTCGGCACGGTCGAGATCATCGCGGCGCTGCTCATCGCGCTCGGGCCGTTGTGGCCCCGGATCTCGGCCCTGGGCAGCGCGATAGCGGTGCTGGTGTTCCTGGGCACGCCGAGCTTCCTGTTCACCACCCCAGATGTCGCAGACGCCTCCGCCGGCGGGTTCCCCGCCCTATCGGGGATGCCCGGACAATTCCTTCTCAAGGACTTGGTGCTGCTCGGCGCGGCGGTGTGGACACTCGGTGAGGCCCTGGGCGCCGCTCGCGCGTCGGCGGTCCTCAGTACTGGCGGGCTCAGTTGATCGAGTAGTCGGTATTCGGCGCTCTGAGGTCGGTCTCGCACCTACGCCACAGCCTTCAACGCCGTCCGAGCGCTCCCATTCTTCGAACTTAGTTTCACATAAGCCCCAAGTGGGAACAATATGCACGATGGCTGCTCCTGTCGTTTGCGAGGGGTGAGATTTTGCAGTAAGATTTGAGATCTGTCATGCGTCAACCCTGACGCACTCGCTCCGTTTGCCACACCGAAACCGACTACGCCGTGACGCACGGCTTGCTCGTGGCGGACCGGCGGGCACCTCCAGGAGGTGCGTCATGCTCAGTGAGCGCGAACACGAGACGTTGCAGATGACTGTCGGATACGAACTCCGGGGAACTGACGACAAAGGAGAAGGAATTTTCGCCACCCGATCCTTCCAGATCGGTGAGACAGTCATGGTTGGTGTCATCGACCGCGAGGTTGACTGCAACCACTCCCACGCCTCCCAAGTCAGCAAGGAACGCTTTGTGATACACGGCGGCCTTATCCCCAAGGTGAACCACTCGTGTGACCCGAACTGTGGGATTCTCCTCAACGCCAGCGGTGCTCACAACATCCTTGCCCGTAAGTCCATCGTCGCCGGCCAGGAGATCACTTTCGACTACGCCATGCGGAATTACACGGTTGAGTACTTCCCGGCCTCCTGCCGGTGCGGCACGCCTTTCTGTCGTGACCGCATCACCGGGTGGAAGAATCTGCCCACCCAGCGCAAAGAGAACTACCACGGCTTCGTCGCTCCCTATCTCATCGACATCGATAAACAGCACGCCGCCAGCACGTCCCCCGCGCCGCCTCACCGACTCCACGTCGTGCCATGAGATGCCGTGAAATCCTTGACCGAGCCCGCACCGTAGATCGAGGACCGCTGGCCGATGGATCCTGCGGGGGTCCGTTCCCTCGTCCTGGTGTTGCGCCGGGGGGCAGGCCGGAGCCTGACCACGGTCCGGCG
This sequence comes from Pseudonocardiaceae bacterium, assembly GCA_039924425.1. GTDB lineage: Bacteria > Actinomycetota > Actinomycetes > Mycobacteriales > Pseudonocardiaceae. Next base: position 6,690 of record JBDTAX010000151.1, read on the forward strand.
GCAGCCGCAGTTGAGCTATTTCCGGATGGTCCCTTTCGCTTGGCTCCTGCACCGGCGTGACGGCGGGCGCGGGCTGTGGCTCCGGAGGGACTCCGGGTGCCGCTGCCGACGATGACCCGAGGGAGCAGGTGGCGGTAAAGACCCCGCAACTCTCATCACGACCGACTTCTTAAATTCCGCGAACATTTTGCCAGTTCTGGCCTGTTGTGGCGGGTAAGTGGCGGGAGGGAAGCCAGGGTACGGGTCAGCTCGGCCCACTTCGGTCGCTCCGGAGTTGGCCAAGCTCCAGCTGTCCTGCAGACCCACCTATCCGGCGACATCGCATCGCCGTCAAGGAGCCATCTCATGCCTCATCCCCGCCAATTCCGTCGGACCATCGCCGCCGCGGCGGTGGCAAGTTCGTTTACCGCGCTGACCGGCGTCGGAGCCGCCTCAGCAAACGCCACAACCGCTGCGACCAACGCTGGGCACGAGTTGGTCGGTCACGTTTACGCGTCGACCAACTCGGCCTTCGGCAACGCCGTCGTCGTCTATGACCGGGCGGCCGACGGCATCCTGGCGGACTACCGCTTGCGACCGGCTTCGGTCTCGCCAGCGACTAGGCGATCCGGTGCCCAAGACCCACTCCCGCGGCGGCGTAGTCGCCAGGCGGTGGTGAGCACAATGACCGCGGCGAGGGTCCCGAGCAGCGCGGTGTCCGGGACTCGCGCGCTGAATCGAGTGATCGCGTTCTGGGCGGCCAGTTGAGTGTCGGTGCTGACGGTCAGACCCAAGACGCCACTGAGCGTGGCGGTGCCATCGAAGACCAGGAACAGCACTCCGATACCGATGAACAACAACCCGGAAATGGCGCTGGTGGTATGGAGGTGCAGCGGACCGAGAGTGAACGCGCGTCCGCGCAGCCAGCGCCGTCAGCTCAGGTCATAGCGTTGCCACAGGGCGGCGAGGACGAACATGGGCGCGGCTATACCCAGGGCGTAGACGGCGAGCAGGGCGCCACCGCGCGCTGGCTGCCCGTCGACGGCGGCGATGGTCAGCACCGCGCCGAGGATCGGCCCGGAGCAGAATCCGGCCAGCCCGTACGCCGCGCCCAAGCCGAACACCCCGACCCACCCGCCTCGCCCCGCCATCCGCTGCTGCAGACGCACCGCCGGTCCGAAGGCGAACCCGCGACCGAAGATCTACGCGGCACCCAGAGCGATGATCACCCCAGCCCGCGATGAGGATCAGGGCCGCCCGGTGACCGTAGAACAGACCGCTGGCCGAGGAGGATGCGACCCCGAGGGGAACCAGGGTGGCGGCCAGCCCGAAGTAGAACACCGTCGTCCGGGCCAGCAGCTCGCCGCGACCGGAGAAGGCGTAGGCGAAAAATGACGGCAGCAGCAGCGCACTGCACGGGCTGAGCAGCGCAAGGACACCACCGAGGAGCGCGGCGAGATAACCAACGTTGCTCACCCTTACGCGCCGGCGAGTGCGGCGTCGATGGACTGCTGGTACACCGACAACGGCTGAGCGCCGAACAGCAGCTTCCCGTTGATCAGGAAAGTGGGAACGCCGGCCACACCGAACGAGCTACCCTCAGCCTGGTCGGCCCGCACCTGCCGCGCCAGGGACGGGTCAGCCAGGTCGGTCTGAAACCGGCCGACGTCCAGGCCGAGCCGGCGGGCCAACCCGACCAGATAGCCGGCGGCTCAGCGCGCCGGTGTTCTCGGGGCGCTGCTGGGCATACAGCGCGTCGTGGTAGGCCCAGAATTTGCCTTGCCGGCCCGCCGCCCGGGCCGCGACGGACTCCGGACCCAGGTAGGCGAAATCTCGCCACTCCAAGCGGACCTTGCCGGCATCGACGTACTGAGTCAGCAGAGCGGGTTCGGTGTCCCGAGCGAACGCCCCGCAGAACGGGCACTGGAAATCACCCCACTCCACGATCACCACCGGCGCGGTCGGACTGCCCATCGCCAGCGGGTCCCCCGCGATCCGCCCAGCCTGGGTAGCGGAATCCGAGGCGCCGCCGGTCGAGTTCAGCCCGCCCGGAGGCGTCCCACGGGTCGCGCCGAGCACGCTGACCAACGCGAGCGCGACCAACACGACGAGCGCGGCCGCGGTACCCACCCACAGCCGACGCCGGTCATCCCGGTGCTGCCCCTCGCCCATACCCGCACCCCTTCATCGTCCACAACAACACGGTACGGGCCAGATTCTGGGTATCAGCGGGAGGTCTCACGCTCTCTTAACTCTGGGTACCAGTAACCACCACCTAACACCCACGAGACGTTCGGAGCACATCCCATGACGAGGAACCTTGTATTCGTCCAGACCAACAACCCCGCAGGCAACCAGATCCAGGTCTACGACCGGGCCGAGGACGGCGCCCTCACCCTCGCCGAGACCGTCGACACCGGCGGGAACGGCGGTCGCAACGAGGGGGGTGACGGTGATCCGCTCAGCTCCCAGGGCTCACTCCACTATGACCCCCACCACCGACTGCTGATCGCCGTCAACGCCGGCAGCGACACCGTGTCCGTGCTCGAGCTCGGGGACGACCACCTGTACCTCCAGCAGGTGCTTCCCTCGGGCGGGACCTTCCCGGTCAGCGTGAGCGTGCACGGCGAGTTGCTCTACGTGCTCAACGGCCACGGGACCGGCGCCATCACCGGATACCGGATCACCGACGGCAAGCTCGACCCCATCGCGGACTCCACTCGCTCCCTCAACCTCACCCCGGCCACCGGGCCGACGCAGTTCTTGAACAGCCCCGCCCAGATCGGCTTCACCCCCGACGGACGACAGCTGGTCATCACCACCAAGCTCAATGGCAGCCACATCGACGTCTTCGCCGTGGCCGAGGACGGTCGGCCCTCCGACACCTTCGTGGCCAACCCCGCTGGTACCCCCGCCCCGTTCGGTTTCACCTTCGATAACCACGGCCGCCTGGTCCTGACCGATGCCGGCGCCGACACGCTGAGCACCCACACCATCCACCCCGACGGCACCGTCACCCCAGTCGCCTCCCAACTCAGCGGGCAGATGGCCACCTGCTGGGTCGTCCACGCGGCGGGGAACTTCTACGTCGACAACGCCGGCAGCGACGTCCTCGTCGGCTTCCACATCGACGCCGCGGGCACTCCCACCAAGTTCACCCAGGTTCCCACCAGAGCGACCCCGATCGATCTGGTCGGCACCCGCGATGGGCGCTTCCTTTACGCCGAGGTCGGCGGCGCCGGAGGTGTGGACGGCTTCCGAATCAACCCCGACGGCACTCTCACCCAGATCGTCACCCTCTCCAACATCAACGGCCTGCAAGGCATCGCCCTCACCTGACGGGTACGCCGCATTCAGCGGGCTCAGCGGGGTTATCACACCCTGGTTTACACCGCTGAGCCCGCTGAATGCGTGCTGGTGGGGTTATTGGTGGGGAAGGGCTTGGGTCCAGTCCTCGTCGGGGCCGAAGAGGGTTCTTGGCTTCACACCCTCAGCGGTGCGGGTGAGCGCGTCGGTCGAGATGAGCGTTCCCCGGTCCAGTCCGACAACCTCACAGGGCACCCCGAGCCGATGGTGCACCGCCGCGGTGAGCGCGGCGGTGGCGACATCCCGGTGTTCGGGCGCGGCCTCGATCTGCACCCGCAGCACCGTCGCGTCGGCTCTGGCCCGCCAGAACAGCACGTCGTACTCCGCGGGCAGCTCAAAGACGATCTCTTCGAGCTGGTGCTGGGTAACTGAGGCCGCTGCCACGGGGTAACGGAACGCGGAGCGGCCGAGCACCCGGACCGTGGGCAACGCCCAGCCACAGTCGCAACCACAACCGCCGTAGTCCACCTCCACGGCGTCCTCCAAGTTGTACCGGATCAGCGGCATGGCCTCCCGGTACAGAGTGGTCACCACCAGCTGCCCGCACCCGTCCTGGGTGAGCCGACCAGTCCGCGGGTCATGGACCTCGAACACCAGGCGGTCGGCCCACAGGTGCATCCGCCCGGCCGGGCACTCCCCGGCCAGCCCGCCGGTCTCGGTGGACCCGTAGTCATTGATGACCGGTACGCCACCCCACAGCCGGCTGATTCGCCGCCGCCGGGCATCGCTGAGTGGCTCACCACCGACGAAAAACCCGCGCAACGCGGGAAAGTCGGTACCCGGGTCAAGGCCGGCCGCGCGGGCCGCCGCCGCCCAGACCAAGCACTCGGTAGGCACCGACCAGGTGAGGGTGACATCAAGATCCCGCAGCACGCGGATGACCCGGGCGTAGGGCATCGCGATCGAGCGGTTGTCCGCGGGCACCACCGTGGCACCCGCCAGCCGTCCGGCGGCGTGCGCCATGTGACCGGTGATCATGAGCGCATAGGGGGTGCGGACCATGAAGGTGTCGCTCGGGTGGATCCCGCCCGGCTTGCGAGCGAACCGCTCGGCGACATCCACCCAGTCCTCTGCGGTGTAGTAGGAGGCGGTCGGTGTCCCGGAGCTCCCGCTGGACTCGTGGTAGGTGGCCAGCCGCCGCTTGTCCACCGCGAGCAGCCCGTAGGGATAGGCGTCCCGCAGATCCTGCTTACTGGTCAGCGGCAGGCCGGCCAGGTCCTCGAACGTGCTGGGTGGGGTGGGCATCGCGGCGAACCGACGGCGGTAAAACGGGGACCGCGCCGCCCAGGACAGCGAGCGGGGAAGCGCCCGACGCTGCAGCTTCCGCAGTTGTTCCGGGCTGCCCCACTGGCCGAGCTGGGGCAGCGTCATCACATCATTGGCGTTCATTGTTCGATGCAGAACTCGTCGATCGGATAGCCGACGTGGCGCTGCTCGGTGGGCAGATAGCCCAGCACCCTGGTACCCGCGGTCAGTTCGGTGACGTTGAGCACTACCCCGCCGGGGCCGAGTACCCGGACGTGCCAGTCGTCCTGCACGATGAGGTTCACCCGCACTCCAGAGGGGGCCACGGCGTCGATGGCCAGCAACGGCCGAGTCTCGATCTTCACGCGGCCGACGGTGACGATCCGGGCGCGCCCGGTGGCGTCCACCGCGAGGACCTTGCCGCCCGAGCGCAGCTCGCTGAGATAGCTGGTGCGCCCCGCCGCCACGAGCGTGTACGAGTGCAGCGCACCGGCGTTGACCCGGAACGGGCGGGTCGGCATGTAGGGCAACGGGTGCGTCTCGCTGCAGCTCAGAATCATCCCTTGGGAATGCGAGCCGACGAGGATTCCCTCGTCCAGCCGGAAGTGCGAGCAGGTGTCCACGCAGGCCCGCTCGCCCATGCCGGCCCGGCGGATGCCGAGAACCTCCAGCTCGACGAGCTCGAGATCGGTGCAGCGCTCCTGTGCGGCGGCCTTGAGGCTGGTGGCCTCGCCCACCGCGCGGGGCGCGAGCATCACGCCGTCCGAGCCATGTTCGAGCACACCGAACACGATCTCGGCTTCTTCGACATCCGCGACGCCGGTGATGATGCTGCCCTTCGCCTTGTCCGCGGCCGCGAGCACGATTTCCAGCGGGATCTTGGTGGGGTCACGGAACAGCAGCACCGCCCACCGGTCGGTCTTGGCCACCTGGCAGGCCAGCTCCAGGCTGTCGGCGTCGATGATTTCGACGAACCGGCCGAACTCGATGGTCGGATGCGCCGCGGCCAGCGCGGAGTGCCGCTGGTACGCCTCGGGGCCGAGAATGACGATGTCCGCGGCGGTGAGATCTTCAGGCACGTCACCGCCGCGGGGGAAAAGCACTTTCTTGGTGGTCGGCGGCAAGGTCGTGAGGTCGGCGACATCGGCGGCGACGATACCGTCGAGCCGCTGGTGCACAGCCTCCTCGACGATCGCATCCCGCACGCCGTCAGCGTCTCTGACGTCGAGCCAGCATAGCTTCGTGTTCACAGTTGTCTCCTCAACAATCGAGTGGTACGGGGCTGGAACGGGTCAGCTGGCCGCGGCCGTGAGCTGCCCGGGGGTAGAGATCGGATACGGCTCGCGATGCACCAGCTCGGCGATCATTCTGGCGGTCGCGCCGGGGTCGGCGGCCTGGAAGATGTTGCGGCCCATCGCCACCCCCGAGGCTCCGCCGCGCAGCGCGTCGATGACGTAACCGCGCAGTTCGGCCGCGTTGTTCAGCGGTGGACCACCGGCGACGATCACTGGAATCGGGCAGGCCCTGGTGATGTCGGCCATCGCCGCGGCCGAACCGACGTGCACGGTCTTGACGATGTCCGCACCGAGGTCGGCGGCCAGTGTCACGGCGTGCGCGACGAGGTCGGGATCCCGCGGATTGATGATCTGCGGACCGCGCGGATACACCATCGCCAGCAGTGGCACGTTCCATTGGTCACAGGCCTCGGACACCGCCGCCAGGTCGGAAATCTGGCGTCCCTCGTCCAGCGAACCAAGGTTGACATGAACGCTCACCGCGTCCGCGCCCAGTCGCAACGACTCCTCGACATTGGCGACCAGGTACTTGGCGTGCGGATCCGACGCGTGCACCGTGCTGGCGGACAGATGCACGATCAGCGAGGTCTCGGTGAACCAGGTGTGGTCCACGTGCCGCAGGCTGCCCTTGTGCAACACGATCGCGTCCACCCCGTTGCCGGCGAGTTGCCCGACCATGTGATTGAGCGCCGCACCCGCGGTAATCGGTCCCGTGGTGATCGAGTGATCCATCGGCACCACGAGCATCCGCTGGCCGCCGCGCGGGTAGAGACGCCGGAGCCGGACCTGACGGGCAAACGAGTGGTTGAGTGGCATCTCATGGCCTTCCTGTGCTGGGACGATCGAGCGCACCGTCATGCCGATGCCGCCGAGACCGGGTCAAGGTTGTCACGGTTGAGTTCGAACTCGTCGTGCAGCAATCGCACGGCACGCATGACGTGATCCAGGGGGATGACGACAGAGGTGCGGATTTGAGAAGTTGACAAGCCGTGCGCCGGAATTCCGGAACGGGCAAGCGCGGAAAGCATCCTGGCGGTGTGCGCGGGGTGGTTGAGCAGGCCCATTCCGATCAACGAGAGCTTTCCTAGACTCTTGTCCACATGAATTGTTTCGCCCAGGTCGGTCAGCATTTCCAGAATCGCGGATGACACTACTTCGCTGTCTTTTCTCGGTATCGTGAACCACAGTGCGCACTTGTCTTCCCGCAGGTCCGGTCGGGCCACCATGTCTACCGGGACGACGCGCGCCGACAGTATCCTCAACACATCGGCGGCGAGATCGGTGCGGCGCCGTCCGCAACGTACCAGCACGCGGGCGATATCAAGATCATGAGTGATTGCTACCACTGCCCCTCTGGTTTCCAACATGGGCCCGTCGGCCATCGCGGAAACAATGGTTCCCGACTCCGTCGACCAGTGTTGCGCTGAGCTTCCTACGCGCAACTCGACACGGTGTCTCGCGGCAAGCTCAACAGCCCTCGGATGCAACACCTTGGCTCCGGCGAAGGACAGCTCCGCCATCACCGCGACGTCCACGGTGGAAAGGACCCGCGCATCCGCGACGACGCGAGGATCCGCGGTGCAGACGCCAGGGACATCGGTACGGATCTCACACGCAGCGGTGCGCAGCGCCGCGGCGATGGCCACCGCCGTGGTGTCCGAACCACCTCGCCCCAGGGTCACGACATCACCGGCGTCGTCAACACCCTGGAAACCCGCCACCACAGCGACTGCACCGTCGGCGAGGATCCGGCACAAGCGTCGGGTATCGATCCCCGCGATCACGCCCGACCCGTGCTGACCGGCCGTCCGGATACCCGCCTGCGCCCCGGTGAGGGAGACCGAGGGAATCCCGAGATCCTGGAGGGCGATGGCGAGCAGCGCGGCCGATGCGCCCTCGCCAGTGGCGAGGAGCTGGTCGGTTTCCCGCCCGGAACGTTTCCGGCCGGTCAGATCGGCGAGTCTGAGAAGCTCGTCGGTCGTCCGGCCGCGCGCCGACACCACGACGACAGTGGGTCTGCCAGATTTGTGCGTCTCCGACACAATGCGAGCTACCCGACGTATCTGGCCAATGGTGGCGAGGGAGCTGCCTCCATATTTCTGCACCGCCGTTTCATCGGGACAGGTTGCGGTCAGCATAGTCGCCTTCCTTGCCGAACGAGGATCAGGGATGGGCTCGAGGTGGTGAATGAGGGGCGGTGGTCTCTGTACTGTCAGTGTGGGAGCGGTGCGGGGTCGGTGTCGTCGGGAGTCCCCCTGAAAATTGGTGACCAGCGCGGCGGCGCAGGCGCTAGTGTCCTCAGGGCACCCCGATGAAACAGTGCTCCAGCCGGGGCACTTGCCTTGCCCGACGACGACCGGAAGCGACCATGCCAAGCCAGGAGCGAACCCCAGGAATCTTCGACGCGCACGCCCGCCTGGCGCCTGGCGACGAGGCGCGCCAACGACTCATCGCTGTGATGGACGAGTGCGGGATAAGCCACGCGCTCGTCGCCGCGGGTCAAGTCGTGCGCGCCGAAGTGCTGTCCCGCCTGGCCGTGGAAGGCGGCGGGATCGACGTGGACGCGGACAACGCCGCCGTGCTGGGGTCCTGCCGGGTCTCCGGCGGGCGCCTGGTGCCCTTGTTCTTCGGCAACCCGCACCGCCCGCCCGGCCACTACGCTGAGTGCGCCGACCAGTTCCACGGCCTGGACCTGGCTCCCTGTCTACACGGCATCGGGTTGGACGACGAGCGCACCGCGGCGCTGGTGGCGGTGGCCGCCGAGGTCGGTCACCCGGTCTACTTGCACTGCCTCGCCCGCCCCGGCTTCACTGTGCGGGACCTGACCACGCTGGCCGCACGCTTCGACACAGTGAATTTCATCTTGGGTCACGGCGGAATCGGCGATCTCGACTTCTACGGGATCGACCTGATCAGGACGTATCCCAACGTCTACTTCGAGACTTCGGGCGGGTACTCCAGCGTAGCCAAGGCGGCCATCGAAGCGCTCGGAGCACATCGGGTGCTGTTCGGCTCGGAGTACCCGCTGCAACACCCCCGAGTGGAACTGGAAAAGTTCCGCGTTCTCAACCTCCCCCCCACCACCTGGGCAGCCGTCTCCTCGCACAACATCCGCCGCCTACTGCAGCTCTTTCCGCATTCAGCGGGCTCAGCGGGGTTATTGACACCCGGTTTACCCCGCTGAGCCCGCTGAATGCATTGTTGATCATGGAGGGGTTGCGGGACGTGCGGTGGTGGCCGGTTGACGCGGCGGCCGTCGCGGTGGTGGGCGCCGCCGGGGTCGTCGTGGGCAGCCACGGGCCGCAGGAGCAGACGTTCCCGCTCGCTTCGGTGACCAAGTTGCTCTCCGCTTACGCGGTGCTGCTGGCGGTGCAGGAGGGCGCACTGGACTGGAACCAGCCGGCCGGGCCGCCCGGCGCCACCGTGCGCCACCTGCTCGCGCACGCCTCCGGACTGGCGTTTGACACCCAGCGCGTCTCGGCGGCTCCTGGGACCAAGCGGATCTACTCGAACACCGGGTTCGTGGTCCTGGCCGACGCGGTGGCCTCGTCCTGCGGTATCGACTTCGCGGATTACCTGGTCGAAGGGGTGTTCCAGCCGTTGGGGATGTCCTCGACACGGCTGGCGGGCTCCGCCGCCGCGGGTGCCGTGTCCACCTGCGCTGACCTGGCCCGATTCGCTGCGGAGCTGCAGGAGCCGACGCTGCTGGCCCCACAGATCCTGGCCGAGGCGACCCAGGTGGCCTACCCCGGCTTGGACGGGGTGCTCCCCGGCTTGGGCATGCAGCGTCCCAACGACTGGGGGCTGGGCTTCGAGCTGCGGGACCACAAGAGCCCACACTGGACGGGCAGTCGGAACTCACCGGCGACCTTCGGGCACTTCGGGAGCTCCGGCACGTTCCTGTGGGTGGACCCGGTAGCCGGCGCGGCCGCCATCGCGCTCACCAACCGCGACTTCGGCCCATGGGCTCGCGAAACCTGGCCCCCCTTCAGCGACACCGTCCTAGCCCACCTGCCGACCCCCTAACCACGAGCGCCCTCCAACCCGCTCGCCAGCGGTCTCATGGATGCTTGTGCACCTTTTAACCGGCTTGTTCACGGTCTCATGGATGCTTGTGCACCTTTCGAATCTGTGGTGGAACCGGTCGGCAGCCGAGAGCTGCGGCGGGATCGGCCGCCGACCGGGGATTGAGGGAGGTGGGTGGTGGTTCAGGGTGTCGGTTCCCAGGTCAGGACATCGGTGAGCACGGTCAGCGCGCTGCCCTCTACTCGGCGGTCCACCAGGCCCCTTCCGGGAATGATCAATGTTGAGGTGCGGGTACGCCACGCGGCGCAGTCGCGGCTGAATCCGTCGAGGTGGATGGTGTCCATCCAATGCCCACTCACCCGGTTTCCCACCAATGGCGCGTCTTCGACGGAGGCGACCCGCCGGAACGCGAAACCACACAGCTTGAGGTCGTCCAGAAGTCGCTTCGCGGTCACCAGATCCGGGCTGTCGGTCTCCACCAGGCACCACCTCCGTTCCTCCTGGGATTGCATGGCGGCGTGTGGTTCTTGGCGCGCCAGTAGAGACAGAAATCGCAATAACTGACTTCCGGGGTGGTCAGGCTGGCGGCGATCACTACCCTGCCACATATCGCGACATAGTGCCCGATTGGGCAACCAGTGTTAGCGTCCTCCTCGGTCACAAAGTGGGCGCAACGAGTGTTCGCGTCGGTCATCGCGAAGACAGGTGCCAGCTGGGTCTGCACACCGTCTCCGATTGCCGAACACCGCTGTTTACGGTGACGAGGTACCGATCGGCTCGCTGACTTTCTCACGCGCATACGTCTCAGTCTCAGACCTCCGGAAGTAGCTCAACGATAGTCCCGTGACCAGCGGTTTTGTCGGCGTGTCGGTCTGCGAAAAGCATTCAATCGAGGTAGGATTGGGTGGTGTCGATCGGGGTCGCGGTGCAGGTCATGCTGGAGGGCATGCCCGATTCCCGTGACCTGCGGCTGGTCGAGGTCGACGGGCAGGTGTTGGTCCTGGTCGGGCAGAGGGTGATCGCCGGGTGGGACGCGGGCGACGCGCCGATGCGCAACCTGGCGGTGGTGACGCTGCGGAACCTGGGTTTCACCGGCCAGCGAGTGGCCGAGGTGCTGGGCCTGACCGAGGAGTACGTCTCGATTCTGCGGGGGCGAGCGCGCCGGGAGGGATCGGCGGGGGTGCTGCCCCGGCGGGGTCGCCCACCAGCGCTGGGTGCACGCGAACTGCGCGGGGCCCGGCGGCTGCGGGAGCGGGGACACTCCGACGTGGAGATCGGCCGACGGTTGGGGGTGCACGCCACGACGGTGGGCCGCGCGCTGGGTCCGCGGCCCGCGGACGGGAAGCGGGGCGCGCCGGCGGCCCAGACGCTGCCGCTGGGCAGTGACCTGCCCGACCCTGACCTGCCCGACTCCTCCACCGACGCCGGTCGGGCGCAGCGACCGGCGTCGGTGGAGGTGGAGGAGTCGACCGGTGGGTCGGAACCAGACCGGCACGATGAGGACCGGTCTGGTGATGAGGACCGGTCTGGTGACGGTGGTGGCGGGCGGGTCGCTGGTGGGGAGGTGGGCTCGGCGCGGATCGGGCAGGGTGGGGTGGGGTGCGGGTATGCCGGTGCGATGCTGCTGCACGCGTTCTTCGACCGGGTCGACGCGGCCGGGGTGCTCGGTGGGGTGTGCGCGGGGTCGGCGCGGGCGCGCTATGACGACCTGGGGTTGCTGACTGGGACCTGTGTGGCCTTCGCGCTGGGCGTGTCGAGTGTGGAGGGTGTCAAGCACCTGATCCGATCCCAGGTCGGGCCGCTGGCCGGGTTGGCCGCGGTGCCCGAGCTGCGGACCCTGCGACCACGGCTGGCCGCGCTGGCCGACCGGTGCGACCCGCTGGAGCTCCAGCGGCGCCTGGCCGCGGCGATGTTGTCCGCGGACGCCCCCGGGTTGGGGGTGTACTTCGTCGATGACCACTTTGTGCCCTACGAGGGCGCGAAACCGGTGGGCAAGGGCTGGAACACCAAACGCCGCCACGCCCAACGCGGCCGCGACGACACCCTGGTCACCGACTACCACGGTCGGGCGGTGTGCTTCGCCT
>JBDTAX010000152.1:0-6147 GCA_039924425.1 Pseudonocardiaceae bacterium
TTTACTGCCAGGACGGCAAGATCAGCTGGATCGATTGGGACGACGCGCGACACAACGAGGTTCTCACCGAGTTCACCGCCCGGCTCACCCGGCTGCGCGCCGCTCACCCGGTGTTCCGCCGCCGCCGCTTCTTCCAGGGCCGCCCGATCAAAGGCTCCAACATAGAGGACATCGCCTGGCTACGCCCGGATGGGCAGCAGATGTGCGATGAAGACTGGAACGCCGGGTTGGCCAAGACCGTCGGGATCTTCCTCAACGGCCGGGGCATTCCCGAGCAGGACGATCTCGGCGAACGCATCGTCGATGACTCCTTCCTGCTCCTGATCAATGCCCACCACCGGTCGCTCGCCTTCATCTTGCCGGACGCGGCATATGGTCAGCGCTGGGAGATCGTCGTGGACACCACTGACCCGCTGTTGGCCCACGCCCGACGTAAGCAGCGAGACGCCGTCGCGGGCGGCCGGCTGCGCATGCAGGCCAGAGCGATGCTCGTGCTCCGCTGCCAGTACTGAGCCTGCTATGACCCCGTGTGGGCCAGGATCGCCTGACAGAGCGGATCCATGACCGCAGCGCTCAGCGCGTGGCCCATGCCCGGCACTGTGACCATCCGGGCGGTAGGGATGAGCTGGGCGAGGTGGTTGGAGTGCGGTGGCGGATTGACGGGATCCTCGGGCGCTTCAATGACCAACGTCGGGGTGCGCACGCCCGCGAGCTCGGCCGCGCGGTTGAAGCCGGTCGCGGTGGCGCGGGCATGCGCGGCCGGAGTGTCATGTCGCCCGGCGTGATCCATGACCCGCTCTTCGAGTCGGCGGAACTCCTCGGCGTGGAAGGGGAGCACGGAGCCGGCGAGAATCCGCCAGTGCGCGACCCGCCAGGTCAGCTCTTCCTCGCGGCTGCGGGGATCGGTGAAGTGCTCCCACAGCCGCAACAGCTCCGGGTCAGGTCCCGGGAGTGCCGGGGCGTTGTCGTCATGGGGGTCGGCGGCGAGTCCGGCGCCCAGCGCCGAAGTCATGATCATTGTGGCGCTGCGCAGCCGATCCGGGTGATCAAGCAGCAGTAGCTGGACGAGCACGCCGCCCATCGACATGCCGACGACGTGAGCGCGCTCAACATCGAGCGCATCAAGGATCGCGATCGCGTCCTCGGCCAGGTCGCCCACCGCGTACGGGTGCTTGTCGAATGCCCAGCTGGAGCGGCCCGTGTCGCGGTGGTCGTAGCGGATGACGCGGTGGTGCTCGGCCAGCGTGTGCACCAGCGCGTCGGGCCACGCCACGCCTGAGTAGTTGGATCCCATGATGAGCAACAGCGGCGAGCTGTCACCGTCGCCGATCTCCTGTACCCATAGACGCGTGGCGGGGGAGATGTCAACGAAGCGTTCCATTGCGCCACTGTCGCGGTCAGCTGCCGCGGTGTCCACCGGTTTCACCGTGGGATGTGACCGCCGGTGTGAACCCCTGAGCGGCCTGGCGGCAGAATGGCGGACGTGAGTACAAGATCATCTGTTCCGGCGTTGTTTGCCCCAGCGTCCTGTGCCGGGTACCTGTCCGGCCTGGGCGAGGCGGCGTTGACCGCGTTGCTCCAGGCGCGCCCGGATGCCCTGGTGCAGCCGGTGCCGCGGGGTTTCAGCCAGCTCGCGCAGCGGCTGGACGGGGCGGATTCGCTGGGTGCGGTGTTGCGCGCGGTGAACCGGGACATGGTCATCGTCGGGCAGGCCATCGTCGCGCTGGGCTCCTCGGCAACGGTGCCGGGGCTCGCGCGGCTGCTGGGCGCCCCGGAGCGGCTGGTGCGCGACGCTGCGGGGCAGCTGTCCGCACGGGGGCTGGCCTGGGACAGCTCCGGGACGCTGTGCCTGCCGGAACGGCTGCAGGCGCACTGGTCGGCGCAGATCGGTGGCGGCCGCCCGGTGGTGAAGCTCGCGGGGGCGGTCCTCGCGGAGAATCTGCGCATCGCGGTCGGTGCCTTCGGTGCTCCGACGGATGGTCTGCGCAAGCCTGAGCTGGCCGCGCGGCTGTCGGAGCTGATGGCGGATCAATCCCTGCTGGCCAAGGTGATCGCTGGGTTGCCGGGACCGGCCAAGGAGCGGCTCGGGGAGTTCCGGCGCGGCTATCACGACTACTACACGGAGTACGGCTACCGCCGGCCGCGCGGCGCCGCTGAGCGTGATCCGACCGAGCTGCTGATCTCAGCGGGGCTGCTGCTTTCCGTCAACCACCAGCCCGAACTGCCCAGGGAGGTGGCGGTCGCCGCCTGGCTGGCCGAACGCGAGCTCACGCTCACCGGGCGCCCGGACCTCCCCCCAGCTGGCCGCCCAGCCGGCGCCAACGAGACGGCGATGCGCCGGGCCGCGCGGGCCGCCGCGCAGGAGGCGCTCCGGGGGGTGACGACCCTGCTGGACGAGGCGGCCGCGGCGTCGATCGCGGCGCTGAAGAAGGGTGGGGTCGGGCCTCGGGAACGCACCCGGCTGGCCAAGCGGCTGTCGATCCCCGAGGACGTCCTGGTGCTGTGGATCGACCTGGCCTATGCCGCTGGCCTGCTCGGCCAAGCCGACGCCGGGTACGCCCCGACGCAGGCCTATGCGCAGTGGCGCGCCGGGGAACCGGGCCGGCAGTGGGCCGCCTTGGTCGGGGCGTGGTTCGACCTTGAGCACGCCCCGACCCGCCGGGAAACCAACAGTGACAAGGAACATCCGCCGCCGTTGCCGCTGGGCTCGGCTGCTGGGGTGCTGCGGCGCGCGCTGCTGTCAGCGACCCGGTCGGGCGCGTCGGTGGGCGCGGCGGCCGAGGAGATCGACTGGTTCTGCCCGCTGCACGGCTACGACGCTGAGCAACGGGCAATCAAGGTGGCCGCCGGTATCCGCGAAGCCGAGCTGCTCGGGGTGATCGCCAGCGACAGGGTGTCGGAGCTCGGCGAGCATCTGCTGGCCGTGGTGGGGTCCGGGCTCGAGGATGCGGTGGCGGAGCTGGCCCGCCGCTGCGCCGAGCTGCTCCCCGAGACCCCGTGCAGTGTGATCCTGCAATCGGACCTCACCGCGGTGGTCTCCGGCCAGCCGAGCGTGGCAGTGTCACGGCTGTTGAACGCCGCAGCCGTCGCCGAGACCCACGGCGCCGCCCGAACCTGGCGGTTCACCCCGGCCAGTGTCCGGGCGGCGCTCGACGCCGGGTGGAGTGCCGAGGATCTGCGCACCGAGCTGGCCGCCGTCTCGGCCCGCCCGGTTCCCCAGCCACTGGACTATCTGATCATCGACGTGTCCCGCAGGCACGGGCAGATCCGGGTCCGGGGGATGCGTTCCTGCGTCATCGCCGACGAGGCCCTGACCACCGAGATCCTGCACACTCGAGCTCTGAACAAGCTGCACTTCAGCCGGCTCGCCCCCACCGTCCTGTCCAGCCCGAGCAGTCTCGACGAGGTGCTCAAACGCCTGCGCGAGGTCGGCCTGTCCCCGATGGCCGAGGACGCCCAAGGCGCGGTGATCGTCGAAGCCCGCCCCGACCACCAGGCGTCGGCACCCGAACAAGTGATCATCACACGACCGCGATCCGTGCTGTCCGCCGCCGAGCTGGCCCAGCGGCTCGTGGCCGATCCAGAGGGCGCGACCACGGGCGCCGCCGCGGACTCGGCCACCTTCGAGCTGCTGGCGCGGCTCAACCGGCACCTCGACGACGCCGAGCTGGAACTGCTGTCCGACGCCGTGGACCACCAGAACGACGTGCTCATCACCTACCGCGACAAAAACGGCAGCCGCACCATCCGGGCGATCCGCCCGCAACAGCTCTACGGAAAGTGGCTCGACTCCTGGTGCCACCTCCACAACGCTCAACGCGACTTCACCATCGCCAACATCGAGGCCGTAAGCCCCGCCCGGTGATTGGCCTCGTTGATTGGCCCCGTTGATTGGCACGGGCTCCACCGCGCCCGCTCGTCACAAACCCGTTAGCCTGGCTGCCAGGGAGGTTGACGATGGCTGGCGAGGCGACCACGAGCCCGGCCGCATCGGGGCGGCTGCCCCGGCTCACACACGCGGAGTTGCGACGGGCCCAAGACCAGACCCTTGCGGCTCCTCGGCGACGGTACGGAATCGCCGCGCGGATCTTGTTCACGGTGCTCGACGTGGTGTACGGCAAGCCTCGCACGCTGAGCAAGTTCAAGGTTCTCGAGCTGGTCGCCCGCGTTCCCTATCAGGCGTGGGAGCAGATCGCCTTCATCGCCATCACCCACGTGCACACCCGCACCGGCATGGCCCGGCGCATTCACGACCGGGTCGCCACCTCCCGCGCGCAGCAGGACAACGAGATGTTCCACCTGCTCATCATCGAAGAGCTGATCTCGAGAGCCGGGCTCCCACAGTCGCGGATCAAGTTCTTCTGGCTGCCGCAGACGATCGCATTCTTCTACTATCAGCTGTCATGGTTGCTCTTCGCGGTGCGCCCGAGCTGGTCATACCGGCTCAACGCGGACTTCGAAGACCACGCGGAGCATGAGTACATGACAATGGTCGCCGAGCATCCCGAGTGGGAGAATGAATCATTCGAGTCCGAATTCGATGACGATTTCGGCCACTTCGCCTCACTCGCGGACCTGATTCGGCAGATCGGCCACGATGAGCGGATGCACAAGCTCGAGAGCGAAGCCCTGATGCAGAAACCCCGGTTCCGCTGACCGTCCTACTTGATCTCTCCGAGCCGCTGAGGTTCGTGAGCAGTGCGGTGATCTGTGCCATGCCGACGGGCGGCGGCGTTGGCTGCTAAGACGCGGGCGGCGGCCGCGTCGAAGCTGGCAAGTGCGATCTGTTCGCGGAGCTGGGCGACGTCGCGCTCGACGATGGCCAGGCGGGTCTCGATGTCATCGGCGGATGCTGGCATGGGAGCGACCCTAGCTGTCGCGTCGAGGCGGCTGGTGCTGGTGTTGCTGTGGTGGTAAGTGGCGGCTGGTGCCGTCCACGAGGTTCTTTGGTGTGGATCTCCGGGTGCGCTGCCCTGGTAGCGACGGCCGATGCTTAGCTGCCTCGCAGAGCGATCGTTAGCTGAACGGTGTCATCGGTATCCTTGAGTTCGATCCGTGGTCCGGGAACGTCCCCGCAGTGAAGCAGGTATTCGCGCAGCGCATCAACGACGTCCTCTGCCGCCGGTTCGCGGGACGGTGCCGCGGTGATGACGCCCGGCAGTTCGTGCAGGCGAGCCTGGACCCAGCCGCCGTTGACCTCTTCGAAGATAACGGTGTAAGAGACCGCCATGTCGCTGCTCACGTCATCACCATAGAGCGGCAAGATCGACTCTCTTGTCGCCGAGTTCGATAGGGGAGCTGTTGGGAGCGCAAGATACCTTGCTAGATCTACCTATTGGGGGGGACTGATCTGGTGGCGTGTTCAGCTTGGCACGTGGGCGAGATCGTCGGTGCTGCGTAGTAGGCTGGCGAGGCGTGCCAGTTGTGCGGGGGTGGGGCGTGGTGCTGAGTCTACGACGTGGCGGATGTAGGTGGCTAGCGGTTGCGCCATGGTGACCGGTGCGTGCTGCGCGGTGGCGCAGCGACCGGCGCCGGTGGTGGAGGAGCCCACCGGTGGGTCTGAACCAGACCTGCCCGACGAGGACCGGTCCGGTGATGAGGACGGTGGGCGGGTCGCTGGTGGGGAGGTGGGCTCGGCGCGGATCGGGCAGGGTGGGGTGGGGAGCGGGTATGCCGGTGCGATGCTGCTGCACGCGTTCTTCGACCGGGTCGACGCGGCCGGGGTGCTCGGTGGGGTGTGCGCGGGGTCGGCGCGGGCGCGCTATGACGATCTGGGGTTGCTGACCGGGACCTGTGTGGCCTTCGCGCTGGGCGTGTCGAGTGTGGAGGGTGTCAAGCACCTGATCCGATCCCAGGTCGGGCCGCTGGCCGGGTTGGCCGTAGTGCCCGAGCTGCGCACGCTGCGCCCGCGGCTGGCCGCGTTGGCCGACCGGTGCGACCCGTTGGGGCTCCAGCGGCGCCTGGCCGCGGCGATGCTGGCCGCGGACGCCCCCGGGTTGGGGGTGTACTTCGTCGATGATCACTTTGTGCCCTACGAGGGCGCGAAACCGGTGGGCAAGGGCTGGAACACCAAACGCCGCCACGCCCAACGCGGCCGCGACGACACCCTGGTCACCGACTACCACGGTCGGGCGGTGTGCTTCGCCT
>JBDTAX010000153.1:0-15908 GCA_039924425.1 Pseudonocardiaceae bacterium
GCCAGAATGCCCACCGGATTCCAGGAATCCGGGACGAAGTGCAACAGCCACAGCATCAGCAGGCCGATCGGCTGATCGAAGTCCAGCACGCTCGTGGTTCGCGGGTGGCCGAGGATGCCCTCAACGTCGCGCAGGTCCGCCTGGAGCACCGCAACCCGGTCATTGCCGGCAAGCAGCAGTTCACTGTGCGCGACCGCGACCGGCTCCTTGTCGACATACACCACCCGGCACGCGGGATCGGCCCGCTGGGCGATCTCGTGCACATTGCCGACCGTCGGAATGCCCGAACCGATGTCCAGGAACTGGCGAATCCCGGACTCCACCATGAAGACCACAGCCCTGCGCAGAAAGGCCCGATTGACCCGAGCGCCATCCCGTGCCCCCGGCACGACTTGCTGGACCTTGTTCGCCAGGTCGCGATCGGCCGGGAAGTTGTGACCGCCATCCAGCCAGTAGTCGTACATGCGAGCCGGGTTGGGCACGGTCGTGTCGATACCGCGCGGCACCCAGTTCAGGTTCCCAGCCACCGGCGCCTCACCACTGTCAGTCGGCACGAGAGCAGTGTAGGCGATCTCGCACAACCGTCCGTCGAGTACCGGTGCACGTGCAGTGAATTAGTGACCTTCAGTGACCGCCAGGTCGGATTTCAGCGCCCAGGATGCCGGGGACGGTGCGGGGAATGTCACCGACGTACCTTGGGACCCCGTTGTTGGGTTCGTCCCGGCAACCCAACGGGTTGCAGCCTTGCGGAGCACCGGGCCCGACCGAGAGATACGTGCCGGCTGGCGCGTCCAACGGGTAGAGGAACGTGCTGAGGTCGGCACCGACCTTCGAGGGACGGTCGTAGGGCCCGGAGTTCGCGATGGTGGCGCGCACAGCGGCCGGCATATCGGTCACCGCGGCCATCAACAGCCGGAAGAACTCGTGCGTGCCCGCCTTGCCCGCCCGCCCGCCGACCATCCCGTCGGTGTCCCCCCGCATAGCTGACGGCACCGTGTCGAACTCCTGTTCGCCGCTGCGGGTGATCACCATGTCCAGGCTCGGGATCACGAAGATGCGGGTGCCGAGGCCGACCGCGAAGACCATGTCGGCCGGCGCGCTGGCGACCCAGGGCACACCGGAGAACTGTCGGCGAATCGGGATGTCGATGTTCGCCTGCGGCTGGCCGGGCCGGCAGCTGTTGAGAAAGACGAAGAACCCGAACCCGCAGTTGGCCGGCGACGGCGTCCGGAACTCACGCATGAACCGCTCGGAGACGACGCGCTGCCCCTGGTAGACCCCATCGGTGAGCCACAGCTGGCCCAGCGGCCGAACTCCAGCGGCCGCAGGAACAGCTGCGAGTAGCCCTCGGTGTTACCCGCGCGGTCACGCTGCCAGAAGTAGGCGCTGGTCGGGATGCCGAGCCTGTCGAACAGCTCGCGCTGAGCGAACGCCTGGAAGTCCACCCCCGGCTCGTGGCGCCAGATCGCGCGTTGCACCACGTAAGTGAGCAGGGAGGGACCGATCTCGTCGTACTCGAAGTACGTGCCGGGCCGGTGTTCGAAGCCCGAAACCATGAACTCGCGGGGTCGGGACTGGTCGGCGTAGAAATTCAGCCCGCGCACGTTGTTTACCCGAATACCGTCTTCCTCCTGAAGCAAGTTGCGCAGCGTCACCGCTCGGTGGGCCCGATCCCCTAGGCCCGGCGGCAGATAGGCCCCGATGGGAGCGTCGATGTCGAGGTAGCCCTTGTCCTGCGCGATGCCCGTGACCAGTGCCGCGACGGCTTTCGTCTGGCCGTAGTTGTTCGCCGGCACCCGCTCGAACAACGGGTCGAGAATGCCCTGACCCAGCAAACATCCGTGGCGGAAGACCTTGATGCTCAGCGAGTCCTGCCGCTCGGCGTAGGCCAGCGCCCGCTGAAGCTTCGCCGGGTCGAGACCGGCGGCGGCGGGGTCGGCCTTCTCGTACTCCCCGGTACGGGTCATCGCACAGGAAAACCCCCCGACCCGCGACGTTTGTTTGTGCGGCGTTGCGGCAAGCACCGACTGCTCCGCCGCGACGAGTGTGACGGTGGGGACGAGGAGCACCAGACCAATCTTGACGAGTCGAGCGCCGAGCGCTGCGCACCGTGCCACCTGCAAACCTCCCGCGTTATCCCACTCTGGGCCAATAAACCAACCCAGAGTGGGATAACGGCACGGCCACTGGTTGGTGACGCTCAGCCTCCGCCGGACAGTCCCGGGTTGCCGAAGATCCCACCGCTGGTGCTCGGGCTGGTCGTTGCGTTGTCCCGCCCGACGGTGATCGTGATGGTCTGGTCCCGGCCGAATCCGGCGGCCGGTGGCACATCCTGGGCCACCACGATCCCGACCTGAGTGGTGTCATCCACCGGAGTGGACATCTGGTTGAGCATGCCGAGCCAACCGAGTTTTTTCAGCGTGTCCCGAGCCTGAGCCGGGGTCAAGCCACGCAGGTCGGGCATCTGGAGCTGGTTGCCCCGGGACACCGTGAGGATCACCGTGGCACCCGCCTTGACCGCGGTACCGCCGGCTGGGTTCTGCTTCAGGATCTGGCCCCTCGGTGCCGTGGAGTCGACCTCCTGGAGCTGCGCGGTGAGGTGCGCCACGGTGATGTTGCGCTGGGCCTGGTCGACGTTGGTGCCGACTACGTCGGGCACGCCGACAGTCGCCGGCGGCACCCCCACTGTGATGATCACCGATTTGCCCTTGGTCAGCTGGCGACCGGCGGGCGGATCCTGGACCAGCACCCGGTCGACGTCCTTGTCATCCGGTACGACCTGCTGGAGCTGATCGGGTGAGAGGGCCAAGCCCACCTGTTGCAGGGAGGCTTGAGCCTGCACCCGGTCCAGTCCGAGCAGGTTGGGAACCTCCACCTCGGCCGGGCCGGCGCCCACGTCCAGCCGGATCGTCGTGCCGCGCAACGCCTGGCCGCTGGGATTCATGTCGACCACGCGGTCGAGATCCTGCGGGGTTGACTCGACCGGATGACGCTCGGTCTGGAAACCCTCGGCGTTGAGCGACTGCTCGGCTTGCACCACTGGCTGGCCGACCACGTTGGACAACAGCACGGGTTTGGGCCCGCCGCCGAAGACGTTGGTGAACAGCAGCAGGAGCACCCCGACGACGGCGAGGACCACCACCATGCTGAGGATTCCCAGGCCCCGCCCGGACCGCCGCCCAGTAGCGGACCCCACCTGAAGCTCCGAGCTGTGCCGGCTGACCCGACCGTTCCGGATAGTCCGGATGGGGCGGATGGCCACCGTGGGACCCGAGTCGAGCATGAGATCTCGGTCCGCCTCGGTCATGATCACCGGCGCCAGCTGCCGCTGCCCGGACAGCACGCGGACCAGGTCCGTGCGCATCTCGGCGGCGGATTGGTAACGGTTGGCCGGGTTCTTGCTCATCGCCTTGAGCACCACCGCGTCCAGCGCCGCCGGCACGTCAGGATTGTTGCTCGACGGTGGTGTCGGGTCTTCCCGGACGTGCTGGTAAGCCACCGCGACCGGGGAGTCACCAGTGAACGGCGGATCTCCGGTGATCAGCTCATAGAGCACGCACCCGGCGGCGTAGACGTCCGAGCGGGCGTCCACCAGTTCGCCGCGGGCCTGCTCGGGCGACAGGTACTGAGCGGTGCCGACCACCGCCGAGGTCTGGGTCACGCCCTGCCCGTCGGCCAGCGCCCGGGCGATGCCGAAGTCCATCACCTTGACAGCGCCATCATTGTTGATCATCACGTTGGCTGGCTTGACGTCGCGATGGATGATGCCGTTGCGGTGGCTGAAGTCCAGCGCGGCGCAGACGTCCGCCATCGTCTCCATCGCGCGCTGGGCTTCCAGGGGGCCTTCGGTCTTGACGATGTCGCGCAGCGTCCGGCCCTCGACGAACTCCATCACGATGTAGGGCAGCCGGCCGTGGCCGGAATCCGTCTCGCCGGTGTCGTACACCGCGACGATGGCCGGGTGGTTCAGCGCGGCGGCGTTCTGCGCCTCCCGGCGGAAGCGGTGCTGGAACTGGGGGTCTCGGGCAAGATCAGCGCGCAGCACCTTGACCGCGACGTCGCGACCGAGGCGGACATCCCGACCGCGGTGCACCTCGGACATGCCGCCATAGCCGAGCGTCTCGCCCAGCTCATAGCGATCCGACAGTAGCCGGGGAATGGTCATTGCCGCGCCGTCCCGCTCCTCGTTCGTGATCCGCACCGTGTGGCTGCCCGGCCCGTGGCCCATCATGCCCTCCTTCTGGCGCTCACCTGGTGAGGGTCGACTGCTCACTTGCCGCTCCTACAGGTCAGCTCCAGGGTCGACCCGCGGGCGACGAGGCCGGATAGCGGGGCAACCCCGATGATGCGGCACTGCGACCGCAGGTCCGGATCGACCAGCTCACCGTCGTCGTCAACCACTCGAGGTATCAGGCCATGGACTTTCGCGGTCACAGCGGCGTCACTGCCCCGGTGGCCCCAGTAATCGGTCGGCACAACAAGCACTTCGGGGGGCTCCTGGTCGGGATCACTCGGCTCCGCGCCAGGCGCCTGTTTCTGGGGCAGGTCGAGCTGAGTCGGTTCACGCTGGGGCGGTTCGAGCTGGGCCGGTTCACGTTGGGCGGGTCGCGCCGCCACGGTGGGCGAAGACGGCGAACTCAGCGCCTCGCGGGCCACGTAGCCACCCAGCGCCAGTACCAAGACGCCGAGCGGCACCAGCGCGAATCGCGGCGCGCCGCGCGGACCGGGATCGAGGTGCGGCGCAGGCGAGGGCAGCACCGCCGTGGCTGGGCACGGGTTGCCGCCAACGGCCACCCCGCTGGGTGGCGGCAACCGGTGCCCGGCCGCGACCGCGGCGACGGCGGCGGCGAACTCACCACCGGTGCCGTAGCGCCGCCGTGGGTCCTTGACCAGGGCCGTCTCGATCAGCGCGCGGAGCGCCGGGGGCACATCCCGGGGCAGCGGGGGTGGCTGGTCGCGCAGGTGCATCAACACGACGGTAACGGCATTGTCCGCCACGAAGGGTCGCTGACCAGCCAGGCACTCGTAGCCCACCACGCCGAGGGAGTAGACGTCGCCGGCCGGGCCGGCCTCGCCCCCGGCGGCCCGCTCCGGAGCGATGTAGTGCGCGGTGCCCAGCACCATCCCGTCCCGGGTCACCGGGGCCGCGTCGACCGCTCTGGCGATGCCGAAGTCGGTGAGCTTCACTCGCCCGTCGGGGGTGATCAGGATGTTTCCGGGCTTGATGTCGCGGTGCACCAGACCGCGCTCGTGGGCCGCCTGCAGCGCATGGCCGGCCTGTCTCAGGATGTCGAGCGTGCGCTCGGCGGTCAGCCGCCGCTGCCGCATCAGGATCGTGTCCAGCGGCTCCCCGGCGACCAGCTCCATCACCAGATAAGCACCCAGATCATTCTCCTCCGCCTCGCCGTAATCGTGCACCGCGGCGATGCCGGGATGATTCAGCGATGCGGCCATCCGGGCCTCGGTGTGGAAACGGTGCCGGAACTCCGCGTCACCGGAGAGCTCCGGCTTGAGCACCTTGATGGCGACCTGACGGTCCAGTCGAGTGTCGGTGGCCCGCCACACCTCGCCCATCCCACCGACGGCGATGCGCCGGCTCAGCCGGTACCGCCGCGCCAGCAGCTGCCCGCCGCTCAACCCCATGCGGTAACCACCAGCAACATCATCAGGGGCACCATTCAGTGGGCTCCCTGCAGGGCCGCGGCGATGACAGCTCGGCCGATCGGGGCGGCCAGCGAGCCCCCGGTCGCCTCAAGATTGCGGTCTCCACCGTTCTCCACCAGCACCGCGATGGCCACCTGTGGATTGTCAGCGGGCGCGAAGGCCACATACCAACCGTCCGGTGGAGTGTTCTTGGGGTCGATACCGTGCTCAGCGGTGCCGGTCTTCGCGGCGATACTGACACCGTTGATTTTACCGTCGTTGCGGTAGCTGTTCTCGGCGGCGACCATCATGTCCCGGATTTGCTCGGCGGTGGAGCGGGACATCGCCGTGTCGGCTTCCTCCGGGACGATGCTGTCCAGCACCGACAGGTCCGGGGCCAGGATGTGCCGAACCAGCTGGGGGCGCATCCGCACCCCGCCGTTGGCGATCGTCGCGACGATCATCGCGTTCTGCAGCGGGGTGAGCGCCACATCACGCTGCCCGATGCCGGACTGCTCCAGCGCGGCGACATCGGGAATGGCGCCCAGCGAGGATGGCGCCACCGGGATCGGGATGGTGAGATCCTGCCGCCCGATGCCGAACAGTTGCGCCTGCTTGCGCAGGTCTTCCTCACCGACGATGGCGGCCAGCTGGGCGAAGGAGGCATTGCAGGACCGCACCAGCGCCTGGGTGAGGGTGGCGGTGTCACCGCTGCCGCAGCGCTCGTCGTCGAAGTTGTGCAGCAGCGTCGTGGTCCCCTGCAGCTGCAACGCCGAGGCCGCCGTGAGCGGGGTGTCCGGGGTGGCCTTCCCGTCCTCGAAGGCGGCCGCGCTGACCACCAGCTTGAAGGTAGACCCCGGCGGGTAGGTCGAGGCGAGCGCGCGGTTGGTGAGCGGCGAGCCACGATTGGCGGAGGTGTCCGCGTTCCAGGCAGCCTCCTGCTCCGCGCTGTCGTGCGCGGAGAGCCGGTTGGGGTCATAGGACGGAGTGGAGACCATCGCGAGGATCTCCCCGGTGCTGGGCTTGATCGCCACCACCGCGCCGGTGTAGCCCCGGCGGGTCAGGCCGTCGTAGGCGACCCGCTGGACGGCGGGGTTGATGGTGAGCTCGACGCTGCCCCCGCTGGGCTCCCGACCGGTGATCAAGTCTGACAGTCTACGCACGAACAACCGGCCGTCGGAGCCGTTGAGTACCGAGTCCATCGACTGCTCGATGCCGCCCGAGCCGTAGCGCAGCGAGTAGTACCCGGTGACCGGGGCGTATAGCGGCCCATTGAGATACGTGCGCAGAAAGCGCAGCTCCCCGCCGGTCTCCACCGAATTGGCCAGCGGCAGCCCACCGGCGATGATCTGGCCGCGCGGGCGGCTGTACTCATCGAGCAGCACCCGGCGGTTGCGCGGGTCGGTGCGGTAGGTGTCCGCGTGCACGACCTGGATGTAGGTGGCGTTCAGCATCAGCAGAACGATCATGCCCATGACGGCCAGCGCGACCCGGCGAATCGGCGTGTTCACGAGACCGTCCGGCAGTCCACTCCGGGTTCCGCTGGGGGGGGTTCCGCGGACTTCGCCGGCAGTGGCGTACCGGTGCTCGCGGGCGTAGTGGAGGTGTCCGTGCCGACCGAGGACGGCGAGGTCGGCACCTCGGTGGGGAGGGCTCCAGCGCCGGCCCGAAGGCACAGGGGCAGCAGATCATTGGTGCGCAGCCGACCGATGATCTGCCGAGCGCCGTCCAACCCATTATTACTGATCATGCCTCGACCTACGTCCGGCCGGACGTAGGGTCTCAGGCCCCGCAGGAAGATCGTCTCACAACGTTGTGGACCGTTCCGGCAGCTGCCCTCGGCCCGGAAGTGCAGCGGCAGGCCGAATACATCGCCGCGGACTCCCCGGAAGACAACCACTTCGCCGTCACTGGCGGCCCCCACGTAGTACTGGCCGAGCACCAAGATCGAGCCGATCACGATGACGGTGACCAGCAGCCCGGCGAAGACGGCCAGCCCGATCAGCGTGCGCCGCCGGGTGCGACGGCGCAGCGCCGGGTCGGGCGGCACCGGTTCGATCCGCTGGGGAACCGGGCGAGGCAGGGTGGTCGTGGCCGCTCGGGACGCCGCCGAGTCAGGCTGCGGTTCCTCGACGCCGTCGCCCGCCGCTCCGCCGATGATGGGCTCGTTCTCGCCGTACTCGACGTCCACCACGTCGGCCACGATGCAGGTGATGTTGTCCGGCCCGCCGCCCTTGAGGGCCAGCTCGATGAGACGGTCGGCGCAGGCCCGCGGGTCGGGGATGGTCAACCCCTCGGCCAGCGTCTCGGCGCTCACCACGCCGGAAAGCCCATCGGAGCACAGCAGGTAACGATCCCCGGCGAAGGCCTCCCGCACCGTGAGCGAGGGCTCCACGTCGTGCCCGGTGAGCGCCTTGAGCAGCAGCGAACGCTGCGGATGGTGGATGGCCTCGTCCTCGGAGATCCGTCCCTCGTCGATCAACGACTGGACGAAGGTGTCATCGTGGGTGATCTGGCTGAACGCGCCCTCGCGCAGCAGGTAGGCGCGGGAGTCGCCGACATGCACCAGGCCGAGCTTGTTTCCGCCGAAGAGCACCGCGGTCAACGTGGTGCCCATGCCTTCCCGTTCGGGATCCTCGCGGACCAGCTGGCTGAGCGCGGCGTTGCCAGCGAGGGTGGCCGCGTGCAGCTGATCGAGCAGGTCGTTGCCAGGCTCGTCGTCGTCCAACGGGGCGAAAGCCTTGATGATGGCTTTCGCGGCGATCTCGCCGGCGGCATGACCGCCCATCCCATCGGCCAACGCAAGCAGGCGCGGACCCGCGTACACCGCGTCCTGGTTGTTCTGCCGAACCAGGCCGCGGTCGCTTCGGGCCGCGTAGCGCAGAACCAGAGTCATGAGCGCAGCTCGATCACCGTCTTGCCGATGCGGATCGGGACCCCAAGAGGAACCCGGGTGGGTCCGGTGACCTTAGCCCGGTCCAGGTAGGTGCCATTGGTGGAGCCCAGATCCTCCAGGAACCAGTCTCCGCCCTGCACGCCGAGGCGGGCATGGCGGGTGGACGCGTAGTCGTCATCGAGCACCAGTGTGGAGTCGTCGGCGCGACCGATGAGGATGGGCCTGCCATCCAGCGAGATGCGCGTGCCCGCCAGTCCGCCCGCGGTCACCACCAGCTGGTGGGGCGTGCGGTTGCGCTCCGCTCGGCCGCCGAGGCGGGACGTCGCGGGGCTGGTCCGCAACCCGGACGCCGCGAAGAGGTCCGAGCGCACGACCCGGAGCGCGACCACGACGAATATCCAGAGCAGGAGCAGGAAGCCCGCTCTGGTCAGTTGCAGCACCAGCTCCGGCATGCTGACAGTCGTCTTTCGCTAGATCCGGGTCTCAACCCTGGGTACGGAAGACGAGGCGGGACTGCCCAACCCGCACCACGTCGCCGTCAGCGAGTTGCCAGGTCTGTACCGGGGTGCCGTTGACCGTCGTGCCGTTGGTGGACCCGAGGTCGGCAAGCGTCGCCCGCTGGCCGTCCCAGGTGATCTCCAAGTGCCGCCGGGACACGCCAGTGTCCGGCAACCGGAACTGGGCCTCCTGACCGCGGCCGACCACGGTGGCGCCCTCAGTCAGCTGGTGGTGCCGATTCGACCCGTCGTCCACGCTGAGCGACGCCGAGAGCTGGCCGCGGTCGACACCTTGATCATAACCGTACTCGGGTTGTTCATAACCAGGTTGTTCAGAACCGGGCTGCTCATAGCCGTACTGGTCGTAGCTGTACTGGTCGTAACCGGGTGGCTGACCGTAATCCGGAGCGGCCCCGGAGGGGGTGTCGTGACGATGCTGGCCGCGCTGGGCGTCCCCGGCGTACTCGCCCTGGTGCTGGCTCATGGCTCGGTCTCCTGCGGTACGAGGATGAGGTGAGTCGGGATCGACGGACGAGCTGGTGCGGAACTGTCCAGTGTGCAGCGTCTCAGACCGCCGCAAAGCCACCACAACGTCTCCGTAGGCATCCCACGCCCGCTCCGCTAGATGGCTCTGGACGCAGTCCTTGAGCATCCGGATCACCCGCTGCTCGTCGCCCACCAACCGGTCATGGTCGGCCGGCCCAAGTGTCACGGTATAACGGTTGGGCGCGAGCACTCGCCCCCCCGCGAGCGGCCGCGCGTTGTCTTCAGCCTCACGCTGGAGCGCCTGCGCGACCTCCTGCGGCACCACGCTGCCACCGAAAACTCTGGCGAACGCGTCACCAACCATACCCTGCAACCGACGCTCGAACCGCTGCACCTTGCCCATGGCACCCTCCTTTCCCAGGCTCAGCCAAGGCCTGCTGGCGGGGCTGCACCGATCGTATCCGGGAAGGCCAACCGGCCGGCGGCCCCGCATGCTAGGCTGCCCCGGTCGCTCGGGCGAGTGGCGGAATGGCAGACGCGCACGGTTCAGGTCCGTGTGTCCGTAAGGACGTGGGGGTTCAACTCCCCCCTCGCCCACCCCAGTTCTTCACAAGCTCTCATGGATGCTTGTGCACCTTCTGACCCACCCGCGCACGGTCTCATGGATGCTTGTGCACATTGCCCTTCCGCATACCATGAGATCCTCGGGCACCCGAAGGTGGGAGGACTTGGTGACTAGCGTCAACTTCCTCGAACTGGAGATCACCGGCAAGTGTGGCTTGCGCTGCGCGCACTGCTACGCGGAATCTTCACCGCGTGGTGACCACAGCCCCATGGCCGCCGCCGACTGGGAGCGGGTCATTGATGACGCCAAGACCGCCGGAATCGGGACCGTCCAGTTCATCGAACAGTCGCTGGCAGATATTCTGGACGGGCCTCGCTGGCGCGACATCCTGGCCTGTATCCCACCCCGGGACGCCTGTGTCACGTGCACGCCAGCCGACTCGAACGACTGTGACCCGTCCCGGAAGCCGAGGATGGCCGAGTGAGCTGGCAACCTCACGCACAACAGCTCGCCGAGCGGATCACCCACCCCATCTCGCGCTGGCGGCCGATCATCGCGACCGTTCCCCGGCATGTGTTCGTGCCGCGCTGGTGGAATTGGACCAGCCCCGGTTCCGGCTACGGCACCGATACCTTCACTCTGGCCGAGGGCCCCGCCGACCAGGCAGCCTGGCTCAACGTCGCCTACCGCGACCGCAGTCTCGTTACCCAGGTCGGCTCCCTGCACGCCGACCACGCCGACCCCAGCGCCCAGCCGTCCGGAATGCCGACCTCCTCAGCCACCCTGCCCGGTCTGATCGTCCAGATGCTGCGGCACGCGATGATCGATGACGGCATGGACGTCCTGGACGTCGGCACCGGTTCCGGTTACGGCACCGCGGTCCTGGCCACCCGCCTCGGCGACTCCCGCGTCACCAGCATCGACGTCGACTCCTACCTCACCAAGGCCGCCACCGAACGCCTCGATGGTATTGGCCTGCGGCCGCGCGTCGTGACCTGCGACGCGACCGGGCCACTGTCCGGCACCTACGACCGGATCGTCGCCACCGTCTCAGTCCGCCCCATCCCGGCGAGCTGGCTGCGAGCACTGCGGCCCGGTGGACGCCTGGTCACCACCATCGCGGGAACCGCGCTGATCCTCACCGCGGACAAAACCGACGACGGCGGAGCTATCGGCCGCATCGAATGGGACCGGGCCGGCTTCATGCACACCCGCACCGGCCCGAGCTACCCACCCGGCCTGCCCCCGCTGTTGGAGGAGATCCGAGACGCCGGGGGAGACCAGATCCGCACTGGCCACTACCCCGTCATCAACGTTGTCGAGGCATGGGAACTGTGGTCAACCCTCGGAATCCTGCACTCCGGAATCGAGCATCACTACGACAAGCACGACGGCACCCAGACAGCGTTCATGCTGCACTCAGACGGCTCATGGGCCAGGGCGACCGCACAGGGCGATGACCCGCCGATCGTCCACCAAGGTGGGCCACGCCGGCTGTGGGACCTGCTCGACGACATCCGCACCACCTGGCTCCGAGACGGCTCGCTACCCGCTTACGGCGCCCAAGCCACCATCACCCCCGACGGAACCATCCACCTCACCCGCGGCCGCTGGCACGCCACCATCGCATGAGCGCTCAGCGGGGCGGGTTGTCTCGCATTCAGCGGGCTGAGCGGGGTTATCGGCAGTCTGATTGGCCCGCTCAGCCCGCTGAATGCGCGTCAAGCACGCAGCGGGGCGGTGTCGCGTTCGACCCAGGACATGTCCGGGTAGCGGTCACCGACCGGGTGCAGATCGGACAAACGGTCGAGATCCTCGGCGCTCAGCGTGAGACTGAGAGACTCGACGTTCTCCTGCAAGTATCGGCGCCGTTTGGTGCCGGGGATCGGCACCACGTCCTCGCCCCGCGCCAGCACCCAGGCCAGCGCCACCTGTGACGGCGTGGCGTCATACCGGGCCGCGATGGAGCGGATCTGGCCGAGGAGCTCCAGGTTCGCCGCCAGGTTCGCGTCCTGCCACCGGGGCTGGGTGCGGCGGAAGTCATCGGCGGCCAGATCGTCGACCGAGGTGAGAGCGCCGGTGAGCAGCCCTCGCCCGAGCGGGCTGTAGGCAACTATCCCGATGCCGAGCTCACGGCAGGCCGGCACCACGGCGTTCTCGATGTCGCGGCTGAACAGCGACCACTCGGACTGGACCGCAGTGATCGGATGAACCGCGGCAGCGCGGCGGATCGTGGCGGCCGAGGCCTCGGACAGCCCGAGATGCCGGACCTTTCCGGCCGTGACGAGCTCCGCCATCGCGCCGACGGTCTCCTCCACGGGGACGTCTGGGTCGGGACGGTGCTGGTAGTACAGGTCGACATGGTCGACTCCCAGGCGGGCCAACGACCGGTCGATCGAGGCGCGGACATAGTCGGGCGAGCCGCTTACCTCGGCTGTTCTGCCCGTGAGGTTGCTGTGGAGAATGCCGAACTTGGTCGCCAGCACGACCTCGTCACGCCGCCCAGCGATCGCCTCGCCGACCAGCTTCTCGTTCTCGCCATCGGCGTACACGTCCGCGGTGTCGAGGAAGGTGACGCCGAGGTCGAGCGCACGGTGGATGGTCGCGATCGCCTCGGTGTGGTCGGCCGGTCCATAGGCGTAGCTCATCCCCATGCATCCCAGACCCACCCCCGAAACCCCAAGCCCAGTGATCATTTTCTTCCTCCTGTCGTCTCGCATTCAGCGGGCTGAGCGGGGTTAATGGCAGTCTGATAAGCCCGCTCAGCCCGCTGAATGCGGGTAGGTGCCACCCGGAGTCGTTCGGTGGCTGCCGTCATGAAGACCACGGTAGGACTTTGAGGGCGCTCGAAGTCAAGCGCGGCGATTCTTGAGTGCGGACATCGCCTGGGTGAGCCGCTCGATGATCGCCGCGGGGCTCGGTTGGCTAGCCATCTCCGCGCTGACCTCCCACGCCGCAGCGGCGAAGGTCGGCTCGCTCAGCAATCGCTCGACCGACGCGCGTAGCGTCGCGGCGTCCACGGTTTTTGGATCGTGCGACAGGCCCACGCCGCGGTCAACCACGCGCTGAGCCGAGAGGAAGTTGTCCGCGAAGGACGGCAACACCAGTTGCGGGATTCCGTAATACAACGGCGCGGCGGTGGTGCCCGAGCCGCCATGGTGCACGATCAGCGAGCAGCTGGGCAGGAACGTCGACAGCGGTAAGAACCCCACCGAGCGCACATTCCCGGGTAGCGCGCCGAGCTCGGACAGGTCCGCCGTGCCGGCGGCGAGCACGACGTCCACGTCCAGCTCCCCGAGGGCGGACAGCACGGCGGACAGGTCGCTGGTGCCGCTGATCAGCGGCACCACGGTGCCCAGCGTAACGCACACCCGCGGCCGCTCGGGCCGGCGCAAGGCCCACTCGGGCACCACCGCCCCGCCGTTGTAGGGCACGAAGCGCATCGACCACCACGGAAGCCCGTCACGCAGGTCCGGCTCGTCGGCGGACAGCCCGCCCATGCTCGGCGCCCGCGGATCGATGCGGGCCACCACTGTCGGATCATCCTCGCCGATGTCCAGCTTGGCGCGCAGTGACACGCTGATCTCGTCGGTGCCGGTGATGCCATGCTCAGCGCGGAACCACTCGTCGCGCATCGACCAGGAGACCCGGTTGCCGACCTCCAACGCCGGGACACCGAGTGCGGCCGCGGTGAGCCAGCCGGCCATGTGGTCGGAGGTGTGGACCACCAGATCGGCGCCGAACATCCGGCCGGCGGCGATGGTGCCCTCCGTCATGGTCAGTGTGAACAGTCCGAACGGATTGTCGTTTTTCTGGGCGAGCCGGTACTCCTCGGGCAGCTCCCCCTCGCCCCCGTGGAAGACCGCGTTCACCAGCTCCGCCCACACATCGCGGTGCGGGAACACGTCCACGATGGGCAGGCCCGCGCGGGCACCGACCTCGGTCATCTCCGACGTCGTGGCGACCAGTATTTCGTGCCCGGCAGACCGGGCCGCCCACATCAACGGCACGATCGGCAACATCAGGCCATACCCGGGCGCGACAGCAAAAAGCATTCTCATGACGACCAACCTGGCACGGCAACACATGATAAACGGCGGGGGTGGCCGGAATATGGCCACCCCCGCCGTTGCCGGTGTTACCGCCGGTCATGCGAGTGCCGTTCCCTAGCAAACGGCACTCCAGGCGTACACCCGGCTCAGCTCAGCCGTTGGCTCAGCCAGCGTTGCCGCCGGGGCCACCGGCTCCGTTGCCCGCGCTGTTGACCTGGTCACCGAACAGCGTGACAGGAATGACGCTGACGACAACGCCGAGGCCGCCGCGCCCCTGGCCACCGGCGCCACCGGCATTGTGAGTGTCGCCACCAGCGGCGAACAGCGACATGACGGTGCGAGCCGGGAGCAGCTCCACGTGCTGGCCATCGATCTCAGTAAAGCTCAACGCGTCAGACATGAAAACCTCCTCATCAGTAGCCCCCCAGTGGGGCCGGGAACAAACCACCTCATCGGCCCCTTGCCGATTCGGCTAATCACTAGCATGCCTAAAATACCGCCGCCTGGCAACATCCATTCACCACCTAATTTTCACGCCCGCCACCCAGCGCGGACGCCTATTTTTGATCTAGCTGCCAGGCGGCGCTAAAATACAAAAGGAGGGGTGGCCAAATTCTGGCCACCCCTCCTTCACCGACGACATCGCACCCGATCATTCGATCGGGCGGCGGCACTGCTCGACCCAATTGCGGGTCGGCTGCCCCAGCGCCGCCCTCAGTGTTACCGCCGGTCATGCGAGAGCCGTTCCCTAGTAAACGGCACTCCAGGCGTTCACCCGGCTCAACTCAGCCGTTGACTCAGCCGGCATTGCCGCCGGCGCCACCAGTGGCGTTACCCGCACTGTTGATCTGGTCGCCGAACAGCGTGATGGGGATAACGCTCAGGACAACACCGAGGCCGCCCCGCGCGGAGCCGCCGTTGCCACCCTGGTTGTGCTCGCCACCGCAGCTACTACAGCCAGCGGAGAACAGGGACATGACGGTGCGCGCCGGCAGCAGCTCCACGTGCTGGCCATCGACCTCAGCGAAGCTCAATACCTCGGACATGAAATCCTCCTCACCAGTAGCCCCCCAGTGGGGCCGGAACAAAAAACCTCATCGACCCCTTGCCGATTCGGCTAATTACTAGCATGGCCAGACGACGGCCGTTTGACAACATCCATTCGCCACCTAATTTTCGCCTGCGCTACCTAGCCGCAAAACAGATCTTTTAGCAAAATTAAAACGGCAGGGGTGGTCGTAATTCGACCACCCCTGCCGTTACCGACGACATCGCATCAGATCATTTCATTGCGCAACGGAACTGCTCGACCACATCGCGGTCGGCTGCCTCAGTACCGCCCTGCCGTCGGCCATTCGAGTGCCGTTCCCTAGCAAACGTCACTCCAGGCTTTCAACTCAGCCGTTGGCTCAGCCAGCACTGCCGCCGGCGCCACCGGAGCCGTTGCCCGCGCTGTTGACCTGGTCACCGAACAGCGTGATCGGGATAACGCTAGCGACAACACCAAGGCCGCCGCGCCCCTGACCACCGTTGCCACCCTCGTTGTGGCCGCCAGCGGCGAACAGGGTCATGACGGTGCGCGCCGGCAGCAGCTCCACGTGCTGGCCATCGATCTCAGCAAAGCTCAATGCATCAGACATGAAATCCTCCTCATCAGTAGCCCCCCTGTGGGGCCGGAAAAAAACCACCTCATCGACCCCTTGCCGATTCGGCTAATCACTACTCTGGTCACAAGACGGGTATCTGACAACATCCATTTACCCCTAAAC
>JBDTAX010000154.1:0-10803 GCA_039924425.1 Pseudonocardiaceae bacterium
CAGCGCCCGCTCCCCCACCGGGTCGAGCACGCAGAACTCGCGGGCGGTGTCCAGATCGGCCACCATGACCGCGAACGGCTTGTCCTCGCGGTGCTTGCGCGCGCGCAACAGCGCGGTCGCGGCGGCGTCGGAGGCGAGTGCGGCGACGTGGTAGCCGCCGAGCCCCTTGATCGCCAGCACCGCCCCGCCGCTCAGCAGCGCCGCCGCCGCGGCCAGCGGCTCGCCGGGCAGCTCAGTGCCCTCGGCGTCGAGCAGCCGCAGCCGGGGTCCGCACGCCGGGCAACACACCGGCTGAGCGTGGAAGCGCCGGTCGGCGGGATCGTGGTACTCGCTGGCGCAGGCGGGGCACATCGGGAACGGCGCCATCGTGGTGAACGGCCGGTCATAGGGCACGTCGCGCACGATGGTGAACCTCGGCCCACAGTTGGTGCAGTTGATGAACGGGTAGTCGAAGCGGCGGTCGGTGGGGTCGGCCAGCTCGCGCAGGCAGTCCGCACAGGTCGCGCTGTCCGCCGAGACCAAGGTGTCCCGCCGGCCGGTGGCGTTGCTGGCCACGATGTGGAAACCCGGCTCCCCGGTGGGCACCAGCGGGCTGGTCCGCACCCGCTCGATGACGGCCAGCGGGGGGGCCTGCGCCGGCAGCGCCGCGAGGAACTCGCTTACTACCCGCTCGGCGCCCTCGACTTCCATGATCACCCCAGCGGTGTCGTTGCCGACTTGGCCGGACAGGCCCAGTCGGTGCGCCAGGCCGTGCACGTAGGGTCGGAACCCGACACCCTGCACGACACCTTCGACCCGCACTTCAACTCGGATAGATTGTTGCACCGGAGGATTGTCTCGCCCTTGACAAGATCCCCGCGAGGGACTGCACTGGTTACTCGGCCGAGGAGGGTTGCTGTTGCACGAGATGGCGATCACGCAGAGCGTGGTCCAGGCGGTGTCCGACCGGATGGGCGATGCGCAGGTGCGGCGAATCTGCCTGGAGATCGGCACGTTGTCTGGGGTGGCGGCGGATTCGGTCCGGTTCTGCTTCGAGGTCATAACTGCGGGCACCACGCTCGAAGGGGCGTCGTTGGAGATCGTCCAACCCACGGGGAAGGCCCGCTGCCGGGACTGCGGCGCGGAGTTCGCACTGACCGATCTGCTCGTGCTGTGCGCGTGCGGCAGCGCGAACCGGGAGCTCCTCGCGGGAGAAGAACTGAAAATTCGGGAAGTTGAGGTCATGGCCTGATGTGCGCGACGTGTGGCTGCTCCGGCGGCACTTTCCTCGAAGACCTCGATCACGAGCATGGTCATGATCACGGCCCCGATCATGGCCATGGACACGGTCACGAGCATGACCACGCCAAGACCCGGACCGTCACGCTCGAGCAGGCGGTGCTGGCGCGCAATGACGCGCTCGCCGAGCTCAACCGCAAGTGGTTCGCCGAGCACGGCATCCTCGCGGTGAACCTGATGAGCTCACCCGGGGCCGGCAAGACCACCCTGCTGGAGCGCACCATCCGAGAGTTGGGCACCGAGCTGCGGATGTCGGTCGTCGAAGGTGATCAGGAGACGGTGCTGGACGCGGACCGGATCCGAGCCACCGGCGCCCCAGCGGTGCAGATCAACACCGGGGCGGGCTGTCATCTCGACGCTCAGATGCTGGCCGGTGGACTGCGGACGCTGGACCCACCGGACAGCTCGGTGGTGCTGATCGAGAACGTCGGCAATCTCGTGTGCCCGGCGATGTTCGACCTGGGTGAGCAGGCCCGGGTGGTCATCACCTCGGTGACCGAGGGCGCGGAGAAGCCGAGAAAGTACCCGCAGATGTTCCGCGCCGCCGACCTAGTGCTGCTGAACAAGATCGATCTGCTGCCCTACGTCGATTTCGACGTCGCCGCCTTCCTGGACGGAGCCCGGCGGGCGAATCCGGGCGTGGAGGTGCTGCACCTGTCGGCCACCACCGGCGACGGTGTCGCCAGCTGGTACCACTGGCTGCGCGGCAGATCGGCGTCCACGTCCGCCTTGGCCTGAACACCGAACCCCGGGTAGCGGAGGCCGTCAAGCGGCTGCGGCGCGCGAGGAGAGGCTGGCCTTGATCAGGATGCCGGCCGGCAACTCGAGGGCATCGCCGTGGACCGCACGTTCACCGAGCGCGCGTCGGGCAAAGATGCGCACCGGCCAAAACTGGTGGCCCTGCTCAACTTCGTCCGCGACGGTGGCATCGTGATCCTGCTCATGGCCGGAACGCGGGCGTACGCCACGAACGGGATCGTCGGGCAAGCGCCCGAGGAGTCAGCCACGGTGCGACCCGTATTTCACAGCAAGGATACTTTAATGACGCCGAAGGCCAGAACAGATCCGTACAGTACCGGACCTTACAGCATGGAAAAGCTGACCGAGCGGGACAGGCCGCTGTTGCTGGAACAAGTCAAGAACCCAGATACGATCAGGATCTTAGAATCGCTTCCTATAGATGAATCTTCGCCAAAGGAGCCACGTATGCATGCCCGCGATATACGTCGCTATGCGGGATCAATCCTTGCCGCCTGCGTCACCCTAACACTTCTCGCCGGCTGCGGTAGTAGTCAAACGAACAAGAACGGCACGTTTTTCGGCCCGCTCCACAGCATCGGAAACGGTACGGTCAAAACCTATGTAACGCTTGACAACTCCAGCAAGCCGACCGAGGTCGGCATTCGAATGTCGGCGACATCACTGGACGGGCTTCCGAAGGAAAACGGGATGCTGATCCTCGCCTTGCCACCGCAGGCCTCGACGACGACCTTCAATCATGTGATGCTCAATTGGAACCCTCACGGACATCCGCCGGTGGTACTATTCGGCAAACCGCACTTCGACGTGCACTTCTACATGGTCGACGCGGCAGCGGTGGCGAAAATAAATCCGAGCAACCCGGACTACGCGGCGCAGGCCGCACACCTGCCCGATGCGAAATATGTTCCTGCGGGTTACGTCCCGCCTCCCGGTCCAGCAGTCAAGAGCGCGGTACCCGACATGGGGCTGCACTGGACCGACAGCACGGACGGAATCGTGCCGGGCAAGTACGACTTCACGCAGATCTTGCTCAACGGTACATGGAACGGCCGGTATACGTTTATCGAACCAATGATCACGCGTAAATGGATGCTGACGAAGCGGGATGTTCGGGAAAACCTCAAACAGCCCCAAGCCTACCAGCGGACCGGCTACTTTCCGACAACATACAGCGTCCGCTACGACGACCAGACGAAGGAGTACTCGATCTCACTGGGCGGAATGATGATGCGCCACGCATCCTGAATCCCCGTCCTCAGGCGACTGCGGCGCGCGACGCGAGGTAGGGCTTGAGCAGGATGCCGAGCTGCAGGGTCAGCATCCGCATCCAGGCCTGACCCACCGCCGCGACCACCGCCGGCTCGGCAAACTTCCCGAAGACGTACTCACCGTCGGCTCCCCGAGCGATGGTGTTCAGCGCCGTCATGACTTTCATTTCGACCCATCCCATGAGGGCAATGGTCAGATCAGCCGGGATGACCACGTGTGGGTGTTTTCCACCGCCCTTGACGTGGGCGTCGGCGACTCTGGACATGTATGTGTGGAAATCGCCGTCCATGGGCGTCATGGTGGTCTTGGACCACCATCCCTTGAGCGTCATCTTGCGCTCGGTGAGATGCGAGGTGTCCTGGAAGTATCCAGCTGATTCGGGGCGGGAAAGCAAGTGATCATAAGCGAGGGTGACCACGCCTCCCCCTGCTGGCCCCAGGAGCGGGCCGGTCTTACTCAGGATCGACATCTCCTGGGCGCCGAGACCCGCGAACTCCGCGTAAGAATGAAACTCGGCGGCTTCATGGCGACCCAGGGGGCTGTCCGGTTGCGCCAGGCTGGGTTCAAGGATGATCCCGAGCTGCAGCATGAGCAGGTTCATCCAGGCTGCCCCGGCGGCGGAGACTGTGAGGACGTCACAGGTCTCACCCAGGGCCGCCAAGATCTGCCCCTGCAACCAGGCGGTCAGCGCCAGGACGAGTTGGGGCGGAAGCGGTATCCGCACTCCCGGAAAGGTCACTTCCTTTCCCCCGACATGGCTGATCTCCCGCACGAAGTCAGCCAGCTCGCCGTCACACGGCCCGGCGATCGTCCTGTCCAGCCACTCCTTTATCAGCGACTCGCTGACCGCCAGGTCAGATCCGCCCATCAGCGGAGCGGATTCCGGACGTGTTCTCAGGTATTCAGATATCGCTCCTGGAACACGGTCGACCAGCGCTGAGATTCCCCTTCCGGTCTTCTGGACAGCTGTCACCTCGTAATCACAGAACCCGGCAAACTCGGCAAGCGGAGCGAATTGTGCCGTTACCAGCCGATCGTACGCTATAGTCATAGCGTACAGGGTGCGATCCGGTTGTTACACCAGCGTTGAATTCATGTGACTAATCGGGGATGGGCGTTAAAGCCACGTTACAGGTCATGTCGGCAGTACCGCGAGTTCGCGCGGGCGGTGGTTCAGCCGCGTCGCGCCGTTGTCGCTGACGACCACGATGTCCTCGATCCGCGCGCCCCAGCGACCTGGCAGGTAGATGCCTGGCTCGATGCTGAACGCCATCCCCGTTTCGAGCACCAGCTCGTTGCCGGCCACGATGTAGGGCCGCTCGTGCACCTCAAGGCCGATCCCGTGCCCGGTCCGGTGAATGAACCGCTCGCCGAGGCCGGCGGCGGTGATCGGGCCGCGGGCGGCGGCGTCGACCCGCTGCGCGGTCGTCCCCGGCGCGACCGCCGCCACTGCGGCGTCCTGGGCGGCTTGCAGCACCGCGTAGCACTCGGCGACGTCGGGCTCGGCTGGCTCGCCCAGACTGTAGGTGCGGGTGCAGTCGGAGAAGTACCCCTCCGGAGTCGGGCCGCCGATGTCGACCACCACCACGTCCCCGGACCGCAGCACCCGGTCGGAGACGTCGTGGTGCGGGCTCGCTCCGTGCGGCCCGGATCCGACGATGACGAAGGCCGCCGCGGTGTGTCCTTCCTCGACGATCGCGGCGGCCACATCGGCGCCGACCTGCGCCTCGGTGCGCCCGACCCTCAACCACTCCCCCATCCGGGCGTGCACCCGGTCGATGGCCTGGCCAGCGGTGACCAGCGCGGCGATCTCGGCGTTGTCCTTACGAATCCGCAGCGGCGCCAGCACCGCCGACGCCAGCGTCTGCGCGCAGTCGGGCAGCGCGGCGCGCAGCGCCAGCACGTGCGCCGCAGGCATCGCGTCCGCCACCGCGACCCCGGCCGGTAGCGACCCGGACCTGCCCAGCAGCGCGGCGACCAGCGCGTATGGATCGGCACCGTCGGGCCAGTCGGCGATCTCCAGGCCGAGTTCGAGCACTGGCGTGCCGTCCAGCCCGGGCCGTTCCAGCGCCGGGACCACCAGCGCCGGGTCACCCTCAGCGGGCAATACCAGGCAGGTCAGCCGCTCGTGGGACTCCCCGGTGATCCCCAGCAGGTAGCGCAGGTCCGGCCCCGGCGTGACCAGCAGGGCGTCCACGCCCGCGGCCTGGGTCGCGTCGCGGGCCCGGCGCAGGCGGGAGGTGAGGGCATCGTGTGAGGCGGGCATACCGTCAGCCTAGGACCAGCCGGGAACGGGAGCTGGCAGGCTCTACCCCCATGGACGCGCCGCTGCTGCTGATCGACGCCGCGAGCCTGTACTTCCGGGCCTACTACGGGGTCCCCGAGTCGATCACCGCCCCAGATGGCACCCCGGTGAACGCGGTGCGGGGCTTCACCGACATGATCGCCCGGCTGATCGAGGCGCGCCACCCGTCCCGCCTGGTCGCCTGCCTGGATCTGGACTGGCGACCGGCTTTCCGGGTCGCCGCGATCCCTTCCTACAAGGCGCATCGGGTCGCGCCCGGCGCCGCTGACGTCGAGGACGTACCGGACACGCTGAGCCCGCAGGTCCCGGTGATCCTCAAGGTGCTGGCCGCCGCCGGCCTGGCGACAGCGGGAGCGGTGGGGTACGAGGCCGACGACGTGCTCGGCACGCTGGCCGCAGCGGAGTGCCGCGACCCGGTCGAGGTAGTCAGTGGCGACCGGGACCTGTTCCAGGTGGTGCGCACCGAGCCGACCCCGGTGCGGGTGGTCTACGTCGGGCGGGGGCTGGCCAAGGCGGAGGTGATCGGCCCCGCCGAGCTCGCCAGCCGCTACGGGCTGCCGGAAGCCGGCGCCGGGCCCGGCTACGCCGACCTCGCCGCGCTGCGCGGTGACCCCTCCGACGGGTTGCCCGGAGTGCCCGGCATCGGCGAGAAGACCGCAGCCACGCTGATCAGCCGGTTCGGTTCGGTGGAGGGCCTGCTCGCCGCGCTCGACGATCCCCGCTCCGCGCTCGCCCCGGGGACGCGGGCCAAGCTGGCGGCCGCCCGGGATTATCTTGCGGTGGCGCCCACCGTGGTGCGGGTAGCCACCGACGCCCCGGTGCGCCAGGACCGCGCCGACACGCTGCCCTCAACCCCCGCTGACCCGGCCGCGCTCACGGCGCTGCAGCACGACTGGGGCCTGGGCAGCGCGGTGGACCGCCTCATCGCGTCCCTTCAGGCCCGGCGCTGACCCGCATCCTCGGTGATCAGATCACTGGCCTTCTCCCCGATCATCACAATGGTGATGTTCGGGTTGACCGCTGGCAGGAAAGGCATGACGGA
Source organism: Pseudonocardiaceae bacterium (assembly GCA_039924425.1). Taxonomy (GTDB): domain Bacteria; phylum Actinomycetota; class Actinomycetes; order Mycobacteriales; family Pseudonocardiaceae. The sequence continues at coordinate 6,657 of JBDTAX010000154.1, forward strand.
GGCGTCGGCGACCCGCAGACCGGTCACGCCCTTGACTCGCAACCGAGGGTCAAGCACGGCCGTTGGGTCGGCCGCGGCACCCATTCTGGCCGTGCCCGCGAGGTGGTAGACGGTGTTGTGCGTCTTGCGGAGGTAGTCGATGAGCTCGTCGTCGGTGACCGCGTCCGGACCCGGTGCCAGTTCGCGTTCGATCCAGCCCCGCAACGCCGGCTGCGCCGCGATCCGGCGGGCCAGCCTGATCCCGGCGAGCAGCACGGCGATGTCGTGGCCGTGCGGGTCGGTGAGGTAGCGGGGGTCGACCTTCGCCCGGTCCCGGAAGTCCCGGGACCGCAGCCGGACGGTGCCCCGCGACCGGCCTCGAGTGACATTGGGCGTCAGGCAGAACCCATTGGACGTGGTCGGGTAACCCCAGCGCACGGTGTTCACATCGAAGGGCACACAGCCGTAGTGCAGCATCAGATCCGGGCGGTCCAGACCGGCATCGGTGCGGGTGAACAGGCCGATCTCCCACCACTGCGTCGAGCGGGTCACCATCGGCCGGGACGCTTCCCACATCACCAGGCCCTCGACGTGGTCGTCCAGATTGGACCCGACGCCGGGGCTGTCCACCAGCACGTCGACGCCGACCTCCCTTAAATGCCCAGCCGGGCCGATGCCGGAGCGCATGAGCAGCGTGGGCGTGTCGATCGCTCCGGCGGACAGCACCACCTCACACCGGGCACGCACAGTGCGGTATTTCATGGTGTTGGAGTCCCAATACTGCACTCCGGTCGCCTTCTTGGCTGCCTTGAAGAGCACCCGCGTGGCCCAGGCCTCGGTGCGCACGACCAGGTTGCGCCGCCGACCCATGATCGGGTGCAGATACCCGCGGGAGGACGACACACGAGTGTTGTCCGCCTCGGCGTTGAGCTGGAAGAAACCCGCGCCCTCGGTGATCGTCACGCCCTCGTTGAAACGCACCGTGGGCAGGCCCACCGCGGCCGCCGCCGCCAGCACCGCGACACCACACGGGTCCCGCGGCGGGATCTGCCGCAGCGTCACCGGGCCGGCGCGACCGTGGTGGCCGCCCGGGCCGTCGTTGCTCTCCAACCGCGCGATGAGCGGCCAGCACTCGTCGGCGCTCCAGCCGGTGCATCCCCGCGCCGCCCACTCGTCGAGGTCTTCGCGGGGGGTCCAGAACGCGATGGCGGAGTTGTGCGACGAGCAGCCACCAAGCACCTTGCCCCGCGCGTGGCGCACGAAACTGTTGCCGGCCGTTTGCGGTTCGACCGGATAGTCCCAGTCACAGCCCGAACCGAGCAGCCGCGGCCACCGCTCCAGCCGCAGGATCTCCGAGTCACCGAGATCGGAGCGCCCAGCCTCCAGCAAGCACACCGTGACCGCAGGGTCTTCCGACAACCGAGCCGCAACCACACACCCCGCCGACCCCCCACCCACCACCACGTAGTCGTACTCATCCATCCCGCCATCCTCGTGTGGGTCACCGCGATTCGGCTCCGAATGGCGCCGACACGGTGCCGTCACCCGTGACCGTCGGCCGCCAGCGCTGAGCCGTTGACTCACGTCTCAGGTGTCGACACCTGTAGGTTCTCGTACATACTTGTCGAAATCACGGCTGTGCTGGCCGTCTAGACACCGCGAAGGGGTGCGCTGTGCTGATCCGGTTCGAGGTGTCGAACTTTCGTTCGATACGCGACCCTGTCGAGTTGTCGATGGTCGCGGTCGACCGCGACCGGCCCGAGGCGCGCCCGATGCCCAATCTGGGTGAGAGCCTGCTACCGGTTGCGGCCATCTACGGTCCCAACGCCTCCGGCAAGACGAATGTCATCGCTGCGCTGACCTGGCTGCACACAGCCGTCCGGGACTCGCTGCGCTTCTGGGACGACGAGATCCCGATCGAGCCGTTCGCGTTCGCCGACGGCCCGGGCAGGCCATCGGAGTTCACTCTCGAGTCCGTCATCTCAGGTGTGCGGTTCGAGTACATTGTCGAACTGGACCAGCAGGCGGTTCGCTATGAGGGTTTGTTTCACTATCCAGAGAAGAAGCGGCGCCGGATCTTCGAACGCGAAGGCACCGAGTTCACGCTCCAGCGTGGTCTCGGCAACCTCTCCGGTACTCGCGACCTGCTGACGGAGCGAGCACTGGGCCTGTCCATCGCCCGACGGTTCGGTGAGCCTGTTGTCTCGGATTTCGCTCATGACCTGCTCGCCACTCAGAAGCTCGGACTGCGGCCACCGAACCGACGTTCCGGTTTTGTCGGCGGTGATTTTCGAACTCATCGTTGGTTCGAGACACCCTCCGATCACGACCAGTCGACATTGACGAGCACGAGGGACCCGGCCAGATCCACCCAAGCGGATCGAACCCAAGCTCTGGCCTTGCTGCGGATGGCCGATCTCGGGATCGACAACGTCGTGTTCGACGAGCAAGAGGTCATTTTCGGAGCTGGTCCTGATTCCACGCAGACGCGGATGCTCCGCACGATGCGTCTTCTGCACCGAGCCGGCGATGAGCGGGTACCGCTTGACTTCAACGCCGAGTCGGAGGGAACACGCACGTGGTACCGGCTGATCGGCCCCGTTCTGGCCGCGCTCAAGGCTGGTTCGCTGCTCCTGTTCGACGAGTTGGACGCCAGCCTGCACCCTACCTTGTCCACGCAGTTGATACGCCTGTTCCACGATCCGGCGACAAACCCCCTTGGCGCACAGTTAATCTTCACTTCGCATGACACGAGCCTGCTCAATCATCTCAACCGCGACGAGGTGTGGTTGACCGAGAAGACAGAGGATGGCACGACCCGGCTCGGAGCGCTGGCCGAGTTCGCTGGAGAACGCGTACGGAAGTCCCAGAACCTGGAAAAAGCTTACTTGCACGGCCGGTTTGGGGCGTTGCCGGACGCGGACCGGACCGACCTACTTCGCGCTCTCGGCCTGATCGGCTGACAGGATGACGCCGAGAAGAGCACAAGCGAAAAACCTCAAACGGAAGACCGCCGACAGGCCGGAACGCAAGACCGTTGCCATCTTCTGCGAAGGCAAAGCCTCCGAACCTGACTACATCGACGGTCTCAAACAGCTCCCGAACGTCCGCAGCAACACCTCCGTCAACATCGAGGTAGACCTACACCAGGGAGTGCCGCAGACCTTGGTGCAACTGGCGATCGGCCGGAAAGCCGACGACGAGGTCGATGAGTGCTGGTGCGTGTTCGATGTCGAGTGGCCCAAGAATCACCCCAATCTAAAGCAGGCCATTCAACTGGCTCGTGACCATAACATCCGACTCGCCATCTCGAATCCTTGCTTCGAGCTTTGGCTGATCTTGCATTTCGAAGACCAGACCGCCTTCCTTGACACCGACGAGGCCGAAAGGAGAAGCCGCAAACTCGACGGGCGTTCCGACAAGCGGATCAACGCCGAGCAATACATGTCGCGCCGCCATGCGGCGGCACGACGCGCATCGTCGTTGCCCTGTCGTCATGAACGTGACAAGACCCCGTTTCCTCACGACAACCCCTCATCGACGATGAGCGATCTACTCAGGGCGATTTCCGCGATGGAGCCTTGAGTAAGCACAGACTCGGCCATCAGGCGAACGGCAGCGGCCATTGGTACCAGCCGTCGTCGTTGTCGAACCAGATGAACTGAGTGGTGGAATTGGCAACGACCCCGAAGCGGTCGGGGTTCGGCTGGCCAAGCTGCTGCCATAGTTGATGGGTAGCCTCCACGGTGTCCCAGAGCCGCCGAGGGCCGACTTGCATGACCCGCAGCTGTCCATCGACTTCGGGGTAGGCTATAGCCTGGGCATACGAGCCGTCCAAGGCCTCGATGAACACCCCGTGCCGCACCGTACGAGTGATCGGGTCGTGGACCTTGGTGCGGCGGAAACCACGGGCACCGCGGAGCTGGAGTTGCAGCAGAAATCGGAAGCTATCGTTGTCAATCAGTGTCAATGCGGCCAGAGCGGTGCTGGTGCGGGCGGAGCCCCGCATGCTGCGGACAGGGGATGGCTCCGGGGCGCGTAACGGGCTGTCGGCCTGTGGGCGAAGCCACATGAAGTGGCCGCCGAAGGGCAGGACCGGGCCGATGACCTCGTCGTCGTCCTTGGTGAGCAGGCAGAGCGTCCCACCAGCGAGATCGCCACGGAGGTT
>JBDTAX010000155.1:0-18007 GCA_039924425.1 Pseudonocardiaceae bacterium
AGATCGTGCCCCTGCTGGTTGGCCGGGAGAGTTGATCGCTGATGGGATGTCGTGCCCGCTGTGGTGTGGCGTGAGCACTGATTCATTAGGGCGCTGATGGTTCTCCCGCTGGCTACGTCATGTGATCGACGACGAGGATGGGAGATGCGTTGCTGTTCGTGGGAGACGACTGGGCTGAGGATCATCATGATGTTGAGTTGATGGACGCCTCTGGGCGGCGGTTGGCGAAGGCCCGGTTGCCGGAGGGGGTGGCGGGGATCGCCCGGCTGCACGCGATGATCGCCGAGCAGCTCGGGCCGGACACCGACGAGGCGCGGGTGGCGATCGGGATCGAGACTGACCGGGGGCCGTGGGTGACAGCGTTGGTCGCCGCGGGGTACACGGTGTACGCGGTCAACCCGTTGCAGGCTGCCCGCTACCGGGAACGCCACAGCGTGTCCGGCGCGAAGAGCGATGCCGCTGACGCGCACACGCTGGCTGACATGGTGCGCACCGATTCTCACCAGCTGCGCCCGGTGGCCGGGGACACCCCGGGGGCTGAGGCGGTGAAGGTGGTGACCCGGGCGCACAAGACGTTGATCTGGGAGCGCACCCGCCACACCCAGCGGCTGCGCCACGCGCTGCGCGAGTACTTCCCCGCCGCGCTGGAAGCGTTCGAGGATCTGGATGCCCCCGACACCCTGGAGTTGCTGGCCAAGGCACCGGACCCGGACCGACGATGAGGCCATCGACCGCGCCACTACGCATTACCCCACCGTTGACATCACCGCGGCGGAGTTCGCGCAGGTCACAGTCGATCGTGCGCAGGTTCACGGCGGAGGGATACCTGGCACTGCGCGCCAACCTGTATTCACGAGCCGAGGAAGAAGCGGTGGTGGTGGGCCTGCGGGTTCAGCCGAGGGTGCCGACCTTGGACATCACCTCCGCCGCGAGCGACAGAGACTCCTCCACCGAGGAGGTCACGTACTGCAAGTCCAAGAAGGCGCCGTTGACACCTGCGTCTTGGGCCTGGGCCACGACGTCAGCCGCGTAACGGGCGTCCTGGCCGGGCCGCAAGTTGATGCGCAGCTCGCGCCGGAGCAGGTCTTGGGTCACGGCCAGCGTCCTCGGCGGCGTGCCGGGCGGTGTGCCATAGCTGGGTGGTGACGTCCTCCGGTATCCCGTGCACGGGCAGCCAGCCGGCGGCTCGGCGACCGATGCGGGTCAGCGCCGCCGGGCTCCACCCACCCAGCAGCACCGGCGGCCGCCCGGCTGCACCGGACGCAGATCGACATGCGCGAGGGGCAGCTCGAAGTGCTTGCCGTGGTACTCAGCCGGGTTGTGCGTCCCCAGCTCCTGGCAGACGTCGAGGATCTCCTCCAGACGGCCGCCGCGGTGGTGCCACGGCGTCCCGGTGGCGGTGTACTCATCGCGCAGCCAACCGAGGCCAAAACCCACGTCCAACCGACCTCCGCAGAGCCGGTCGAGCGAGGTGAGGGACCGAGCGAGGAGCAGCGCGTTATGCCAGGGCGCGCTGAGCGTGCCGCTCGCCAGCCGCACCGTCGTGGTGGCCGTCGCCGCGGCGGCCACCACCACCGGGTCAAGAACCGAGCGGAACTCGGGCGGGTATGGCCGCTGTGGGGTTCCCCCGACCGGATAGAGGTCACCCGGGGCCACCGGGGTGAGGACGCGATCAGCAACCCACAACGACCCGTAGCCGAGCTGTTCGCTGGTGCGGGCGAAGGACGTGATCCGGTCCGCGCCGCTGTGGGCACCGAACTGAGGTAAAGCCAATCCCAGTCTCACCTTGTCCTCCTCGCTACCATGGTGAATCACGTGACACGCTGGCAATGCTGAGCTAGCGACGAGATCACCATGCCAGTACCGGCAACTACCCTGGCCCAGAAACGCATCGTAGACTCGACCTCGACGATCCCCCGACTAGGACGGCGGGCTATCAACCCACCATGATTTCCAATTCCACTCGGCTGCGTTCAGTGAGGTACAGGGGGTCGCCCGGCGCAGGTCAGTGGAGACGAGGGAAGCGGTGGGAGTGGTCCGAACGTTGCTGAACTGAGCGCCGAACTGAGCCCCTGCCGCCCGTTAAGCGCTCAGGGGTCCCGCAGTTGACAGCATCTGCGCAGCTCAGCGCGGTGCCTGCTGATTGTTGTGATGCGCTCAGATAGCTCCATGAAGATCACTAATTGGGTCGTTGACCAGCAGAAACGTCGCATTTGGCACTTCGTGACGCGTTCCTTCACGACACTCCTACCCCTAGTATCGAAGATGGCACTTACCGTCATCGTCATCTTCGGAGGGGACCGTTCATGGCCGACCAGAACACACCGAGCGCACAACAGATCAGCCAAGCGCTGAACGCCGCAGGCCCGATCGTGCTGGCTCCGGGCCCCAGGGAGCGGCCCACCCAGGTCCCGCCGTCGCCCCACGACGTGTGGGACCTGCCGAACGGTACGGCCTGGGTGTACTACGGCGAGGGGAATCACAGCCTGACCCGACCCGTGATCATCGCCGACGGCTTCAACTCGGGCCCCAGTGACGTGGCGATGCTCTGGGACGGCCTCGACTGGCGCGACTACGCGTTTCTCAGCGAGATTCGCCGCCGCGGCCGGGACGTCATCATCGTCGGCTTCCACGAGCGCAGCGCGGCGATCCAGGACAACGCCCAGGCCGCGCTCGCGGCAATCCAGCGGGCGACCCAGGAGATGAGCGGTGACCACACTCTCGCCGTCGGCGGCTTCAGCATGGGCGGTCTGGTCACGCGATACGCCCTCCTCAAGCTGGAGCGCCAGCGGATGGACCACCGCACCGGGCTCTACTTCTCCTACGACAGCCCGCACCGCGGCGCCTGGATCCCCATCGCCCTGCAGGCCTTCGCGCACTACACCACGGACCTCGACGACCGGTTCTCGTTGCAGATGAACAGCCCGGCCGCCCAGCAGCTTCTGTGGCAGCACATCTCCCACTGGCAGGACACGCCCGGGACGAGCAAGCTGCGCACCGACTTCCTCGACGAGCTGGACCGCATGGGCAACTGGCCGATGCGCCCCCAGAAGATCGGCGTCGCCAACGGCGTGGGCACGGGCGCGGGCAACGGCATCCAGCCCGGCGCGAAGACGTTCCAGGGCAAGGGCCTCGCCATCACGGGCACCAACCTCTTCGCCCAGCCCCAGGGCGACAACCAACTCGTGGCGCAGCTACGGGTGGTGACCCTCCAGAAACCGGAGATCCGCACCTCGGGCCTGCCCGACATCGACGGCGCCCCGGGCGGCACCCTGGAGGGCTTCGGCATCCTCGCCGACGCGCTCAACGCGCTTCCCGCGTATGCCGGAATGGCCTCCGAGGCCCTCATCCGCGACCACTGTTTCGTACCGACGGCGAGCGCGGTCGACCTCCGCGACATCACCACGCACGACGACCTGTACACCCCCGTCGACAGCCTGCCGTCGCAGGACAGTGGCCTCGACGCCTACAAGCTCGCGTCCCGGAACGAGGGCCACACGCTGATGACGGAGGAACTCGGCTCCTGGATCATCGACCAGCTGCCGTAGTCCGGCCGACAATGCTCGAGGGCGGCACCCCCGCAAGGGGGTGCCGCCCTCGAGCAGGCCCAGCGTTCCGACACGGGAGGCGCCGGAGGCCACCAGGGGCGCGATCGCTTCCATGTTTGTGAAGCGGTTGGTGAGGGTGTCATCGATTGGGTCAGCTGCGTGGACGTCGTGGGCTTGTCCGAAATCGATACGGCCCAGCGGTATATGCGTGTGCCTGACGAGCTGCGGCAGCGGATCACGCTACAGCTCGGTGGACTGCCCTGGAAGGCACCCGAGGACGACGACCCCTTCGCGCGCCTAGTCAGATGGTCAATTGAGACCCCAATGAGACCCAGAGGGGCGCACCACGCGGGACACCCCCTCTGACCTGCGCGCCCGAAGAGATTCGAACTCCCAACCTTCTGATCCGTAGCTGTTCGAAACTGTGTCCGTGACTGTACGGGGGACGTTAATCCGCAGGTTGTGGCGGTGTGGCGAACGTACCCGTCTCACCGCGAACCGTCATGAATGAGACCCAAACTGAGACCCTTCGAGTCCGCCGGGCAGTGTGAGGGGACTCGACGGATCCACAGCGGGGGCCTGAGATTTGAATGGGCATCATTTCCTGTTCACTGTGGTCGATAGCCCGGCTGCATGGCCAGCTTGGACGTTCAGCACTCCACTCGTGGGCTGACCCGCGAACTCTCCGACCAGCGCGGTTAGGTGATTCGTAGCCGCCGTTCCCCGGTGCTGCCCCATCTGGTCCTCTATTGAGCTCGGGTACCGCTTCTACCGCAGGGCTCGGTTCCCGGCGGTTCGTACGTGATCGCGGGAGCGTCGACCAACTCTAGGCGCTTGGGGTCGTCCGGGATCGACGCCTGTCCCCCCTTCCACCCCGTCTACGAGGCTTTGAGAGCCCGCTGAGGGGCATCGTGCCGCGAGGCGGCCCAGCGGGGGAAACCCCCCGGGCGACTACGGGACTCCCAACGCCCAGAGACGCACTCAGGGTCACAGGGAAGCAGTCGGGGAAGCACCGGGGAGGCGGGGGAAGTTTCCCCTACCTCCCCACCCCTTCTTCCCCCGCCTGACCAGCCCAAACGCCTGCCGAGGAAGTAACCGACCACCACCGACGACCCACCGAAACCCCGGATTTTCGCGGTCGTGGACCTGCGTCGACTTGCTTCCCCGCGCCACAGGTTGCTCTAGGTGATCGCCTCGCGGTACATCAACTCGTAGAGGTGCACGCCCTTGATGAGGATCGATACCTCCACAGGACGATCAGCATCCGAGTAGATAACCCTGAACTGGCGCATCACAGGCACGTCAGCAGGTAGCGCCAGGCCCTCCCGGGAAGGTTCAGCTCCTGTGCGAGCTTCGCCACTTTGAGTGCCAATTGAGACCCCAGTGCAGGCTGCAAGATATTAAATGATCACGATAACCGGAGTTTGTGCTGGTGGGTAGCGGAGGATGCGGGATTTGAACCCGCGAGGGTTGTCACACCCAACACGATTTCCAATTCCACTGGTGTAGCCCATCTTGCGGAGTGGGTCTAGGGCGCGGTCTTGGCCTTGTCCGGGAGCACTCCTCTTGGTATCGCGCGAACACCCCTGTAGTAGCCCGGGTGTACCGCTGTGCCGAATGTGTGCCAAACGGACCCGACATCCTGCCTCGAAGGCGCCGTTTGCGCAGGTCCATACGCTGGAGGAGGTACCGACTGCGTCGCCCTCACAGGGCGTTGTGCTGCCGATTTCGTCTCTGATAGGTCAAGCGCACCTCCACTGGCGGCGCGGAGGTGACTGACCTGATAAACGAGCTCGTGTGTCCGTGCGGCCGGTACGGACCTTGATCGAGTAGTCAGTATTCCTCGTCAATGTGAGAGTAGCGCCCTGGTCGGCTGCCAGGAGGATTATTCACAAGCGGCGACGAAGAAGAGCCCGATGATGACATGCGGCCTGTTTTGGTATTTCTATCGGCGCTCGTGTTGGCTGCCTTCTTCGCTGGGCATTCGCCATGTTTGAGGTGCGCGATGAGCGTGTTCAACGGCAGTGTTGATTTTGCTGAAAGCGGTGTTGAACTTGACTTCCGGTGGTGTGAGGTCGACACCGAGAGGTCGTTTGATGGGGACGAGCTGGATGCCCTGGGCGCTGACGTAGCTCAGGTCGTCCGCAGCGGGAATGTCGCCGAGCAGGGCGGTGAGGTCACAGGCCTCGAAGGCGTAGGTGGCGATCTGGATGTCCATGCCGGGGTATCCCGCCTTGGCTGAGTACGGGTCGGGGATCCGGCCCCGTCCCGGGTGGGCACACGGTGCCGGTTACCAGGATGGTTACCTGGTCGACTACCAGCCGGGGTGCGGGGCACGAACCGGGGTACGGATCTGTCGGGGGCGGAGCAGGTCTGATCGCTGGTTGAGAAGCAGCTCTGCGGTCCGCTGCTGTCGTGTACGTGTGGGTCGATGCCCGTAGTGACGACTTGCATACATGGAGTAGCCGAGATTCCCGGACTCCCACCGTGATCGTCCCTCGATTTCTCCGTGATCTCTTGGTGGCGATCACAGATCTTGAGACTTCACCCGACCTAAAATGTTGCTTGACGGCGCGTGTCGCCTGCGCATCTCCCAGCTTAACGGCGGATGGCGATAAACGGACTATTTGCACATTGTTACCTTAACAGGGCCGATACTACGCCATACGGGTTGACTAATTCCTCTTCTGTCGTATATCCGGCCGAGGTCGCGATGGTCCGCGTGGTGGGCTTAATTCACCTGATCGAGTAGGTGTTTTTGGACGGTGACGCTCTGCGAGCGATCGTCGACGATCGGTGTGGACCTGGAGCCCGCGGATTGCTGACAAAACCCGGTCACGTCACGTGACCACCACGGAGGCTTTTCTGATGGATCGCAACATCATGCGGCGGCGGCTCGGCGTTTTCGCCACCTCCGCTGTTCTGGCAACTGGTTTAGTGCTGGCCGGCGGGGTTAGCGCCTTCGCCGCCCCCGGCACGCCCGGCATACCCGGCACCGCCGGCGCCGCCGGCGCTCGAGGCACCGGCAATCCCGGCGCCCCCGGCGGCAATTCTCCCCAGGGTGGTGGCAACGGCAGCGGCAACGTCACCGGTAACGGCAGTACCGGTGGTAAGGGTGGTGCCGGTGGTGCCGGTGGCGCCGGTGGAACCTCTACCAATCCCCTCGTGCCGGGTGGCGCGGGCGGCAGCGGCGGCAATGCCACCGCGGGTGGCAACGGCGGCAGCACCAGCACCGGCAACGGCGGTACAGGTGGTGCTGGCGCGACCGGCGGCGTCGGCGGCGCAGGCGGCACCGGCATAACCCAGGGTGGCAATGGTGGCAATGGTGGCAATGGTGCCCTCGGTGGCAACGGCGGCAACACCGGCACCGGCAACGGCGGTGGCGGTGGTGCTGGCGGGAGCGGCGGCGCGGGCGGCGCGGGCGGCGCGGCCAGCAGCGCAACCAACGGAGTCGGCGGCAAGGGTGGACAGGGTGGCGTCGGCGCCAACGGTGGCAACGGTGGCAACAGCACCCTCATGGGCAAGGGCGGCACCGGTGGCGCGGGCGGCAGCGGCGGCGTCGGCGGCGCCGGTGGTGCGTCGGCTACTAAGGGCGGCGGCGGCGCTGGTGGCACCGGTGGCACCGGCGGCAACGGTGGCAACGGTGGCAGCAGCATCAACGGCCCAGGTAGCCCCGGCAAAGCGGGTGGCGCGGGTGGCGCCGGCGGCGTTGCCAACCCCAATGGTGGCGCTGGCGGCACAGGCGGCACGGCTGGAGCCGGCGGCCAGGGTGGGAACGGCAGCTAAATCCCGCTCCACGAACTCGTCGCCGATGTCACTGTGTGGCCGTGAGCGTTTAGCCACGACCGCGCCGGGACAGGCAACGAGATCATCATGACGGGTCCCAACAACAACCGGCCTCAGACCGGGGTCCTGGACTGAGGACACAACCACCGTGTTGGGGACGGGCCCGGACCCCGTCCCTCCCCAACACGTCACCACTGCTCGTCACAAAAGAAGCAACGCGCCCTGAGATTGATGACAGGCTTGGTTGGTGATGTAGACCCGGTGACGGTCGTGCGAGGTCACAACCTGGGCACTGAGAGAAGATACATCTCGGGCCAGTGGTCCGTACGCATCGCGGCACTGACATTATTGCCAATATTTTCGGCTTGGCGCGCCCACGCGGGGCTCGCATTTTTTTGAGCAACCGTAGGTCACCGGGTGAACCGACAGTTAGTGAGCTGTGACGCGACAGGAACACGTTAGGCCATTCGGTTAATTTAATTTCAGTTTGGTTACATCGCAACGCGCAGCGCGATTGTCATGATGACGGGCTTAATCGCCCGATGAGGGGTCCTGACAGTTGAAGCACCCGTCAAAGCGGTGTTCGTGACCTGGGCCTGCGGAACGATGTGACAAACCATGTCACGTCAGCATGACTACGGAGGTTTTCATGGATCGCAACATCACCCGGCGGCGGCTCAGCATTTTCGCCTCCTCCGCTGTCCTGGCGACCGGTTTAGTGTTCGCCGCTGCGGGTACCGCCTTCGCTGCACCGCCCACCCCAGGCGGCGCCGGCGGCGACGGCGGCCCTGGATCCGTCGGCTCCTCATGCACCACCAGCTTGTGCACCGGGGCCAGGGGTGGTGACGGCGGCTCCGCGGGACCCGGCGGGGCCGGTGGCAACGGCACGCGTTCTCCCGGCGCCATAGGGGGGAGCGGTGGAATGGGTGGTAACGGCAACAGCGGTGGCAACGGCACCTTGCGCGGCGGCGCCGGTGGCAACGGTGGCCCCGGCAACACGGGCGGCGCTGGTGGCAACAGCGTCTACCGCAAAGGCGGAGCCGGTGCCAACGGCGGCGCCGGTGGTACGGGCGGGACCGGCGGTACCGGTGGAATCGTCGGCGGCGCCGGCGGCAACGGAGGGGCCAGCGCCCAAGGTGGCAATGGTGGCAACAGCACCTTCGGCAACGGCGGTACTGGTGGTACCGGCGGTACTGGTGGTACCGGTGGTCTGGTAGGCGGCACCGGCGGCAACGGCGCTACCGGCGCCCAGGGTGGCACGGGTGGCAACAGTACCTACGGCAATGGCGGTGGCGGCGGCAACGGCGGCAACGGCGGTACCGGTGGCACCGGCGGCGCCGCGCCGATCGGCGGCAACGGCGGCAACGGCGGCAACGGCGGCAACGGCGGCGGCGGCGGCAACAGCACCTACGGCAACGGTGGCAACGGTGGCAACGGTGGCAACGGTGGCCAGGGTGGTGCCGGCGGTGCCAGCACCATCAACTGCGCCACCTGCGGCGGTGTTGGCGGCACCGGCGGCACCGGCGGCAACGGCGCCGCAGGTGGCTCGGGACTGACGGGCCCCGGCACATCCGGCAAGGCCGGCGGCTCCGGCGGCTCCGGCGGTAACCCGGGCGCGGGAGGCGCGGGAGGCACAGGAGGCACAGGCGGCACCGGTGGAGCAGGCGGCAAGGGCAGCTAAAAGCTACTTCGACGTCACTCCCATGATTGCCCGGAAATCACTCTCAGATCGGATCCTGGCTGAGGGAAGAAACAAATGTGGTGGGGAGTGGACCGGACACGGTCCCGCTCCCCACCACCACATGAGTGGCCACAGATACATCACCAACGTGTATCAATAAGAGGAAACCCACGGCGGTGCCCACGCTGTCACAGCGGCGCAGGCACAGGAACGCCGCCAGACTCGCAGGGGACGGTACGTCACCATGCAAACCACGAAACAAACGCCCACGGCGACACCACCGCCAAGCGGTCCGCTCCACCGTTTTTCTGTCAGAGAACCGGACCGGCGCAGGTCACCAACCGTCAACAGCGCGACCATCCTGACCCATCACGCTCAGCAGGGACTCCCGCGGTGGCGTAACAGGGGGGCAGCCAGGGCCGTAATCACCGCAGCCCTGGCGGCCATCGCGCTGACCACAGCGTGTCAAACCCAATCTGCCCATCCACCGAGCCCACAGCAAAACCCGGCACCCCAATCCGGCCAGCCCGGTCAGGCCGGTCAGCCCGGCGGTCCGGGTCAACCCGGTCAGCCCGGCGGCAGCGGAGGAGCTGGAGGCCCCGGGGGTGCTGGCGGGGCGGGACGCGACGGATCCTGATCACGGAGCCGCCGGTTCGCCGACGCAAATCCCGCTGCATTTAAACCAACGTTGTCAGGTCCTCAGCGATGCCGCTGTTGAACTGCCGACTTTGTCTGAGATCCGCGGGATGGGGTTAGTTGATCTAGCGTCCGTCGTTATGCCGACCGGTCTGACTCGTGAACCGCATGTTGCCTCCGACGCGTGGGCTCCATCAGCTGTGTAGCACTGCGGGGGGTGGTGGGCCGGCGGGCGGCCCTAATCCCCCTATCAGCCCACGCCGTACCGCCATGCCGAATGTGTGCCAAACCGCCCCGACCTCCCACCTCAGAGGCGTCGTTTGCGTAGCTCATAACCCCGGAGAAGGTGCCGATCGCGTCGCCCTCTCAAGGCGGCGGCACGGGTTCACATCCCGTCGTGGCTACACCCGAGGTGACCGCCGACAGAGCACCCTGATGGCCGAGGCTCAGTGCCTTCCTCGCGCGGGATGCTCTTCGATGTTGGCGGAGCTCCCGCGCTCACGGCGAACCCGCTCAGGGTCTTAGACGTAGGTGGTGAACGGCATCCCGTGGATCACTAAACCCACTCAGAGCCCCCACCCGCGACGCTGGGCCAGCGTCGATGAGCGGAGTCACGCTGGGCGCGAGCGCGCTGATGCGGGCCCGGTCCAGCGCTGGCCATTGAAGGCTCATCCGGCGGGGCGTCACCCGACCGCCGCCAGCTTGGAACGCTCGTCGAACGCCGTGAGCACCTCAGCTGACACGCGGCCCCTGGCGCTAACACTGTAGCCCTCCTGGCGAGCCCACGCGCGGACCTCGCTCAGGTCGGGACGTCGCGCCCGCTCGCCGGATACCGCCGCGCTACGCCGGGAGCCGGTCGATGTGGTGGTGAGCTTGCCAGCGCGACGGGCAACCTCGACGTAGTCGCCGAGGATGTCCCGCAGTATCCCGGCGTGGTTCTCAGCCAGGTCGATCTCATACATCTTTCCATCGATCCCGAAGTTGATGGTTTCCGCGGCCTCCGCGCCCGTAACATCGCAAACCAGAGTCGTGATTACTTTCCGTGCCACAACACGCTCCTGTCGATCAATGCTTGGAAGTTTTACGCCAACGACGCCAGGCACCCTATCGGATACTCGGACAGGCAACAACATCAGGCCAGCTCTCACTGGCCTCAGCGCGGTAGGGTGGTGAACGGTCAGGAGCGCCATGACGCGCGCAGTGGCCTCGATTACGGATTAACACACCTATGTTCCCGCTGATAGAGGACCGGGCGGGTTTGTCGGATTCCGGATCTCTCGCACCCATCCACAGCCTGTCCACACCCGTGTGCGTGCCGCTCCAACGGGGCTGTCTCTACGGTGTTACCCCGTGAACCCGACGCCGATCTATGACCAGCTCCGTGGCGAGCGACTCAACGCCGACATCCCGGACACCGGGGCTGACCCGCACCACGTCACCTGCCCCAGGCGACACGACCTCCTCGCTTCCGGGCCGTATCCGGCGCCGGTGTTCGCCCGACCACCAGGACCAAGAACTGACCGTGCCGCGGGCCAGCACCCCACCGTGCGGGCAACTCCACCACGTCAGCCAGCCGGCGACGGGCAATGACGGGCTGCCGTGGGGCGAGAACCGCAAACAGTCCGTCCGCCAGCAGTCGACGCGCCACACACGCCGGCACACGCCGCCAGCGGTCTCCCGACGTCCGCGGCCGGCCAGCCCGCGGGGCGGCGACGGATAATCACGGTGCTCATCCGGTAGAGGGATGCGGATCGCGACAGGTAGAGCGCACTGAACCGGGACTGTCGCTGTGATGGATGGCAGCGTCAGCAGGGTGAGCTGACGCGTCGCCACCGTCGAGTACTTCCGCCGAGGTTCAGCTTCGCTGGGTTCCGCGTCCTCCGTGAGGTCATCGTGCTGGTGGTGTGCTGGTACCTGGACTACGGCCTGTCTTTCCGTGATGGTGAGGAGCTGCCGGCCGAACGTGGCGTCACGATCGACCACGTCACGACGCTTCTCTGTTTGTCAAGCGGTTGGTGAGGGTGCTCATCGACGGGGGAGCCGCGTGGACATCATGGGCTGGTCAAAATTGATACGGCCCAGCGGTATACGTGTGTGCCCGACGAGCCGCGGCAGCGCATCACGCTACAGCTCAGTGGACTGCCCTGGAAAACACCCGAGGACGACGACCCCGTCGCGAGCCTAGTCAGATGGTTCAATTGAGACCCAATGAGACCCAGAGGGGGTGCCCCGCGCGGGACACCCCCTCTGACCTGCGCGCCCGAAGAGATTCGAACTCCCAACCTTCTGATCCGTAGTCAGATGCTCTATCCGTTGAGCTACGGGCGCCTGTTCTGTTGTTGGCCAGCATGTATCCGGCCAGCAGCGGAGGCTCCGGGATTTGAACCCGGGAGGGGGCGTAACCCCCAACCGCATTAGCAGTGCGGCGCCATAGACCAGACTAGGCGAAGCCTCCCGGGGCCCCTTGAGGCCGCCAGGGGGACAGCCTACACAGCGCCCCTTGATCGGGCAAAGCGGGTAGCCGACCGCCAACATCGCCAACACCGCTGGTCACAGTGGTGGTGTGCTGAGGAGTTCCCCCGCGTCCGCGGCAGCGGACCTGGCGGGGGTGCATCCTTAGTGGCATGACCGACACCCCAGCACCCACCGTCTGGCCCGCGCTGGTCTATGCCGACGCGCCGGCTGCAATCCGCTTCCTGGTCGAAGCATATGGCTTCGTCGAGACACTCGTCGTGCCCGGTGAGGGCGGCCGGGAGATCGCGCACGCCGAGCTGCGCTGGCCCGAAGGCGGTGGCGTCATGCTCGGCTCGACTTCCGAGGACAGTGAGTTCGCCCGGTTTCAGCCGGGCGTGACGTCAATTTACGTGGTCACCGACACGCCCGACGCGCTGTTCGAGCGGGCCACCGCAGCCGGCGCGGAGGTCGTCCGGGGCCTCAAGGACGAGGACTACGGCTCGCGAGGGTTCACCGTCCGTGACCCGGAGGGCACCCAGTGGACCTTCGGCACCTACCGCGGCGCCTGACGCCCGCGGCATGTCGATCTTGGAAAGGTGCACAAGCATCCATGAGCCCGTTTACGGGTGGCTTGGAAGGTGCATAAGCATCCATGAGAGCCTGCGGGGTCAGGGGGTGCGGCGGCAGGTGGGGCAGATTTGGTCGGGGTCGGGTGGTTCGCCGCGCAGGGCCGTCGTGCCGCGCAGGAACTCGGGCGGGCGGAACCGCGTGCCGCAGGCGGCGGTGATGGTGCCGTCGGGGTGCGCCAGTTTGCCGCGGTGGGTGTCCCGATCACCGAGCGAGCGCAGGTACCAGGGCATCAGGCACCCCGCTCGCAGGCCGGGCAGCGGTAGCGCACGGGCGCGACGGGCGGCCGGGCGCGATGGCCCAGGATCTCGCGAAGGGTGGCGATACCGCGGAAACGGTGCCTGCCAGGCATGGAATCTCGCTCCTCAAGGGATTGGTGGACCGGCGAAGCCGGAAGCGCCTCGGCGCGGCGCGGCACCCATGGTGGCGGCGCGACCGATGTCATCGGCATCGCTTTCCCGTCCCGCTTCGGATCACTCGATGTCCTGTCTTATCTTCTCTGTGTCATGGATGTGCTAATCTTGGTCGCATGAGCACCGAGACCACCGGCGGCGCGGCGCCGATGCTCCTCAAGGAGCTGCTCCGGGCGCGGCACTGGCAGAAGCACTCGACATTTGTTCGGGAATGGGACAAGGTCGCGAAAACCATCGATCCTCAGCTCGAAGGGAGCGGGCCGCAGCACGCGCAGTTCTACCGGTGGCTACGCGGTGACCTGCGCGGGCTGCCCTATCCGGACGCCTGCCGAGTCCTCGAAGCGATGTTTCCCGAGCACAAAGTCAAAGATCTGTTCCGTCCGCGTTCATCGGAAGCTGAGACACGCAACAGCGGTCCAGTTGCTGATGACACGGCAAAAGAGCTAGGCCTTCTCGGTGAGGCCGGGATATCGCACCTGTGGCCGAAGACGGGTCCGGATGTTCTGCGCGACCTGATGTCGCGCGTTAGCGGTGCACGCGAGGAGGTATCCATGTTCGGTCTCACTCGTAATATCTATACCTCGGACGAGATGCTTCCTCTGTTCGAGTCGAAGGCGCACGAGATATCGGTGACTTTTTACGTCATGGACCCGTATTGCGACGCACGGCGAGAGCGATACCGCATCGAACCGTCGGAAGCTGAGATGGAGGACCCGGGCCGTTTCAGGCGCGAGATCCTGCGCCCGCTGTTCGCGGCGTCCCAACGAGTATCCCCATCGACCCCGTCGGCTGGTTTGCGGATATTCACCTACAATTTCCCCTGTTCGTTCGCCATCGAGAAGATCGACCGGAGTTGCAGGGTGATGCTCTACGGCCACGGCAAACGGGGCACCGAAGGCCCGATATTCGTCTTCACCGACAACACTGCCTACTGGGACTACTTCGCGGGGCAGATCCAGTGGCTGGAGCGGCTCGCCACGAGCCCGCGCGAGCCGTGGAACAGCAAGGGGCTCGTCGTTCGGCCACTTCAGGAGGCGGACCTGGCCTGACGCTCAGGAACGCGGCGCCACGAACGGGCGCAGCGAGTCGGGGTTGCGCAGGGCGCCGGGGCTGAGCGCGCGCGCCGGGTCCATGCCAGTGAGGATCTTCTTCACCGGCACCTCGCATTTCTTGCCGTTGAGGGTGCGGGGCACCTCCTCGATCACGATGAACCGGTCGGGTACGTGCCGCGGCGACAGGCTCTCCCGCAGCGCCGCCCGCAGCCGCGGCTCGACCCCGGCCAGCGACACTCCGGCCGCGAGCACCAGGAAACAGAGCAGCTCGCCCGGCCGGCCGGCGCCTGAGGTGTCGATGACCAGGGAGTCGAGCACCTCCTCCAGGGCCTCGACCACCGCGTAGAACTCGGCGGTGCCCATCCGCACGCCACCGCGGTTGAGCGTGGCGTCCGACCGGCCGTAGATCACGCACGAGCCCCGTGGTGTGATCTTTATCCAGTCGCCGTGCCGCCACAGGCCCGGGTACATGGAGAAGTACGCTTCGCGCAGCCGAGTGTGACCCGGATCGTCCCAGAAGCCGACCGGCATTGAGGGCATCGGCTTGGTGAGCACCAGTTCGCCCACCTCGTCGAGCAGCTCCACCCCGGCCGCATCCAGGGCCACCACCGCAGCGCCCAGCGCGCGGCAGGAGATCTCGCCCTCCCAGACCGGCACGTCCGGCGCGGCGCAGACGAAGGCCGCGCACAGGTCGGTCCCCCCGGACACCGAACAGGTCTGCACACCCGGGCCGAGTTCCTCGGCGATCCAGCGGAACCCCTCCGGCGGCAGCGGCGCCCCGGTCGAGCCGACCGCCCGCAACGCACTGAGGTCGCCTTCCGCGCCAGGCCGCAGGCCGGCCTTGCGGCAGGACAGGATGAACGGCGCGGACGTGCCGAAGTAGCTGACGTGCTCCTGCGCCGCCAGCCGCCACAGCGCGCCGAGGTCGGGGTGCGCCGGGCTGCCGTCGTAGAGCACCACCGTCGCGCCCACCAGCAAGCCGCTGATCAGCAGGTTCCACATCATCCAGCCAGTGGTGGTGAACCAGAACACCCGCTGCCCCGGCCGGAGATCAGCCTGCAGCAGCCACGCCTTGAGGTGCTCCAGGACGATCCCGCCGTGCCCCTGCACGATGCCCTTGGGCAGCCCAGTGGTGCCCGACGAATAAAGCACCCACAACGGGTGGTCGAACTCCACCGCCTCAAACGCCAGCGGCGCGCCGTCGTGCGCGTCGAGAAGGTCGTCCCAGTTCAGGACCCGTGAGTGGCAATTCGGGCTATAGCTCGCATCGCCACTCACGGGTCCGAAGGACACGCACAAGCTGGCCGCTGTGGACCGGATGTCGTAGCGCGTGCCGCCGTAGACGTAGGTGTCCACCGCGAGCAGCACGGTGGGCGTGAGCTGGGTGAACCGGTCGGCGATCGCCTGGGCCCCGAATTCCGGCGAGCAGGACGACCAGATGGCGCCCAGACTGGCGGTGGCGAGGAAGGCCACCAGGGTGTCCGGTGAGTTCGGCGCCAGCGCGACCACCCGGTCTCCCCGGTGAACTCCCAGCGCGGCCAGCGCCGAGCGCGCGGCGGCCACCCGCCGCCGCAGCAGCCCGAAGCTCAACTGGTCCCGAGAACCGTCCTCCCGACGGAAGATCACCGCCAGGTCATCGTCGCCCTTGCCGGGTCCGGCGGCCAGGGCGTGCTCGGCGTAGTTCAGCGTCGCGCCCGGAAACCACCGCGCCCCCGGCATCGACTCCTCGCGAAGCACTCGCGCGGCTTTAGCGTGGAAACGGACTTCGGCGAACTCGGCGAACGCTCCCCAGAACCCCGCCAGATCGGCCACTGACCAGCGCCACAGCTCCTCGTAGTCGGCCACGACGACCCCCCGGGTGGTCGCCAGCCAGCCGCGGAACGCCACCATCTGGGAGCGGGCGACCGCGGCCGGGTCGGGCCGCCAGAGGATCCGGGGATCGCTCACGTCAGCGCAAGTGGCTGGCGAACCAGTTGAGGGTGCGAGACCAGGCCTCCGGCGCGATCGCCTGGTCGGTGTCGAAGCGGCAGTGCACCAGGTCGGTGGCCACCTGAGCGGAATGGGCGGCGTCTCGCAGCTTGTGCACCTCTTCCTCGGGCACCTCGCCATCCTGGCCATAGATGCCCAGCCAGGGGCAGCGCAGGTCGGGCGCGATGTCGACCAGCGGCGGCAACGTCGGCGCCACCGGCGTCACCACGCCGATCCCGCCGATGGTCACGGCGGCGCCGAGCTCACGTTGGGTGGCGACGATGAACGCCACGGTACCGCCCAGTTCGAAGCCCACCACGCCGGTCCGATCGCCGCGCACACCGCGCTGTGCCAGCCAGCTGAAGGCGGCGTCGGTGTCGGTGTGCAGGGACCGCGCGGTCAACCACTCGGCGTGCCTGCCCCCGCTGTTGCTGTCCCTGGGCAGCTCATCGATGCCGTCCCGGTGGTAGAGATGCGGGATCACGGCCAGCCAGCCCTCACCGGCCAGCCCGGCGGCGAGCCGCCAGACGGCGTCGGTGACACCGCGGGCTTGTGGCCCGACGACGATGCCGCCGCGGACCGCGGATTCCGGGGTGGCGACAGTCAGCCGTAACCGAGTACCGTCTGACAGCGGGATCCGCTCAAGGCTACGCTGTGTCATTGCCCCACCCATCCTCGACGGTGAACACAGGGTGAGCGGGTAGCATACCCACTTAGCGGTAATGGCCTCGGAAAATCACCTGTTCGTGCTGCTCAGCTATGTGTGCGGCGCTCACCCGACCTGCCGTGACGAGCGCCGAAGAGGAGCCGCGATGACCGCGCTCACCAGAGCCGATCTCGACTCGTTGGCCGGGTACGTCCCCGGTCGCAGCATTCCGGCAGCGCTGCGACTAGCCAGCAACGAGGTGCCCACGGGCCCGTTACCCAGCGTCATCGCGGCGATTTCCGCTGCCGCCGCGGGCGTCAACCGCTATCCGGATGACCGGGCGACCGCGCTGGTGGACCGGCTCGCGTCGAGATTGGCCGTGTCAGCGTCCCAGCTCGCCGTCGGCTGTGGGTCCTCGATGCTGTGCCAACAGCTCGTGCAGGCCACCTGCGGGCCGGCCGACGAGGTGCTCTTCGCCTGGCGCTCGTTCGAGCTCTATCCGATCATCGCGCAGGTCGCCGGGGTTGCGCGGCGCACGGTGCCGTTGCGCGCTGATCACCGGCACGACTTGGCCGCGATGCTCGACGCGATCACTCCGGCGACTCGGCTGGTGATCGTCTGCAACCCCAACAACCCCACCGGCACGGCCATACGGGGCGAGGAACTGATCGCCTTTCTCGACGCGGTGCCCGAGAGCGTCCTGGTTCTCCTGGACGAGGCTTACCACGAGTTCGTCACCGATCCCGAGGTGGCGGACGGCATGACGCTGTGTCGAGATCGGGACAACGTCGTGGTGCTGCGGACCTTCTCCAAAGCCTATGGGCTGGCCGGCCTGCGGGTCGGGTATTGCGTGGCGCCAGAGCCGGTCGCCGCGGCGTTGCGCCTGGTGGCTGTGCCGTTCAGCGTCAACTCGCTGGCCCAGGTCGCCGCCCTGGCCAGCCTCGACGTCGAGGATGAACTGCTGGCGCGTTGCCGGGGAGTGGCCGCCGAGCGAGATCGGGTGCGTGCGGAGCTGCTCACGCTGGGCTACCTCGTGCCAGACTCGCAGGCCAACTTCGTCTGGCTGCCCCTAGGCGGGCGGACGGCCGCCTTCGCCGAGCACTGCTTAGCGCACAAGATCGTGATCCGCCCGTTCCCCGGCGACGGCACCCGCATCACCATCGGCGATCCTGTCGAGAACGACGCCGTGCTTGCTG
>JBDTAX010000156.1:0-6939 GCA_039924425.1 Pseudonocardiaceae bacterium
GCCGCTTCGTGCTCCCGAACCCGGCGCTGGCGGCGATGTTGCGGGAGTCCAGCGCCGCGACCGCCGCCAGCATCACCGAGTGCAGCATCCGGGACACCGACTCGATGTCCCGAACCTGATCCTGCAACCCCGCGTCGTCACACCCGGCGATCACCGAACGCCACTGGTCGAGACCGGCGACCATCGCCTGCCTCGGATCCACCAGCGTCTGCAACACACCACCATTGTTGCCTACACCCCTGACAATTTCGGGACGTTCACCGTGGACGCCTCCACGACCGGGGGGCTCGCTGCGACACTCCATCGATCAGGGAGGGTCGATCAGGGAGGGTCGCCGGTGGTCGGTCCGGCTTGGCATACTGGGCCTTCGAACCAGCCGTTGCCCACCGAGAGCGCTGAGGATCCGCCATGGCCATGCCGCTGCGCCGCTCCGGGTCGTTGATGACCCTGGATGAGTGGGTCGCGTTACCAGAGGACAACAGCTGCCGGTACGAACTCCAGGAAGGCGTCCTGCTGGTGTCCCCACGACCCGCCCCCCAGCATCAGCAGGCCGCCTACCGGCTCGCCCGGCAGTTCGACGAGCAACTCCCGGCCGGTTGGGACTTTTTTCTGGACGTCGAGGTCGTGGTGCGCGCCGAACATCCGCCGATCGTGCGGGTACCCGATCTCCTGGTCACCAAGGTCGGGGCTGCGGGCAACCGGCTGGCGGCATCCGATGTGCTGCTTGCGGTGGAGGTCATGTCGCCGGGTTCCCGAAACGTCGACCTCCACCTCAAGCCGTACGAGTACGCGGATGCGGGAATCCCGCACTACTGGCTCGTCGACCTCGATCCGCCGTCCCCTTCGATCACGGTGTTCCACCTGGGCGCACCGGGTGACGGCTATGTCGAGGGCCCAGCGACCGCCGGACAGCTGCACACCACAGTGCCCTTCGAGCTACGCATCGACATCCCCGCGCTCCTCGCCCCGCGAGGTGCCTGAGGTGGCGATGGCACCGGGTCCGTTCGATGGGCTGACGCGTCGGGACGTGCTGACGAAGGGGCTGGCTCACAAGAATTTCCGGTTGCTGAAGGATCTGGCTGGGCGGGTGATCGAGCGGGCGCACAAGGCTGATCCGGCCGGTACCGGTTCCCTGAACGACATCGAGCACATCGTGTTGCTGATGCAGGAGAACCGGTCCTTCGATCACTATTTCGGTGTCCTGTCCGGAGTGCGTGGTTTCGATGACGCCTCGCCGGCGTTCCGGCAGTTCGGCTATGCCCCCGGTGTCGGGGTCACGCCGACTGGATACTTGAACCCGTTCCGGCTCAACGTCACGCGTGGTCCGAGCCTGGACGGTGATGCGATCAACGACCCGACCCACGCGTGGGCGCCGCAGCACCAGTCGTGGCACAACGGAGCGATGGATCAATGGGTCAACGCCCACATCGCCGCCGACGGCGCCGCGAACGGGCCAGCGACCATGGGCTACTACACGCGGGCCGACATTCCGGTGCACTACGCGCTGGCGGACGCGTTCACCGTCTGTGACCATTACTTCTGTTCGGTATTGGGGCCGACCGACCCCAACCGGTTGTACTGGATCAGCGGGACCATCGACCCGGAGGGTCGCCACGGTGGGCCGTTGCTGGAAACGCCGTTGCTTCCCAAGCCGGCCGTGTACTCGTGGCGCACCTACCCGGAGGCGCTGCAAGAGGCCGGTGTCAGTTGGAAGGTTTATCAGGACAAGAGCGTCGAGATTTTGTCCCAGGCTTTTCTGAGTGGAATGCTGGAGCGGTTCAAGGCTTTCCATGGTGACCCAGCGTCGCCGTTGGAGGCCAGGGGGATCGCCCCGTCCTATCCCTCGGACTTTCGGCGCGATGTGGCCAGCGGTGATCTGCCGGCCGTGTCGTGGGTGGTACCGTCGCTGTTGACGTGTGAGCACCCGGCGTTGCCGCCCGCTTTTGGCGCGGTCGGGATCATGCAGGTGCTTGACACTCTCACGTCCAACCCCGCGGTGTGGGAAAAAACCGCGTTGATCGTCAGCTATGACGAGAACGGCGGGTTCTTCGATCATGTCCCGCCGCCGGTTCCGCCCCCGGAAACGCCGGGGGAGTACGTGACGGCGCCCCTTGCGGGAGTGTCGGAGGCCGCGGGGATCGCCGGGCCGATCGGGCTCGGTTTCCGGGTGCCGTGCCTGGTGATCTCACCATTTAGTCGCGGTGGCTTGGTCGCCTCGGAGGTTTTCGACCACACCTCGCAGCTGCGGCTGGTGGAACAACGGTTCGGAGTGCCGGTGCCGAACCTGTCCGCCTGGCGACGTCACACGGTTGGTGACATGACATCCGCCTTCGACTTCGCCCGCGCGCCCCAGGACGCCCGACCCACGCTTCCCAATCCCGCTCTGGGCGCGATGAAAGCGCTCATCGAGGGCAACGTGAGCATTCTGCTCGGGTTTTTCGACCGTGGCCGCGTCTACCCAGTGCCACCCAACTCGATGCCCACCCAGGAAACCACGCCAGCCCGAGGAGCACCCCGCAGCCGGTGACTGTGCGCCATCCCGTACCAGTGAGGAGCTCTCCGGATCACTGGGTGGTGATCACATAGGGCACGTCGGGCAGCTCGTTGAACATGTTGCCTGAATAGATCAGCACCCGACGTGGCGCTGAGCAGCCTCGGGGTGCTGCACCCACCAGGTGTTCGCGCCGCTGGCCCCCGACCCCGAGCA
Organism: Pseudonocardiaceae bacterium; assembly: GCA_039924425.1. Taxonomy (GTDB): domain Bacteria; phylum Actinomycetota; class Actinomycetes; order Mycobacteriales; family Pseudonocardiaceae. The sequence continues at coordinate 2,708 of JBDTAX010000156.1, forward strand.
GTCGGACGTCGTCGTGCGCGGTCGCGCTCGCAAGCATGACGGGAACTGGCTGGTGTCGGTGTTCCTGCCGCGCCTGGATCACCCGCAGAGCCGCGGACATCGACGACCCCGGTGAACGGCTGGCCGAGCACGCCGCCGCCGCACGGGACAACCTGGCGGCCGCCACCCGCGCCGCTGATCGCATCGAGGCCGGCATCGAGCTGCTGGTTGGTGACGACATCGCGCGGCGGGCGTTCGGCTTCGCCAACCGGGCGATGTACCTGCAGCGCCTGCACACCCAGGTCGCCGGTTGGCCAGAACCCGGCCATGAGCTCATGGCTGACGCGTCCGTTCAGGAAGGCGCCCATCGCTCTGAGCTGCTCGTTGAAGTGACTGTGTAGCTCGTCGTCGACCATGTGCCAATCGATCTGGCGGTCCGGTCCCTCAATGAAGCCGTCAACGGACACCGACATAGACAAGATGATCTTTCTCATCGCGGTCCTCGCCGAAGTCATCAGGGGCCGTGGTTTCGCATGGCCAGATCGCACAAGTGTCCTCGGGACGGGCACAGCCCGCTGTGGCGGCGTCAATCGCCAACCTGGCGATGCCACGTCGGGCGGCCGGCGAAAACACGACTGCGTACGGCCCAGGTTGGGTCATTCAGAAACGGAGCGACGCGCGGCGAGGTCGGCAGCGATGTCGTCAGTGTCCACGGCGGCGTGGCCGCAACGTGCGAGCTCGACAGCGGCTCCCCGTAGTCTCTGCCGATGCTGCAAGGTCAGCCACCTACCGCGCCGCGGATGGTCTTTGCCGACGAATCGTTCCGTGAAGACCCGACGGAGGGTTTTTACGTCCTCGCAGCGACAGTCCTGGAGTACCAGGCCCAGCAACCAGCCCGGGAGCTGATGCGGCGCCTGCTGGGATCGCGGCGGACGAGCAAGCTGCACTGGCACGAGATGGATCGGCTTGAGCAGAAGGACGCTGCTCACTGCGTCGCAGGCATTGAGGGCATCCACGTCGTGACCGTCGGTGCTCCGGTACCCCGTCGCCGACAGGAACGAGCACGTGCAGCATGCCTGACGGCGTTAGTCGGCGCGCTGTATGGATTCGGCGTGTAACACCTGATCATCGAGGCCCGAGCCGCCGAGCTCAACCGCCGAGACATCGCGACGGTTCAAGGCGCCCGCTTCGCCTTGCCGAAAGGCAGTCGCTTTCGGGTAGACCACGTACCCGGATCCGCCGAGTCGCTGCTGTGGGTTGCCGACATCGTTGCTGGTGTGGTCCGGCTAGAAGTGCCCACCGGCTGTTAAGGCCCGGACATGCGTAAGGCCAGGCTCCCGGTCTGCCCCAGGTCACCTGGCCTTGCGGCTTGCCCGGCACCCACGGTGCCCGGCTGAGGTCAATGGTAGCCACTTCGCTGACTGACGTCATCCCACGCCCACCAGCCAAGGCGCTCAGCCCGCTCCGAGGACGCCCTGGTCAACTCGGGATGCCCTCGCTGCCCAGCCCCTGACGCAGCGGGCCGCTGCGGCAGGTCACCGATGTGGCATGATCGACCGGCGAGGTGTCAGTTCTCTGTCGCCATACGTAACGAATATCCGGTTCGTGTTCTTCGTTGCCGCTGCCGTCGGTCCGCTCCACCACGATGAAACCGTGCCGTTCGTAGAACCGCTGCGCCGGCCCGTTGACCTGGAATGTCCGCAGTTGCAGACCATCGGGGTGGCGCTTCTTCGCCAGCCTGACGAACTGATCACCAATGCCTTGGCCTCGCCACAGGGGATCAAGGTAAAGCTGGCTGAGAAGGCCCTCGTCGAGGACCAGCAGCCCGACCACGGAACCTTCAGCAACAGCGACCCAGGTCTCATGTTTGGGTATAACCACGGCGTGGAAGTACGCGCGGACCTCTTGATCAGTGTGGGGTCTGCGGACCGTCGGCAAAGCCGCTGCGACCGAGCGCAGCCACACGTCGGCAACGGCGCAGGAGTCCGAGCCGATCGCGCGGCGGATAGCGAGATCAGTGATGCTCACAGCAAAGCACATTGGTGGATGAACAACATCGGCACACCGCGCCGCGCGCGATGTGCCCACACCGCAGCCACAAACCATGATCCGCGCCTGCTCAGCGGCTCCGTTTGTGGCGAAACCGCTGGTCAGGGTGGAGCCGCCTTGCGGGAATCGAACCCCGGACCTGCTCATTGCGAGGGGGCCGGACTATGCCTAATATGGCCTCTACCAAGGACGACGGTTGTAGATCTCACACCTTTAGGTGCACCAGTGGCACCGTTAGACCTGGGTTCGCACCACGTTTGATCCCGCGCTGCGCATCAGCGCGTGCTCGGGTGATCCTCGTGTACGAGGAGGACCGGCTTTTCCCACGTGGACGCCCAGTACGGTTGCGGGTTGGAACCCGGTGGTGTCGCGTCCGCCGCGGAGGCGTTCCACCGCGTGTCTTCCCTGCCCGGCTGACCAAGATCAGAAAGCTCCGTGAAGCGCACGCTCTGCCCGAACTTGCCCGTGAACCCTCCGAAGCCGACGCATTCCTCGTACGCGGCGCGCGACACAGGAGCCCGGTGTCGCGCACAGGGCCCCCGGGTAGTGCGGGTCAGCGCCATCCGCGCTGCTTTCGAGTGTCGCCTGGTGCCGGGCAGTGTCGGGTTCACACGAAACTGGATCAGCCGCCTGCGGTCTGAGTCTTTCCTGCCGTACCGCGTCGGTGTCAGGCTGTGTTAGCACGTCCCGTGATGTCGCAGCCGAAGGAGCCGTTCGATGTTGTCCCTCCCGCCCGAGCTGGCTGGTCCCGTTGAGCAACTCAGAGCGACGCTCGTGGAGATCAACGGTTCCGAGCGGAGCTGCATGCACAGCGCCGTGGCCAGCGCATCGCAGGCCAAGAGTCTTCCGGAGGTCCAGGCGATCATGGCCAGGTGTCGGAAGAGCTCGGCCGCCGCCGCCGCAACAGCGATCGACACCTTCCGCGCCGAGTGTTCCGAATTCGGCACCCACGCCAGCTCGTTGGCCAAGGCGGCTCTGTTTGCCGCTACCGCCACCAGCGTCTCGGATTTTTGGGCCACCTCGGAGAGCGTCGCAGCGGCCTTAGCGGCTGAGGCAGCCTCCCAGCTCCCGGCCCAAGGACCGGACAAGACCACACAAGAGATCAAGATCATCTATACTGACAGGGCATGGTCGATCAACCGCTACTTTGAGCAACTCACCACCGAACGATTCGGCACCTGACCAGGCGGGACAAGGGTCGGAGACGCGCGCCGACGTTCAACGCAAGGATCACTGCGGCCCCGGTACCTCAAGTGGCGTCCTTGACTCCGTGCGCGGCCACGGTCACCCGCGACAGTGGGCCGACAGCGGACTACTCGAGGGGGGCGTCTCACCGGCGCGACCGCCTCGTTGCGGTTAGTGACAGCGTTCTCATCTGTTTTGCAGCGGGACCTAAGTCAAGGAGACCGATCAACGATGCGTACCCATAGAGTGGCCGGCGTGCTCGCCGCGGCGACTGTCGCCGGCGGGCTACTTGCCGGCTGCACCAGCAAATCCAGTCCCGTGACCCCACCACCGCGGGCCGTGAGCAGCGCACCGGCCACCAGCCAGCCGCCGCACAACCAAGCCGACGCCGTATTCCTTCAAAACATGATCCTCCACCACACCCGGACCATCTCGATGTCGCAGATGGCCCGCAACCAGGCGACCTCATTGCAGGTGAAGGATCTCGCCGCCCGGATCGAGGCCGAACAGAGCCCGCAGACCCAGCAGATGAGCGCCCTACTCACCGAGTGGGGGATCCCGGCTCCGGCCACCACCGGCGCTCCGGGCGCTATCGGCGCCACGGGCAACGGTCAGATGCCCACGACGGTCAGCGGCGCCGCGTTCGACCGGATGTTCCTCCAGACGATGACCGTCAACGACCAAGGGGCGGTGGATATGTCCCAGACCGAGCTGGCCCAAGGCAACAACCCCGCCACCCACACCCTCGCCCAACAGATCATCAGCACCCAGCAAGCCCAGATCAGTGAGATGCAGGCCCTGCTCCAGGTGATCTGACCGGCATGACCACACGCGGGTGGGCCGCGACAGTGATGCCGCCGCGACCCACTCGCCAATGACCGACGATCACGACTTCTTAGCTCCTTAGCGCCGGACTCCTCGGTCGGGAGCGGTGGGCCGAGTGGGACATCGTGCCTCGGGTGATGGGGACCGCGACGCGTTCAATGGGCAGGTGGTCGTGCAGGCGTAGTGCCAGCGCG
>JBDTAX010000157.1:0-6169 GCA_039924425.1 Pseudonocardiaceae bacterium
GCCGCTCCCAGGCGCGGTGGCTGCTCAGCTCGGCGGCCTCACGCAACCGGTTGGTCACCGACTCCGGGGCACCGCGGGAGACGCGCTCCAGCCGCTCCAGGCCGGCCCGGGTCGCGGCCTGGACCGCATCCGCCTCGGCCAGCGCGTCGCGGTGCGACTCCTCGCCCCGCACCCCGAGGCGGCGGATCACCCACGGCAGGGTGAGGCCGTGCAGCAGCAAGGTCGCCACGGTGACGCAGAACGCTAGGAAAATGATCTCTGACCGGCCGGGGAACGGGGCGCCGGTGGTGGTGCGCAGCGGCAGAGTCGAGGCGGCCGCGAGGGTCACCACACCGCGCATCCCGGCCCAGGAGACCACCGCCGCAAGCTGCCACGGCGGCGCTGGATCCCGCGCTCGCAGCTTGGCGGATGCCATCCTGGGCAGGTAGATCGCCGGGAACACCCACACCACCCTGGCCAGCACCGCTGTCCCGATCACCGCGACCGCGGCGATCAGCAGCGGGCGGAGCTCCCCCGACACACCCCGCACCACCGCCGGCAGTTGCAGCCCGATCAGGGCGAAGACGAACGCCTCGAGCACGGTGTCCGCGGCCTGCCATACCGCCTGGTCCTGCAGCCGGGTGGCGTAACCGGCCCGGGTGGCGTGGTGCCCCAGGTACAGCCCGGTCACCACCACCGCGAGCACCCCGGAGGCGTGCAGCCGATCGGCCAGCGCGTACGCCGCGAACGGCACCACCAGGCCCAGGGCGCTCTCCAACCGGGGGTCACCCAACCGCAGCCGCGCCTGATGCACCACCCAGCCGAGCACCGCGCCCAGCGCCACGCCACCGACCGCGGTGAGCAGGAACCCGCCCAGCTCGGCGCGCGGCGAGAAACTCGTCCCCACACCCGCGCTCACCGCGACCCGCAACGCGGTGAGCGCGGTGGCATCGTTGAACAGGCTCTCTCCGCCCAGCACCGTCATCACCCGGCGGGGCAGCCCCAGGCTGCGCCCGATGGACACCGCGGCCACCGCATCCGGCGGGGCGACCACCGCCCCGAGCGCGAGTGCCGCGCCCAAGGGCAGGCCGGGCACCAGCCACCAGGCGACCAGCCCGATGCACCCGGTGCTGAACAGCACCAACCCGACGGCGAGCAGCCCGATCGACCGGATGTTCGCCCTGATCTGGATGGCCGAGCTGTCCAGCGCGGCGGAGTACAGCAGCGGCGGGAGGATCCCGTACAGCACCAGCGTTGGGTCGAGCTGGTAGTCCGGGACCCCGGGGATCGCTGAGATGGCCAACCCGGCGACGACTAGCGTGAGCGGCGCGGGCAGGCGCAACCGGCGACTGATCGCGGTCACCGCCAGCGCGCTGAGCACGAGCAGGATCAGTGGCATACCGTCCATGCGGCCAGCATGCACTGTGTTTTATAAATCCAATCTGGACTGGGAGCGATCAGATGACTTGTGAGCACGTGCCGCAGCTGCCCGACCCGGCGCCCGAGCCCCCGCAGCCCCTGAGCTGCATGGACTGCGCCGAGCTGGATCAGAAGATGTGGGCGCACCTGCGGATGTGCCTGACCTGCGGGCATGTGGCCTGCTGCGACTCCAGCCCGCACCGGCACGCCACCGTCCACTACTACCGCAGCGACCACCCCGTCATGCGCTCGGTAGAACCCGGCGAAGACTGGCGCTGGTGCTACTCCGACCACCGCCTGGTCTAGCTCCCCCACAGCGCTCGACGTCCCGAGCCCGTCATGGAGACATATCGGGCCTATTTGCGGTTGATTGCCCCGATATGTCTCCATGACGGGGGTCTCGGGAACGCCAGGGTGGCGCGGATCAGATGATGCTGTCCAGGGTTCCGCTCTTGGCTTGGGCGATGATGTCGCCGAACTGGCCGGCGCTCATCCGGACCTGGGCGCCGAAGTCATCGGTGAGCACGACACGCTGCTCGGGCGGGGCGGACTCGTCGATGAACAGTTGCGGGCAATTTGGGTCCCCGCAGCCGCACTTGTTTGGACAGAAGGTGGCGAGCGGCCGGGCGGTGGTGATGTCGAACATGGTAAACCTCCGATGTCATTGCCTGACCACTCGAACGTACTTGCCTCGTGACGAGTCGCGAGACACCCCACGGTGGGAACTGTCGGTAGACCCTTGACACGGATCCGGAGGATGTGATGAGTGAACTGGCCGACTTGCTGACCGGTCCGGCCGCGCGGGACGCGCTGGCCCGCCGCGACATCGCTGCGGTGTTCCGCATTCTGCGCGACGCGGGGGTGAGCCAGGTACGGATCGCGCGCGCTACCGGGCAGCGGGAGTCGGAGGTCTCCGTGATCGTCTCCGGGCGCCAGGTGCAGTCCGTCGCGGTGCTGGAGCGGATGGCCGACGGGCTGGGGGTGCCTCGGGGCTGGCTGGGCCTGGCGTTCAGCGCCGGTCTCGACCCGGAACCGGAACCGTCAGCGCGGCGGCGCGCGCTGGCTGAGGCCCAGATCAGAGCCCGCATGATGAACCAGGCCTCCACCGTGCTCGCCGCCATGTGGGGTATGCCGCCCTCCGGTCCCACCGTCCGGATCCACGCGAAGGCGGAGTCAACCCCGGTGCCGAGCCGGGTCGGGACCGCCGACGTCACTCGGGTCGCGGCCACCACTGAGCGGCTCGGCCGGCTCGTCGATGGTCTCGGTGGGAACCCGGTGACTGACGCGTTGACAGCGCACAGCCGCGCCAGCGAGGCGCTGCTCGGCGCCACCATGAGTGACCCGGTCCGCCAGCGGCTGCTGATCGCGCTTTCCGACGCGCACTCCGCCGCCGGCGGCGCGGCCAGCCGTGCCGGTCTGCGGGACCTGGCCCGCGAGCACTTCAGCCGCAGCATGAAGTGCGCCTGCGCCGGGGACGACCGGCGGCGGGCGGTTCTCAACCTGAGTTACTTGGGGTCTCTTGAACTGCCCGCCGAACCCAGCGAGGCGCTGAAGTTCTACCGGCTGGGCGAGGCGACCGCGCCGACTCGGCTCATCCGCGCGGTGCTGCAGTACCGCTGCGCCTCGGCGCTCGGAATGCTCGGCCTGGCGGAGGACGCGCTGCGCGAGTTGCGCTGGGCGGCAGAGTCCTTCGAGGCCGCGAGCGAGGAACCCCGGCCCTGGAAGGGCTTCGCGACCGCGTTGTCGCACATTGAGGGCCGCACCCATTTGGCGCTGGGGTGCTTCGACCGTGCCGCGGAGGGCTTTGCCGCTGCGACGGAGGCGGCGAGCCACGCCGTGACGTGCACGGTGAGCAACTCCGGGTTGCTCGCGGCGGCGCAGCTGCGGTGCGGTGAGCTGCGAGCCGGGCTGGCCACCGCCGGTCAGGTGATCACGTTGGCCAGGGGCCTGCGCTCAGTGTCGATGTGGGAGGGGCTTGCGCCGCTGCGGCAGGCCGCCGCCGCTCGACGCGACTCCGCTTGCCAAGACGTGGCCCGCGAGCTGACAAGGCTGTGCGCCGCCGCGTGACCATCAGCGGGGTACCGGCACACGGCACACCAACTCAGCCTTGCCGCTATCCAGCGTCGTGAGGACGGTGACCTGCGGGCAGCGGAGGGCAAGTCTCCATTGAGCGGACTGCGCACCTGGTGGTGGCGCTGACCGGCGCCCCGGTGTCGACGAGTTCGTCGATCTTGGGTGACCCAGTCATGTGGGCGATGAGTGTTCGGAACGGCCGCCTTCGATCGTGGGCGGTGGTCAGGGCGGCCTGCGCGGTGGCCATCGCGGCAAGTTCATCCGATCGGGTTATGCATGACGTACTTACCGGGCGTTGCTCGCCCTCATCTTTACGCAGAGATCCAGCTCAACCAGGCCCGTGAATGGACACGTCCATGCCGCCCGCCAGGGCGATCGGAGGACTGATGTCGTCAACAGCTAGGACGCGTACCGGCTCGGGAGCAAGGGTCCGCCGACAAATACCGGGGTGCGAGATCGCAGCCACGGTGAGTGACGTCGTCCGTGATGTTGTGGCCGACGCCGCTCCTGAGGAACTGCCCCTGGTGGAGGGACTGAGCCGGTTCGGCGATGAAACCGCTGTGCGGCGGTTGACTCACCGGAGCCGCCCGCGTGAGCCGCTGGGGTTCGGTCTGGAAGAGATCACCGTGCTGGTAACCCCTGTGGTGTGGATCGTGGTGGAGGAGGCGGTACGCCGAGTCGTGGACTCCAGACGAGCCCCGGGTAATGACACACATTCGGGTGATCGGTTCTCATGGCAGAGAGGCTCCGCTTATGATCACCCTCCACCTACGATCACGTCCACGCGCTGGTCGCTGCCAGCCACGACGGTGAACGTGACCCCGAACAGTGGGAGCATCTGATCACTGACTGCCGCGTGGCCGTGTTGGCGGCGGGTCAAGCCCTCAGGATGGTGGCTGCGCTCGCCAGGTCAAGGTCCGCGTCGTCAACGATAGATGCGCGCCCTGCGCGGCACACCCGTATCACTGTCGAGGGGTGCAGTCTTTTAAACCCCTGCATCGTCTCGTCAGGTGTGCCAGGAATCTGGGCTTCGATGGTATCTACCTGCTGGTTCTCAGCGGTAGGCCGGGCGGTGTCGGTCGTTGTGTGCGACATCGGGCTCCATTCGGGCTCCCGTGTTGCGCGCCGTGTACGGGGACGATGCGGGCGGCCGTTTCGGTGGTTTCGCGGACGGGTTCGAGCAGGGCGTAGGTGTAGGTGTCTGCGGTGATGGTGGCCGCAGAGCGTCCGAGTCTGCCTACACGGCATCCGGCCAGCCCTGTGACCTACCCCGGCGGGACTGTGGGGTAACCCATGGGTCCCGTGGCAGGCTCCAGCGGACGTCATACTGGGGTATACCCTATCCTGACGTCAGGTGTGCCCTCGATCACCGTCAGGTTAGGGCCCGAAAACTCATTGATTGACACCATAGTTCGCAAGGTCTTAGGTGTCATCCTGACACTGTGGTTGGGGGGAGCGCGCGATCACCGGGCAGCGGGTCGCCTACATCCGAGTCAGCGGCCTGGACCAGAACACTGACCGGCACTCGAGGGCATCACTGTCGACCGCGTGTTTACTGAGCGTGCGTCGACGAGAGCCCACCAACGGCGTTCCGTGGCGTCGTGCCGTATTATCGCGCGCATGCAGGCTGGGAGCGCACCGAGACGGCAGACGAGCATGACCGCCGATGCTGGTGTGGAGATCGCCTGGGAGATGGCCGAAGAGTTCGGAGCGCCCACCCTGGAGCATTACCGGCGGGTCTACGCCGCCTGCGGCGTGCCGTGGCCGGGTGATGACGAGGTCCGCCTCCTCCTGCCGGTCGCGGTGCACTCCTGACATCGGTGGCTGAGCCGCCGTCGGCGCTCAACGGGCGTGTGCTCGATCCCAGCGCTGTCGCGTCCTGGACCGAAGGTCGGCTGGCGGTGCAGTCCTGGCTCGGTGTCGCCGGGAGACTCGGACTTACCATGATAGTGCCCGAACTCGCGGTAGAAGAAATCGCCAAGCTGCGTCCGGAAGCCGACGGCGTGCTCTGGCGGTTGAAGCGTCACCCGCAAGTCCTGCTCGCGCGCATGGACGCCACCCGTAAAGCAGCGATCGAAGCGATCCACGAGCACCAGCCGCTGGCGGATGTGACCGCCGCGTGGGTCGTCACTATCGCTCGAGAACGAGGCTGGACTGTGCTCAGCGCCGACCCCAGAAGACTGCATATCCTCGATCCCCACTTACCGATCGACATGGTCTGAGACGGGGCTGAGCTGAGAGCGGGACAAAGTGGGGTGTCGTTAAGGAAGCCACCAGGAGCCGCCAACAGCGGTATATCGCCTGGTCAACGGGCCGTCGACGCAGCGCGTGGTTACTCCAGGCAGAGCCCAGCGCCGTAAACGATCAATGCTGTGACCAGGAGCAACAACCGCGTTGGCGGCTCCTGGTGGCTTCCTTAACGACACCCCCTCTAGCGCGATGTAGCAGGAGAGCGTTCCACTGCAAAATTTATATACTGGCACCTCGACACCATCTAAGGCCGGATGCTGGATATCGGCTCGATGTGCTGGCGTCTTCTGCTCTACCTAGCGACGCTTGGTTGCCGGGGATCCACCTACCTGCTGTCCAAAAGGCGTGCACGGAGGCGTGAGGCAGCGGTGCGAGCCAGGTCTTCGTCTTCTGCCTTTTGTCGTCGATACAGGAATCCTGGCACGCGCTCAGCGTGGCTGCGCAAACG
>JBDTAX010000158.1:0-6692 GCA_039924425.1 Pseudonocardiaceae bacterium
GCGAAAACAGCGCCGAACCATCACGAGACGGGGATGATGCGAAGTCCTCTCCAGCCGCCACGTGCGGGCGCGGTCAGGAGGCGTTGGCGAGCTGGTGAACCCGCTGGTGGGACAGGCCGAGCACGTCGGCGATGACGCGCTGGGACAGCCCGGCCGCGGAGAACCGTCGGATGATCTCCAGTCGGACTGCGTCCCGTCTGGCGGTGGCGGTCGCGGCGACAGCTTCCACCTCGATCAGCTCGCTGATCAGCACTGTCACGTCGTCGTTGCCGGCCCGGTGGTGCCAGCGGATCTCGAACTCATCCGGGTCGGCGTCAGTCAACCCGGCGATCAAGTCGCGGACCTCGATGTCCAGATCGGCGAACCGGAGCACGTCGGTGGCGGCGGTCATCCCCGCGACATCGGCCACCCACAGCTCGTCTTCGCGGGACACCGTCACGTCGTAGGTGATCATCGTTCCCTCTCCGTCCAGTCCGCGCCGAACACCGGTTCGAGTCGCTCCTCCAACCGCCGGAGCACCAACCATGAAACATCACCAGGATGGTCGGTCACGCCGAACCGGATGACCTCGCAACCGCCCGCGTCGACCAATCGGTAGAGCCGGTGCGAACCCTTGCCGCGACCAGGCAGCTCGACCAATGTCAACTCCTCACGGCGGGCCAGTCCGCGAACGAGTGCCAGAACCTGACGAGCGGACATCCGGCGGTTCACCATGATAGTAAGTCTATCTGGCTAGGCTGACAAGAATCGCGCGAGCTAGACGCTCTGATCAGCGAACCAAGCCAGGGAGGGACCCGCAGTGCAGCTACCAGGTGATGTGATCGCCCAGGTGGAGCGCCGGCTAGACGTGCGGCTGGACCGCGCATCGCCGAAGACCGGGGCGTGGGCGGAGTCGGCCGGGTACCGCAGCGACCGGGGTACGTGGGTGCGCGTGGACTCCCGGCCGCAATCCTGGATCCAGTCGCAGTCCTGGGTCGGCGCGGAGGCCGCCTCGGTGATACCCGGCATCCCCAAGCCTGCCTGGTTCCAGTCGGCCACCTGGACCGACACCAGTCGCGGGCGGGTCTGGCGGGCCGAGGAGATGGAGCTGGTCACCGAGCCCGTGGTGGCCGTGACGGGCACGATGCTCACCGCCCCACCTGACTTTCCCGACACCTGGTGGGCACAGTTGCGCGCCGCCCTGGCGGCGCTGGCGGGCTTCCGGACGTTGCGGGTGTCGGGCCGGCAAGAACTGATCACCCGGCGGATCAGCCAGGTGCTCGGCGGCGCGGTGGACACCACGGTCACCGAGTGGGCCACCTCCCACGGCGACCTGCACTGGGGCAACATCACCGCTCCAGGGCTCTACCTGCTGGACTGGGCTGACTGGGGACTGGCGCCCCGGGGAAACGACGCGGCCTGCCTGTGGGGCAGCGCCCTGGCTGTGCCCAACACCGCTGACCGGGTGCACGCCGAGTTCCGCGACGACCTCGACTGCCGTTCCGGGAAGATCGCGCGACTGTGGGTCTGCGGCAACATCCTGCGCATGACCGACAAGCGCGCCGACGCCCGCGACCTCGCCGAGCCGGCCAGGGCCGCCGCCGACCAGCTCGTCAAAAACCTGCGATAACACGGAGAGGAGGTGACCAGATGGGTGAGCACACGGAACTGGACATCACCGTCGGAGATCGCGGAGGGAATCTGCGCCGAGATCACCCCAGACCTCGCCGAAGGCTACGCCGACATGTTCACCTTCAGTAACAGTTAGGGGCGCATTCGGGTGACCAGGGCGGTGTCGTAGCGGCCTGAGACGAATTCGGGGTGCTCAAGCAGCTCAGCATGGAAGGGGAGGTTGCACTTCGGCCCGACCACGGTGAACTCGGCGACCGCCACCCGGGCCCGCGCCAGCGCCTGCTCCCGGTCGCGGCCGTACACCACCAGCTTGGCCAGCAGGGAGTCGTAGAACGGCGTCACCGTGGTGCCCGCCGCGTAGCCGGCGTCCACCCGCACCCCGTCCCCGGTCGGTTCCACCCACTCGGTGATCGGACCCGGGCCGGGCAGGAACCGCTTCGGGTCCTCGGCGTTGACCCGCAGCTCGATCGCGTGCCCGGCGGGAACGTCGAGTTCGAAACCGGGTTCGGCCCCCTCGGCGATGCGCAGCTGGGCCGCCACCAGGTCCACCCCATAGCGCAGCTCGGTGACCGGGTGCTCCACCTGCAGCCGGGTGTTCATCTCCAGGAAGAAGAACTCACCGCTGTCCTGATCGAGCAGGAACTCCACCGTTCCCGCGTTGCGGTAGTCCACCGTGGCGGCGGCCAGCGCGGCGGCCCGCTCCATCCGGCGGCGCAGCTCTGGCCCGAGCGCGGGCGAGGGGCTCTCCTCGGCGAGCTTCTGGTGCCGCCGCTGCACGGAGCAGTCCCGCTCCCCCAGCGTCACCACCCGGCCATCAGCCAACCCGAGTACCTGCACCTCGACGTGCCGCACCCTCGGAAAATACCGCTCGACGAACAACCGCGAGTCACCGAAGAGCCGCTGGGCGAACGCGCTGACCCTGGCGTACTCGGTGCGCACGGCCGCGGCGTCGGCCGCGACCGCCATGCCCATCCCGACTCCCCCGGCGGCGGCCTTGAGCATCACCGGGAAGCCGACCTTCTCAGCGTCCGCGACCGCGGCGTCCGCGGTGGCCACCGCGCCAGGCGAGCCGGGCGCCACCGGCACCCCGGCGGCGGCCACGATCTCCCGGGCGGCCACCTTGTCCCCCATCGCGGAGATCGCCTTGGCGCTGGGGCCGACCCACACCAGGCCGGCGTCGCACACCGCCTGGGCGAACCCGGCATTCTCGGACAGGAACCCGTAACCGGGATGCACCGCGACTACGCGGGCCCGGCGGGCGGCGTCGAGTAGCTGGTCGGCGTCCCGGTAGGCCTGCGCGGGTGGCCCGGTGAGTTCGAGCGCCTCGTCGGCCTCGGCGACGAAGGGCAGCTCGGCGTCCACCGAGGAGTGCACCGCGACGGTCCGTATCCCCAGGCTCCGCGCCGAGCGGATGACCCGCCGGGCGATCTCACCCCGGTTGGCGACCAACACTGATTCCACCACGCACCCCTCTCGTCGCGACGTCGCGACGGTACCGCTCAGCTGGTGATCGCGGGCGTGCGGTCCAGGTCCGGCTCCAGGTAGATGACCCGCGCGGCGGGGACCGCGCCGCGGACCCGCGCCTCGGCCTCGTCGATGACCCGGGCAACCTCGGCGGTGGACAGGCTGGCCGGCACCGCGATCTTCGCGGCGACCAGCAGCTCGTCCGGACCGAGGTACTGGGTCTTCAGATGGATCACCCGGTCCACCCCGCGCCCCACCAGCGCGGCACTGATGGCGCGCAGCTCATCGGGGTTGGAGCCCTCCCCGATCAGCAGGCTCTTGGTCTCCACGATGAGGATGATCGAAATGGCGCCGAGCAGCACGCCGATGCCCAGCGTGCCGATCGCGTCCCAGACCGGGTCCCCGGTGAGCACCGACAGCCCCACGCCGCCAAAGGCCAGCAGCAGCCCGAGCAGCGCGCCGGCATCCTCCAGCAGTATTACTGGAAGCTCCGGGTTCGTGGACTGCCTGATGAACCGCCACCAGCTCCCGTTGCCCTTGAGTGGCCGGGACTGCCTGATCGCGGTGCGGAAACTCAGGCTCTCCAGCACGCTCGCCACCATCAGGATCCCCACCGCGACCAGTGGTGAGCTGATCGTTTCGTGGCGGTACAGCTTGTGGGCGCCCTCCCCGAGCGCGAACACCGAACCGAGACTGAACAGCAGCAGCGCCACCACGAAGGAGTAGAAGTAGCGGTCCCGACCGTGGCCGAACGGGTGCTGGTCGGTGGCCACGCGCCGGGCGCTGCGGCGCCCGATCAGCAGCAGGCCCTCGTTGGCGGTGTCGGCCACCGAGTGCACCGCCTCGGCCAGCATCGACGACGACCCAGTGATCAGGAACCCGATGAACTTCGCCACCGCGATACCCGCGTTGGCCAGCAACGCCGCGATGATCACCGCAGTCCCGCCGCCCGCTGACACCGCCGACGCCTCCTCACGCTGCTCTCCCCGCCTGCACTGGCGAGCCTACAAGCGATTGCGGTCGGCGAGCCTGCCGGAAAGTAGACTACGGTGATGAACGCCCCGGCAGATGCTTCGGCTCAACAAAAACCCGCCGTCTTCATCGGCAGCTCATCCGAGGCCCTTTCCATCGTGAACCGCATCGTGGGCTTCCTTGGTTCCGACTTCGACGCGCATCCGTGGAATCAATCTTTCCCGCCCGGTGAATACACATTGACCACACTCCTTCAGCAGGCGGAACGAACCGAAATCGCGATCTTCGTTTTTGCCAAAGACGATGCGGTGGAGATCCGTGGAAATCCAGGCTATTCGGCCCGCGGGAATGTCATCCTGGAGTACGGCCTCTTCGTTGCCCGTCTCGGTAGGGAGCGAGTCCTCATTCTCGAGGAGGAGGGCGTCAACCTGCCCTCCGACGTCTTTGGGATCACGACCACTCCTTTCCCCGCCGAACAAGGAGCGGCACGGAACGCCGCCTTGGCGGTGTTCGTGGAAGAGGTGGTCATTCCGAAGTGGCGAGGGCTTCGGCCACGGTCCTCGACCAGCGACGAGATCGCGGACGCGGGGCTGGGATACGCGGGAACCATCCGGCGGGAGCGCCAAAAAATCGACGCGATCGTGGGCACCCTCAACGAGTTCGCGGCTTCGCGTGCGCCAGTCACCCAAAGCCCGATCCAGTTTGGGTCCACAGTGGCGCCAATATCCACATACACCGAAGCGCTCGGCCGGGTGGAACGACGGTTCTGGACAACGACTTTCTTGTCGTCCGGCTTCTGGACGGGTACTCAAGGTCGAGTTCTCGCCGCCAACGTGGAGATGTTGACACGCATCACGAAGCGCGGGGGCCAAGCGCGGCGCCTGTTCCTTCTTGACCAACCCCCCAACTTGGTCGTGCAAGCGTACCGAGACCACCGTATCCTGCAACGACGGCTGCAGAAGTTTGACGAGCTGAAAATTCTTCAGGATCAACATGAAAACCTGAAGAGCAGCATGAAATCCCTGCTCCAGCAGGGCTTTGAAGTGCGAGTCGTCTTTGATGACGCCAGAGTACACCAGAGAATGCCCAGCGGCATGCTGTCAGATCCAAAAGATTCAGAGCTGGCGATTTACGACGACTTCCGAGTAGACGTGTTCGAGGGGGGTCGAAACGGCGTCACTCACACTGTCAAAAGTTACTCCGCTCCCTTCTCGTACTTCCCGGTTTACCTGAAGGCGACCACCGAATACTTCGAGGAGCTGTGGGGAAAGTCCGATCCCATGGCGGAGTTCATCGAAGACCTGCAAGATTCCGTGGACTACTCCAAATCGAAGATCGATTACGAATCAAACTGGCTCGCGATCTACGAATATGCACTCCCGCAAGAAGACGAGAGGCTGAAAACGATAGAACTCGCGAGAGTGGAGGAGGTCTTGCGGGAGGAAGTGAAGGAACGAGAGGTCACGATAACCCGCTACCTGGACATTGGCACGTGTACCAGTCGTTATCCCGTCCAGCTGCGCTCATGGGTGACACCGAACGGAAAGATCCTCGGCGTGGATGAAGATTACGACTGCGTACTGTTCGCAAAAGCAAACGTGGAACGGAGATGCCCCGACGAGAAGAGAATCGAGATTACCCAATGCGATTTTGTCGCCCGTGACGTAGACATCCGCGGGAACTTTGACCTCATCACCTGCATGCTGGGGACCCTGTCCCATTTCGGGTGGGACCGTTCACGAAACTACAACGATCATCTCCAGAGAGCACTGGCTCGGATGGCCACATTGCTGAACGAAAACGGCTTACTATTCTTGGGGACCTGGTCGGAGTACGCGTGCAAGAATCGCAGGATGCTCGGGATCTACAACCAGGGAGATCGAGAACGCCTTGCGGAGTGGTCGCCGGACACCGCAGAGCTAGAAAAGCGACTCACAAACGCAGGCCTAACAGTAGTAGAACGAGCGCAACCAGAACTCCGCCTGAACCTAACCTGGTGCCGACGCGCGTAGGAGGCCCTGGTCCGTCATTCGGAGCCGAATGGCGGTGTGCGCGGCTTCCAGATCGCTATTCGGTTCCGAATGGCGGACCGGCTGTTCCGGGCAGGGCCCGGAACAGCTGCACGGGGGTGGTGGTTGGGTGCACGGTGATCTCGGGGTCGGCGGCGGGCAGCCAGGCCGATCCGCCTCGAGGCAACCTGACGCGGGCGCCGTCTCGGGAACGCAACTCCGCAGTACCCTGGGTGCACAGCAAGATCTGCGGCCAGGAGCTGCGCAGCGGGACCGGCGTCAACTCGCCCTCGGCCCACTCGAGTCGGGTCAGCTGGAACTCCTCGGCCGGGGTTCGATACGCGGTCTCCTGCGGCCCCACCCGTTCCCCGCGCTGAACCGGCAGCTCACTGTGGGAGAAGTCCAGTACCCGCAACAACTCTGGGACGTCGATGTGCTTGGCGGTCAGCCCGCCGCGCAGCACGTTGTCCGAATTGGCGCTGATCTCCACAGCGGTGCCTCGCAGGTAACTGTGCAGGTTGCCGGCTGGGAGGTACATCGCGTCTCCCGACGCCAGCACGACGTGGTTGAGCAGCAAAGCCGCCAGCACCCCGACGTCGCCGGGATACGTCTCGGCCAGCTCCAGAAAAACCCGGC
>JBDTAX010000159.1:0-21761 GCA_039924425.1 Pseudonocardiaceae bacterium
TGCTGCTGCCCGATGTGCTGGGCACCTACTCCGATGTCGGCAATGCCACGGTATTGGCTCAGCGACTGCGCTGGCGGGGCATTCCCGCCGAGATTCACACCATCACGGCCCGGGACACCCCCGCGACCAGTTGCGCGGTGTACTTGCTGGGTGGGGGTGAGGACACCGCGCAACAATTCGCTGCGGACTGGCTGCGGCGCCATGACAAGCTGCGCCGGGCGCTGGACACCAGCGCGGTGACGCTGGCCGTGTGCGCCGGGCTGCAGATCCTGGGCCGGTCGATGACTGACAGCAACGGCCAGCACTACCCGGGCCTGGACTTGCTGGACATCACCACCGCGCCCGGCCGTCGGCGCGCCGTCGGCGAGGTGATCGCCAGCTGTACGGTGCCCGGGGTCGGGGCGTTGACCGGCTTCGAGAACCATCGCGGCGTCACCACCCTGGGCCCGGGCACAGCCCCGCTCGGACGGGTGATCACCGGCACCGGCAATGGCACCGGTATGGGGAGGGACCGCACCGAAGGAGTGCTCACCGACCACATCATCGGCACCTACCTGCACGGCCCCGTGCTAGCGCGCAACCCGGCCTTGGCCGACCACATCCTGCACAAGATCACCGGTCGTGCCCTGCCGCCTTTGGACCTGCCGGACCAAGCGGCCCTGCGCGGCGCCTACCTACGGGGGCGCGCGGCACGTTGTGGTTAGCGCGCCACGAGCCAGATCAGGCTGGCGGTGCCGAAGAGCACGCAGTACACCGCGAACGGGGTGAGGGTGCGAGTCTCGAAGTAGCGGGTGAGGAAGCGGACCGCCAGGTACGCACTGACGAACGAGGCGATGCTGCCGGCGATGATCGGGCCCTGGATGCCCGCCCCGAGCGGGCCGAAGAGATCGGGGATCTTCAGCGCACCGGCGGCCAGGATGACCGGGGTGGCCAGCAAGAACGAGAAGCGTGCGGCGTCGCTGTGCGACAGCCCACGCGTCAGCCCGGCGACCATGGTGACGCCGGAGCGGCTGATCCCCGGCAGCAACGCCAGGATCTGCGCGGAACCGATCAGTGTGGCGCGCCCGAGCGACATCTGGGCCAGCCGGGCATCGGCGACCGCGTCGGCGTCCCGAGCGGTGCCTGGTCGGTCCGCTGGGGTCGGCGTGGACAACGCTGAGGACCCCAACGAGCCCTCAGCGTCGGCTCGCCGACGAAGTCGTTCGCCCAGGTAGAGCACCACCCCGTTGGCGATCAGGAACGCCGCCGCCGGGATCGGCCGGCCCAGGGTGGTGCGGAAGAGATGCTCCAGCAGCAGGCCGCTGACACCGACCGGGATGGTGCCGACGATGAGCAACCAGGCCAAGCGCTCACCGGAGGTGCGGATTCGCCGGTGACGCAGCGAGCTGAGGAACCCGGAGATGATGCGCAGCCAGTCGCGCCAGAAGAAGACGACCAGTGCGGCGGCGGTGGCCACATGCAAGCCGACGATGAACGCCAGATAGGGCGATTCGGGTGCCGAGACGTCCAAGTCGCGGGCCCAGCGACCACCCACCAGGGCTGGGACCAGCACCGAGTGCCCGAGGCTGGACACCGGGAACAACTCGGTGATGCCCTGAAAAGCGCCCACCACGATGGCCTCGAGATAGCTGAGGTCACTCACTGGTCTCCTCTCACCGACGGTACGCACACGAGTGGCATAGCCGGCTGGTTTCTCACCCGGCTATGCCACGTGCGGGACTGTAGGGTATCGGAGGCTGTCAACGTCGATGGATCACCGTGACCACGCCGTCTTCTCTGGCCGTCACGTATGCGGTACCGTCGGGGGCGACCGCCACTTCATCGGGAGAGTGACCGACGTATGCGGTGCTGATCACCTTTCCCTGGGTGGTGTCGATCACATTCAAGGTCTCGTCAGCGACGTTGACCACAAAGGCGCGATGACTTGCCCGATCGACCGCCAACCCGCGCGGGTTGATCCCCACCGGAATGGTGTCATTGACCTTCAGCAGAGCCAGAGCGCTCTGCAGATCTAAGCCATCCAGTCGGTTCATGGTCAAGTTGATCACACTGACGTTGTTGTCAAGGTAGTTGGTCACGTAGGCGTGTTTGCCATCCGGGTCGATCGCCACCTTCTGCGGAGAGCGGCCGACCATCACGTTGCGAACCACTTTCTGAGTGTGCACGTCGATCACGCTGACCGAGTTGCCGCCGCTGTTGGTCACATAGGCGAACTCGCCCTTGGGGTCGATCGCGACGCCATCCGGATGGACCCCGACCGGCACGGTGCCGACCAGCTTGAGATTCTTGATATTGATCACACTGACGGTGTTGCCGTAGTAATCGGTGACGAAGGCGTAATGATCACGGGGGAAGATCGCGATGGCGGTGGGGTTCGCGCCGACGGGTATGTTGCGGATCACCTTCCCGGCGGCGGTGTCGATCACACTCACCGAGTTCTCGCTATAGTTGGACACGAAGGCGTGTCGGCTGTCGGGATCGACCGCGACCCCGCGCGGGTTGGCGCCGACGTGAATGGTGCCGACGATCCGCTGGTTGGAGGTGTCGATCACCTGCAGGGCGTTGTCAGCAAAGCTGGCCACGTAGACGTGCTTGCCATCAGGGTCGACCGCTACCCCTTGCGGATCGCCACCGATGATCACGGTCGGATTCGGATTGTCCGCCGCGACGGCGATGCTGCTGCCACCCGTCACAGTGGCCGCGGTGATTACCACCAGTGCCGGCACCAGCATCCCCGCCCACCGCCGGAATTCGTTCCAGGCCCGATCACCCGGCCTGGTCTTCCGATGCTTTGCTGCCGACCGGATGGTCATGCAACCCTCCCCTTGCTTGCCGATGCGACTCCGCCACAGGAGTAACGACAGTGTCGCTCTCACGTTTCGCGGCTTATCGCGCGGCCAGCCCGCAGCGAGGCTGGCGGGACGTCTTCCAGGTGTTATGCCAACGGGAGCAGGACGCGGAAGGTGGTGCCGCGCCGGGGAGCGGTCAGCAACTCGATGCGGCCGTTGTGGGCCTCCAGGATGGCTGCGGTGATCGCCAGACCGAGCCCCGAACCCCCCCGGCTGCTCGAGCCTCGGGGGTTCGCGCTGTGAAATCGGTCGAACACCCGCGGTGCCTGGTCGGGGGGGATGCCGGGGCCCTCGTCGTGCACCTCCAGCACGCCCAGCGGTCCCGCCGGCAGCTGACCCACACCGGCATGGGCCAGCGGCTGGTCGTTCACTGTCGTCCCGCCCGTCTCCGGCGAGACGGGCGGGACGTGTGGGCGGACCGTCAGGCGCACCGGGGTGCCCGCTGGAGTGTGCATCAGCGCGTTGGTGACCAGGTTGGTCACCACCTGCCGGAGCTTGTGCTCGTCACCCAGCACGTGCACCGCGCCGTTGCCCGGGGTCAGGGTCACTGGGCGGTCCGGCTCGCGGGCCTTCGCGTCGTGCACCGCGTCGGCGGCCAGCACCAGCAGGTCGACGTCGGTGATGTCCAGCGTCCGTTCCTGATCCAGCCGGGCGAGCAGCAGCAGATCCTCCACGAGCACGCCCATCCGGATCGCCTCGGCCTCGATCCGGCCGGTGAGCAGCTCGACCTCGGCGGGCGTGCGGGCACCGCCCCGGCGGTACAGCTCAGCGAACCCGCGGATCGAGGTCAACGGGGTGCGCAGCTCATGGGAGGCGTCCGCGACGAACTGGCGCAGCCGGTGCTCGGAGCGTTCCCGCTCCCGGAGCGCGGCCGCCAGCCGGCCCAGCATGACGTTGAGCGCCGCACCCAGCCGGCCGGTCTCGGTGCGCGGGTCGCTGTCGTCCACCCGGCGATCCAGCTCACCACCGGCGATCGCCTCCGCCGTCTGCTCGATCCTGGTCAGCGGTCGCAGCCCGAGGCGAACCACCACCGTCGCGACTATCCCGATCAGCACCAGGAGAATGCCACCCACGATCAGTTCGATGATCAGTAGCGACCGCATGACCCCCTCTCGATCCAGCGGGTATGCGATGGCCATCAGAGGACGGCCCGGGAGTTGCACCGTGCGGACCCGCCAGTAGCCGCCGTCAGCCCTGTCAGGCACGCTGAACGGGGCGCCGTCCGCGTGCCGCAGCACCGTGGCCAGGGTCAGCGCGGGGCCCCCGAACTGATCCGGTGGCGCTCCGATCGTCCTGTCGGCGCCATCAGGCCCGAAGATGGTTTCCATCAGATAGCCGGAGGGCACCCGCGGTGGGCGATCGACGACCCGGCGCTCGAGCACACGACGTTCCAGCTGGGCACGGTGTTCCAGTTGGTTGTCCACCTGGTTCTGCAGTGAGTGTCTCAGCAGCGCCACGCTCGTCACCGCGAATCCGGCCAGGCCGAAGAAGCAGAGCACCAGCAGCGCGGCGGTCAGGCGGCCGCGCAGGGTGAGCGGCCGCCGCGGAATTCTCATGGCGCATCGTTGTCCAGCGCCTCGCGGGGCAGGCGCAGCGTGTAACCGACACCGCGGATGGTGTGAATCAACGGCAGATTCTGTCGGTCGATTTTTCGGCGCAGGTAGCTGATGTAGGACTCGACGATCCGGCTGTCACCGCCGAAGTCGTAGTTCCACACCCGGTCCAGGATCTGGCTTTTGCTGACCACCTTGCCCGCGTTGACCATCAGGTAGCGCAGCAGGTTGAACTCCGTCGGCGAGAGTTGCACGAGCTGGCCAGCCCGCCGCACCTCGTGGGCCTCCTCATCCAGCGTCAGGTCGGCGTAGGTCAGCGTGGCGCCGTTCGGGTCGCCGTTGCGGGCCGGCGCAGTACGTCGCAGGATCGCGCGCAGCCGCAGCACCAGCTCCTCCAGGCTGAACGGCTTGGTGACGTAGTCGTCACCGCCCGCAGTGAGCCCGGCGATCCGGTCACCGACTCCGTCGCGGGCGGTTAGGAACAACACCGGCAACTGGCCGTGGGTGGCGCGCAACTGGCGGGCGAGGGTGAACCCGTCACAGTCCGGCAGCATCACGTCCAGCACCACGATGTCCGGCACGTCCCGCGCGACAGTGGCCAGGGCCTGCGCGCCACTGGCCGCGGCATGCACCGCAAAACCACTGAGCTTGAGCGATTCGCACAACAGCGCCAGGATGTTCGGCTCATCATCGACTACGAGCACCCTGGGCAGCACGCTGGGCAGCACGCTGGGGCAAGGTTGGTCGTCCACGGTGTGCAGCATCTCGCAGTGACATGACCGGAACCTAGGCCGGGGTTAGGATTTCAACGGCGGGGACTTCAGCGATCTGCGGCTGGCGGCGGTGAGTCCGGTAGAGCCGCGCGTAGTCGCCGTCACGCTCCAGCAGCTCGGAGTGCGTGCCGATCTCGGTGACGCGGCCGTGGTCGAGGTAGATGATCTGATCGACGTCGGTGACCGTGGCCAGGTCGTGCGAGATGACGATGGTCGTGCGCCCGGCCATGAGCCCGGTCATGAGCCGGCGCAGTGGGGTGAGGATGCGTTCGCTGGCCGCCGCGTCGAGACCGGTGGTGGGTTCGTCGAGGATCAACACCGGAGCGTTGCGGATCATGGCGCGGGCGATCGCGATGCGCTGCCGCTGCCCCCCGGACAGCAGCCGCCCGCGTTGCCCGACCCGGGTGTGGTAGCCCTCCGGGAGCGCGCTGATGAACTCGTGAGCGTCGGCGGCCACCGCGGCGGCCACCAGCTCCGCCGCGGTGGCGTCCGGGCGGCCGGCGAGGATGTTCTCGGCGATGGTGTCATCGAGCAACAGGGTCTCTTGTAGGACGACGGCCATCGTGGCGCGCAGCTGGTCGGGGTCGAGATCCCGCAGGTCCACCCCGTCCAGGCGCACGGCCCCGGAGCTGGGATCGTACAGTCGAAGCAGCAGCCTGGTCAGGGTGGACTTGCCCGCGCCGCTGGTACCCACGAGCGCGAGGCTGCTCCCCGGTGCCACGGTGAAGCTGACCTCGCTCAGCGCGTCGGTGCTAGCGCCGGGGTAGCGGAAGCTCACCCGCTCGAGCGAGACCTCACCGTGGGGATGCGGGAGCACGACCGGGTGAGTGGGAGCGAGGACGTCGGGTCGCTGGTCGAGCAGGTCGATGATGCGCTCGGCGCTGGCGGCGGCGGCGTACACCGTGTTGGACAGCTGTCCGAGGCCCTGTGCCGGGCTGGAGAGTTGCGAGAGGTATGCGAGAAACACCAGCAGCCCGCCGAGCGTGATGCGGTTCTCGGCCAGCTCCCACGCCCCCATCCCGATGATGACCATGACTCCGGTCACCTCGAACAGGGTGAGCAGGGGCGAGAACAGCGCGCGAAGTCGGGTGGCGGCGAGTTCGGCGATGACGGCGCCCCAGCTCTGCTCGGCGAACCGGGCGGCCTGCGCCCGCTGGCGGCCGTAGACCTGGATCAGCGTGGCGTTGCCCAAGCTCTCCTCGGCGATGCCGCTGATCGAACCACCACGCTGGCGCACCTCCCGGGTCGCGGCTGTGACCCGCCGGGAGAAGAACCGGGTAGCGAGCCAGCACACCGGCACCGCGATCAGTGACACCAGCGCCAACTGCCAGCTCAGATAGAACAACACCCCAGCGAACATCAAGATCTTGATGCCCTGCCCGGCGGTCTGGGTGACCCCGGAGAGCACCAGGCTCTCAATCGCGCCCACATCCTCGGTGAGCCGGCTCAGGGTGTCCCCCAGCGGGCGCCGATCGAAAAAACCCACCGACAGGCCCTGCAGGTGGGTGAACACGCGGGTCCGCATCCGGTGCAGGAAGTTCTCCCCGATCCACGTGGTGAGGTAGTCACCGCTGAACTCCACCACGCCGACGACCACGGTGATCGCCACATACGCGATGCCGAGCGGGGGGAACGCCGAGAAATTGCGAACTGTCAGCACGTCATCGATCAGCAGTTTGTACAACCAGATCGTGGCCGTGTCGAGCAGTGTCGCCACCACGATCAGGATCAGGCTGAGCGCCAACCAGCCCCGAAACGGGCGGGCGTCGGGCCAGAACCGGGCGAAGATATCCCGCATCCCTGCTCCCTCCTCATCCACGGGCGATGCTCCCCTTTCGCGAGGCCCGCGAAAGGGGAGCATCTGGTATCAGTGATTCAGCGCCACCGGCGGCGATTACTGCGGTCGTCGCGGTCGCGGTCGCGGTCACCATCGCGGCCCCGGTCGCGGTCCCGGTCACTGTTCCAGTCCCAGGGGTGTGCGTTCATTTTCTTTCTTCCCTCCGTGTCGAGAAACCGCTCGGATGCGCTTTCCTCTGTGATTCCAACACTACTCCGAAACCCGCACCGGCGCACGACACTCACAGCAAAACCATAGCTATTAACCAAGGGAGGAGAGCCTGAGAAAAAACGCCTTCACCACAGCGGCCGGAATACGCCGAGCCCACAGTGGGACCCGGTGTATTCCGGCCGCTGTGAAAGCGCCGCTGGGTTCAACTGGCCTGACAGTCGTAGAGAACCTCGGTGTTATGAGCTGACCCAGCAGCGGCGGCTGGGGCCGGCGCGGAACCGCCGTAGGCGCCGGGATTGACCACAGCACAATGCTGGCTCACCCACTGGGTGCGCTGTGCGGACACACCGTCCCGACCAGCCAATCCTTTGCCCCCCAACCCATGATCCCCCAACCCGTGATCCCTCAACCCATGATCACCGACCAGGACGAACCGCAGCTGGCCTTGGTCGACCCACTGGGCCAGCGTCGCCACGGTCGGAGCCGGGTCCTGACCGCTGAACCCACCCATCCCGACGATCACGTCGTCGCTGTGGATGAGGTATGCCTCAGCGGCCATCGCTCCGCCCTCCACCGCCAGAGTGATCGGCCTGCGCCCGGAGTTGGTCTGGGCGTAGGCCAGGATCTTGCGCTGGTCGGCGGTGAGATCACCGGCGCTGGTGCCCCGCGAACGCGCGGGTGCGGCTACGTGGCCGACTCCAGTCTGGGCAAAGCGGGCGTGACCGAAGCCGGCGGCGGGCGGGC
Organism: Pseudonocardiaceae bacterium; assembly: GCA_039924425.1. Classification (GTDB taxonomy): domain Bacteria; phylum Actinomycetota; class Actinomycetes; order Mycobacteriales; family Pseudonocardiaceae. The sequence continues at coordinate 7,928 of JBDTAX010000159.1, forward strand.
CGGCCTGAGCGTTCCCACCGCCCCTGGCGGCCGCGACGACGACGCTCGACCACACCGCGGGAGCGAGCAGCAACGCGACGACACCGAGCACTCCAGCGACCCGGGGCACTCCGGCCACCCGAGCGATCCGGGGCGCTCCCGTAGAGACCAACCGTCCCGCCACGAGCAGCGCGACGGCGAGGATCCCGATGGCGACGACGACGTAGCGCAGCCAGCCGTTCCACGCAGTGTCCCGAGACACCAGCACCCAGGCCCAGCCGGTGGTCAACACCACCGCGGCGGGGAACAACAACCAGTGGTACCCGCCGGGCCGGCGGTAGTGGCGCCACATCGCGGCCACCCCGGCGGCGGTCACCGCAGCGAGCGCTGGGGCCATCTCCGTGGTGTAGTACGAGTGGGAGATCCCCTGGGCATAGCTCAGCAACAGCCCGACCAGGAGCAACCAGCCACCCCAGAGGAACCAGCCGGCGCGGCGCGCCGGGTCTGGCGCGGGAGCGCCGGGCAACCCAGACCGCATCTGGCGGATTCCCACGATGGCAACCGCGGCTAGTATCGCCAGACCCAACGGCAGCAGCCAGCTGATCTGACCGCCCATCTGCTCCCCGAACAACCGGGTGATGCCAGAGCCACCGCCGAGCCCGCCATGACCGCCGTGGCCAGCGCTCCACGGCGTTGCACCAGACGACACCCCACCAGAACCACCAGAACCACCGACCAGCTCGCGGCCGACCTCGCGGCCGAAGATGCGGCCCAGGCCGTTGTAGCCGATCACCAGGTTGAGCTCGGATCCGTCGGTGCTCCCGCCGATGTAGGGCTTGTGCCCAGGCCACCAGGTGACCAGCGCCACCCACCACAGTGAGCTGGCCAACAGCACGGCGCCGGCCCCGAGCAGGTCGAGCACTCGGCGGCGCATCGGCGCCGCCGAGCCGACCAGGTAGGCCAGCGCGAACGCCGGAACCACGATCCACGCCTGCAGCATCTTGGTGACGAAGCCCAACCCGAGGAACACCGCCGCGAGCAGCAGCCAGCGGGTCGCCCTACCCGATTCGAGGGGGCGTTGCACGGACCGGGTGAACGCGTAGGCGGCGGCCACCAGGAGCAGCACCATCAGGGTGTCCGGGTTGGTGTCACGGTTGATCGCCACGGTCACCGGGGTCAGCGCGAAGACCAGCGCGGCCAGCAACGCGACGCGCTCGCCCGCCCACAACCGCACCGTGCGATGCAGCAGAACCACGGCCGCCACGCCCTCGAGCGCCTGCGGCAACAGCAGTGCCCAACTGTGGTAGCCGAAGATCGCGGCGGACAGGACCATCGGCCACAACGCCATCGGCGGTTTGTCCACCGTGACCACGCCGAACTGGTCAAAAGAGCCGAACACGAAGTTGGTCCAACTCACCGACATGGCTTTCACCGCGGCCGAATAATAAAGATTCCCCCACCCTTCCCTCCAAATCCCCCACCCATACAACACTCCCGCAACCACAAAAATCCCACCCCGAACCGCATTCAGCCGGCTCAGCGGGGTAAAACCGGGCTTGATAACCCCGCCGAGCCCGCGCGATGCGGGGGCGGCGGGGAGGGTGTCGGTGGTCATGAGGGGAAGACCCAGGTGCGGAGGAGTGCGAAACGGGCAGCGGTGCCTATCGCTGAAGCAGTGAGGAGGACTAGTACTTCTAGCCAGCGGGAGGGGTGGGAAACCAGCGCCTGCAACGCCAACAGGGCGCCGGAGGTGAGCGCGTAGTACAGCGCGAAGACGACCAGGCTCTGCAGGTGGGCTCGCTGCCCGGACACCCTGGCACCGGCGAAGGTCAGCCGCCGGTTCGCCTCGGTGTTCAGCAGGCTCGTCGTCACCAGTGCGATCAGATTCGCCACCAGTGGCGGTGACCACGCGCGAAACAGCGCGTACAGCACGGCCATTGCCGCGGTGGACACCACACCGATCAGGCCGAAAGTCAGCAGCTGCCAGCGCAACCCGCTCTCCCGGGTCGCGAGCACCGCATCGGGGTGCGCGGATCGCGGCTCCGGCCGCCGCGGCAAGCCCGGCACCCGCGCCTCACCAGTGATCTTGGCCCGGGCCACCCGCATCAGCCCACGAACGTCCCCCATGGCGGTCGACACTATCCGGACTCGGCTGTCGAGGTCCTCCACCCAGTCGACTGGCACCTCCTGCACCCGCAATCCGTTGTGTTCGGCCAGCAGCAGCAGCTCGGTGTCAAAAAACCACCCGTCGTCGTGCACGTGCGCCAGCAACGGACGGATCACGTCGGTGCGGGCCGCTTTGAACCCGCACTGCGCGTCCGAGAAATGGGCACCGTGGGTGAGCCGAATCATCGTGTTGTAACACCGGGAGATCACCTCGCGGCGGGCGCTGCGCACGGTGCGCGCACCAGGTGCTAGCCGGGAACCGATCGCGATGTCGGAGTGACCGTTCACCAGCGGCACGACCAACGGCAGCAGCGCGTCCAAGCTGGTGGACAGGTCGACGTCCATGTAGACCACCACGTCGGCGTCGCTGTATGCCCAGGCGGTGCGCAGCGCGTGACCGCGACCCTTGCGGTCCAGGTGCAGCACCCGCACCCGATCGTCGGTACTGGCGAACTCGTTAGCCACCCGCAGCACCCCGTCGGTGCTGGCGTTGTCCACCACAGTGATCGTCCACTCGAACGGGAATTGATCATCTAGGTAGGACCGCAGCACCCGCAGACAACCAGGCAACGCGCGTTCCTCGTTGTACACCGGCACCACCACATCCACCGTGGCGAGCCTCCCCACCGCCCACCGTGTCGCGTCAGCGGCGGGAGCGCCCTCACGTTCCCTCGTCACTGTCATCAACCTCACCTCACCCCTCGAGAGCCGTTGTGTACCCGCGCTACCAGGTATGGCCCGGTGATGTGCAAGCAGCCTGGGTGCAACCTCACAGTTGCCTGGGAGCACACGATGACCGGTGGGAGAAGTACGCGAACTTTCAGCCTGCTCACAGGAAGGTGGTAGAGCATGGGCCTGACAGCACAGTTGCTACCAACGACCGAAAAGTGCATTTCGAGGCAGGAGTGGAATGATCCAGCTCGAGAGTCTCACCAAGGCTTACCAGATGGGAAAGGTAGCGGTGCCGGTACTCCACGGCATCGACCTGACCATCGAAGATGGTGACATGGTCGCCATCATGGGTCCGTCCGGGTCGGGCAAGAGCACGCTCATGAACATCCTGGGTTGTCTGGACGTCCCGACCAGCGGGCGCTACCTGCTCGACGGCACCGACGTCAGCCGGCTGTCCGGCAACCGGCTGGCCAAGATCCGCAGCAAGAAGATCGGGTTTGTGTTCCAGTCGTTCAACCTGGTCTCGCGCACCAGCGCGATCCGCAACGTCGAGCTGCCCTTGGTCTACGCCGGGGTGCGGGACCGGCGCTCCCGGGCCCGGCTCGCGCTGGAGCAGGTCGGGCTGGGTGATCGCCAGAAACACCTGCCCAATGAGCTCTCCGGCGGCCAGCAGCAGCGAGTGGCGATCGCTCGGGCGCTGATCAACGATCCCGCGATCCTGCTCGCCGACGAGCCCACCGGCAACCTCGACAGCGCCTCCAGCGTCGAGATCATGAAATTGCTCCGGGCGCTCAACGATGGCGGCCACACGGTCGTGATCATCACGCACGAAGAGGAGGTCGCCAGCTTCGCCAAGCGGGTCGTGCGGCTGCGCGACGGGCTCATCGTGAGTGACCAGACGCAGCGCGACCGGACAGAGGTCCACGCGTGAGCTGGGCGAACCACAGCCGTCATCCTTAACGGGTAGGTCAGCCTCACCTCATCGCAGTTACGCTGAAGCGGCCCGGACCGCGCGGTGCGCCGTCCGGGCCCGTGCAGGCGCTGCGACAGGGGGCTCCAGGTGGCGAACGAGATCGGTCAGGTGCGCGTCGACACCGCTCCCACCGCGTTTCCCACCCCCCGGCGCCGCTGGTTCACCCTGGGTTTCCTGGCACTCTGGGGCCCGGGGCTGGTCGTCATGCTCGCCGACACCGATGCCGGGTCACTGATCACCGCGGCCCAGTCCGGCGCCCAGTGGGGCTACCGGATGATCCTGCCCCAGGTGATCCTGATGCCGATCCTCTACGTCGTCCAAGAGATGACCGTCCGGCTCGGCATGGTCACCGGCCGGGGCCACGGCGCGCTGATCCGGGAGAGGTTCGGCCGCCGGTGGGCCCTGCTGTCGGCGAGCACCCTGTTCGTCTCCGCGATCGGCGCGCTGATCACCGAGTTCGCCGGGATCGCCGGGGTGGGCCAGCTGTTCGGGGTCTCCCGCTGGGTCACCGTCCCGGTCACCACGGCTTTCCTGCTTGGGCTCGCGCTGACCGGCAGTTACACCCGAGTGGAGCGGATCGGCATCGCGGTGGGGCTGGCCGAGCTCGCCTTCATCCCAGCGATGTTCATGAGCCATCCCGACGTGGGCGCCCTGGTGCACGGGCTGGGCTCGCTGCCCCTGGGCGATCGCTCCTACCTTTTCCTGCTCGCGGCCAACGTCGGTGCCGTGATCATGCCGTGGATGGTCTTCTACCAGCAAGGAGCGGTGATCGACAAGAAGTTGTCGATCAGCACGATCCGCCAGGCGCGCCAGGACACCGCATTCGGGGCCTTCCTCACCCAGTTCATCATGGTCATGGTGGTGATCTCGCTGGCCGCCACCATCGGCCTGCGCGACCCCGGTGCCGCGCTGAACACCATCGGCGAGATCGCCGGCGCGCTGACCCCGTATCTCGGGCACTTCGGCGGCACCGTGCTGTTCGGCCTCGGCATCCTGGGCGCGGCCCTGGTCGCCGCCATTGTCGCCTCGCTGGCCGGGGCCTGGGGGCTGGCGGAGGTCTTCGGCTGGAAACACACCCTCAACGAGCGCCCCAACCGCCGGACCGCGAAGTTCTACCTGACCTACTCCCTTGCCCACATCCTGGGCGCGGTGCTGGTGCTGAGCAGTGTGAACCTCGTCAGCCTGACCGTGGGCGTGGAGGTGATGAACGCCCTGCTACTGCCGATCGTGCTCGGTTTCCTGCTCGTCCTAGAGGTCAGGGCGCTGCCCGCGCAGTGGCGGATGCACGGTGTGCGCAAATACCTGAGCTGGGCGTTATGCCTAGTTGTGATCGCGTTCGGGGTCTACATGATCCCGTCGACGCTCGGCTGGACCTGATCGGACACGACGTCGGAGCGCCGGGGCATGGTCACTGTGCCGAGAGCGGCCGCGGACCGTCAGTGATCACCCAGATGGATGGGTGACCAGGCCCGGCCGGGACCCATAAGGTCCAGACACCCCGCCTGCTCGCTGGCCGTCGTCTTTCGCCTTTGCGGCTGTTCACGTGGGGTGGGTAACTGGCACAGCGTCGTCGGGGCCGGTATCCACAGAAGAGTGATCATGGCGCACGCCGAGGACATCATCGGCGCGTTGGGCCGGCTCAAGGCGACAGATGTCGACCCACGCCGGTCGTGGCGACGGCGGATCCTCACGCTGCTGGTCATCATGGGTCCGGGTCTGATCGTGATGGGTGGGGGCAACGACGCGGGCGGGGTGGTGCTCTACGCCCAAGCCGGGCAGGCCTACGGCACCAAGCTGATCTGGGCGCTGGTGATCCTCACCCCGATTCTGTACCTCAACCAGGAGATGGTCATCCGGCTGGGCGCGGTCTCCGGCGTCGGGCACGCCCGGCTGATCTTCGAGCGGTTCGGGAAGTTCTGGGGCTGGTTCAGCGTGGCTGACCTGCTGGTCATCAACGCGGTCACGATCGTGTTGGAGTTCGTCGGGGTGTCCCAAGCGCTGGCCTTTTTCGGCCTACCGATGTATGTGAGCGTGCCGGTGGCCGCAGTGGTGCTGTTCATGATGGTTGCGGGTGGGACGTTTCGCCGCTGGGAACGCTTGTTGTTTGTGCTGGTCGCGGTGGACCTGGTGGTGTTCCCGATGGCCTGGCTGGTCCACCCCAGCCTCGCTCCCCTCGCACGGGGCACAGTGCCGAGCTTGCCCGGCGGCCTCAACGCCACGCTGTTGTTGTTCCTCATCGGTCTCATCGGCACCACCGTGGAGCCCTGGCAGCTGTTTTTCCAACAGTCCAGCGTGGTGGACAAGCGCATCACGCCCCGCTGGATCCGCTATGAGCGCACCGACCTGGCACTCGGGCTGGCGGTGGAGATGGTCGGCGCCGTCGCGCTGATGGCGGTGACCGCGTTCGGATTGGCCGGCACCGGGCTGGCCGGGGACTTCGACGACGCCGCCACCGTACTGCGCGACCTGTCGCACCACACCGGGCACACCGTGGCCGTGTTGTTCGCCATCGTGCTGCTCGACGGCTCCCTGATCGGCGCCAACCTGGTCGGCCTGACCAGTGCCTACACCTTGGGTGATGTGCTTGCGCAGCGGAGCTCATTGCATCACAAGGCGCCTCGGGCCCCGCTGTTCTACGGCTGCTACGCGGGGCTGATCGCCCTCGCGGCGGTGGTCGTGCTGCTGCCCGGGTTACCGTTGGGGCTGCTCACCGATGGCGTGGAGGCGCTGACCGGGGTGCTGTTGCCGGCCACCAGTGTCTTTTTGGTCTTGTTGTGCAACGACCGGGCAATCCTCGGTCCATGGGTCAACCCGACCTGGAAAAACATCGTGATCGGGGTCGTGGTGTGGGTCCTGCTCCTGCTGTCTTTCGCCTCTGGGGCCGCCACGCTGTTCCCGGAGCTGTCGGCTGGCGCGATCGAGATAGGTCTGGCCATCGGCCTGGTGATCGGCACAGGGATCGCGCTTGCCGCCACCACGCTGGTGGGAGTGGCCCACTGGCGGGCTACCCCCCGGGAGTTCGACGATCTCGCTAGCCGGCGCGCAAGCCAGCTCAGTCGCGCGGAACGCAAGACGGTGCGCGATCAGGATCTGTTGGCGTGGCGTGCCCCCCGGTTGGCCGAGCTGGCGCGGCCGGAGTTGAGCCCGCTGCGCCGGGTCGGCTTGATCACCCTGCGCGCCTATCTGCTCATCGCCGCGGCCCTGATCATCACTAAGATCATCCAACTCAGTCTCGGGAGCGGAGTCGCTACGTGAGCGCCCGGGACGCTCGTGTCTGCCGCCCCGGGCGCTCACGCCCCCTCGGGACCCCCACGTGAGTCGGCTCCCGCGAGTGTCACTCATCACGCCCGGCGCGAGCACCCACGAAACATACCAGCGGGTGTGTTTGCGGCGCCAGTGAAAAACTCACTACCAACATTAGGTATCCCTCAGGGGGTCCGAGGCGGGTAGCTTCAAGGAGTCATGTCCAGCACCGGTCCGCCCAGCACCGGATCCGGCGACAGCGACGCCCGCGCACGCCGGGCCAAGCCGCAGCCGCGGGCCCGAGCCACCCGGCTGGCGATCCTGACCGCCGCCGCCGAGCAGTTCGCCCGAAACGGCTACCACGCCACCTCGCTGGAGCGCGTGCTGGCCGACAGCGGCGGGACCAAGGGAGCGCTGTACTTCCACTTCGCCTCCAAGGACGCCCTGGCGCGCGCGATCATCACCGAGATGGCGCGGGGGTGGTCGGAGCTCCGCGAGCAGGTCAGCGGTCGCGGGCTTGACCCGCTCTCGGCGCTGTTGGCGCTGGCCGACGTGGTGCTCAGGCGACTGGTCGCCGACCCGATCGCTCGAGGGGGCATGCGACTACTCGACGATCTGCCGCCGCGGGCCCAGGACCCACCCTGGCACTACGGTGTCGCCGAATGTGATGTTCTCGCCCTGGTGACCCAGGCCGTGCGGGCCGGCCTGCTCCGGGACGGGATCGAGCCAGCGCCACTCGCCCGGCACGTCGTCGCGGTGGTGGCCGGCCACCGGCGGGTATGCGAGTCCATGGCCGGGACCCGCAACCTGCCCCAGCGCCACGACCTGACCCAACGCCTTGACCTGACCCAGCGCCTTGATCTGACCCAGCGCCTTGATGAGGCCTGGAACCTGCTGCTTCCAGCAATCGCCACCGACTCCTGGCTGGCTGCCTGGCGCGCCACACGCTCCCAGCAGCCGCCCAAGTAACCCCCCCGTAGCCGCCCCTAGTAACCCCGAGATGCGCCTGCCGCGGTAACGGGGAAGCCAGCAGTGATAGAAAAGGGCCCCGGCGTCACGGGGGCAACGTGACGCCGGGGCCATAAACCCGATCCGCCCGGGCGCGGTCGGACAGATCGGGGGCTTGATGGGGCAGGGTGTCCTGAACCGATAATCGGCCTGATAATGAGCAGAGCCGGTCGGTGGGATCAGTCGCCGACAGAGGCGAGCTACCCCGGTGTCGCGAGCTCAGTCCGGTGATGTGGACGGCTGCTCGGCGGGCGAGCGCGGCAGATCGCTGGCGTTGCGGTAGCGCGGGCGACACAGCTGGCCGAGCCTGGCGCTCGCCCAGCTACCGCTCATTGCGGCGTGCGGGGCGCTGTTAGTGCCCGCGCCGCTTCCGGTGCCGCCGGTCATCGACGCGGAGGCGGTGCTGCCCACTGGACTCACCGGAACCGACGGAGCTGGGTGATTGTTGACAGCCAACGGCCGGGCGAAGACGCTCGTAGCGGAGTCGCGGCTGTGGTTCACCGCAGTATGAACCGTGACGTGACCCGCGCTGGGCCACAGAGCGGGCCCCGGTGCTGGTGCGACCGCCGCTCGAGTGGCTGGCTGGTCCAGCGGCGGCGCCTGGGGCGCCTCGGCCGGTGCGCTAGAACCGGTACCGAGCTGGGCAGGTCCGGACAGCAACGCCAGAGTCCGCGGCGCCAGGCTGTGGGACGCAAGACCCTGGGACACCAGACCCTGGGACTCCAGGACCCGGGCCACCGGCTTGGCGACATCCACGGCGTTCGCGATGCGTGTCAGAAAACCGAGCCTCGCCAGTGGTGGAACCGATCGAGACGGTACCCCCGAGACCGCGGCGCCCGCGCTGGTGAGGGCCGAGGCGACCGTGGGCGGGGCACCGAGCTGACCGCCGGGCCCATCATCGGAGGCCAGAGCAAGTCCTGATCCCAGCATCCACCCCGCGACTAGCAACCCGCCGATCACGACAACCCGAGACAGCGCACGCATCGCCCCACAGGGCGCGCACCGCGCGCAACCCGCTTCGGAGATGGCGGCCACCGGTTCCCCCTCGACCCTTCCGCCGAATCCGGCCTTGCCCGGACGGCGGTGACACCACACTACACGCTGTGACCGCTCAGCGTAAGATCTGTAATGACCGGCATTGGAGGGCAGCGCGGTGGCGCCGGCTGACGGGGCACAATCAGCAGCGTGGAGCTGACCAGCAACGAACGAGCCAAACAGCGCGGGCTGCGCCGGATGAAGGCGGTCGCGCTGGCGTTCCTGCTGGGCGCCGCGGTGGTGTATGTGGTGGCGCTGCTCAACACCGATCGCGCCCCGTGGGTGGGGTATCTGGCGGCGATGGCGGAGGCCAGCATGGTCGGCGCACTGGCCGACTGGTTCGCCGTGACCGCGCTGTTCCGCCACCCCCTCGGCTTGCCTATCCCGCACACCGCGATCATCCCTCGCAAGAAGGACGCGCTCGGGGACAACCTCGGCGACTTCGTCAGCGACAACTTCCTCGCCGAGGAGGTGGTGGCCGACAAACTGCGCCGGGTGGGGATCGGTGGTCGGCTCGGTGGCTGGCTGGCCCAGCCCCGCAACGCCGAGCGGGTCACCGCCGAGCTTGCCACCGCGATGCGCGGCGCGGTGACTGTGCTGCGCGACGAGGACGTTCAAGCGGTGTTGGAGAACGCGCTGGTACAGCGCTTGATTGAACAACCATGGGGTCCGCCGTTAGGTCGGTTGCTCGGTCAGCTGCTTGCCGACGGGGCGCACCACAAACTCGTCGACCTGGTCACCGAGCGGGCCTACGGGTGGGTGCGCGACAACCACAGCGCGGTGTTGCAGGTGGTCAGCCAGCGTTTGCCGGGATGGTCACCGAGGTTTGTCGACGAGCTGGTCGCCGACAAGCTGTACGCGGAAGCGTTGGAGTTCGCCTGGGCGGTGCACACCGATCCCGAGCACCCCATGCGCAAGGCGGTGGACACCTTCTTGATGGAGTTCGCCCACGATCTGCGCACGGACCCGGCCACGATCGAGCGCGCCGAGGCGATCAAGCAGCAAATCATGGCGCACCCCGAGGTCCAGATCTTGGTCGCCTCGGCGTGGGGTACCGCGAAGAAGATGCTGCTCGCCGCCGCCGAGGACCCGTCCTCAGAGCTGCGACGCCGGGTGCGCGACGGGCTGACCGCGCTGGGCGGACGGCTGACCGAGGACGCGGAGCTGCGGTCGAAGGTGGACAACTGGCTTCAGGGTGTGGTCGGCTACGTGCTCGCCAACTACCGCGGGGAGATCATCACTCTGATCACTGACACGGTGCAGCGCTGGGACGCCCAGGAAACCTCCCGCAAAATCGAGCTGCAGGTCGGCCGCGACCTCCAGTTCATCCGCATCAACGGCACCGTGGTAGGTGCCCTAGCCGGCCTAACCATCCACATCATCTCCCAACTCATCCTCTAACCCCCCGACATGGAGACCTATCGGGGCTATCGGACGCCTCCTTGGCCCGATAGGTCTCCATGTCGGGGCGGGCCGTGGGTGTCTGCGTATCCTGGGCGGGTGCTGCTGCAGTCGCTGGATGTCTGGGTCTTTGAGATCTTGTACTGGGCCGCGATCCCGGTTGGGTTCTTCACGTTCATTCACGCCGCGCTCCAGCGAGCCGACGCGTACACCGCAACCGACAAGCTGACCAAGCCGGCCTGGTTGGGCATCACCGGCGGCGCCACCGCCGCCCTGGTCTTGTTCGTCCCCTGGGCCAGCTTCCTGCTGCTCTGGCTGATCGCCCTGGTGGCGGTGCTGGTCTACCTGGTGGACGTCAAACCAGCGGTGACCGAGGTGCAACGCGGTCCTCGCTGGTGATGCCGCGGAGTCGGACGGCTGGACTCGCGAAAGGTCAATAACTCTTACCCACCTGTGCTCAACTCATGCGTGGGCATGCATGTATGGTGACGCCTATGGGTGACCATGGGCATGGGCATGGTGGCGCAGCGTCAGATCGTGGCCGGCTCGGCTGGGCGCTGGCGATCGTCTCGGTGGTGCTGCTGGCGGAGGTTCTCGGCGCCGCCCTCACCGGCTCGCTGGCGCTGCTCGCCGATGCCGGGCATCTGGCCACTGACGCTCTGGGCATGACGGTCGCGCTGGTCGCGACCGTGCTCGCGCAGCGCCCGCCGTGTCACCACCGGACCTACGGCCTGGGCCGCGCGGAGATCCTCGCCGCCGCGCTCAACGCGCTGGCGCTCGTGGTGGTGGGCGTGGTGGTGGCGGTGGATGCGGTGGCCCGGCTGGCCGCTCCGCCACCGGTTGCCGGAGTCCCGCTGCTGGTGATCGGAACGCTCGGGTTGGTCGGCAACCTGGCCACCCTGGCGGTGCTCACCCGAAGCGAGACTGCCCAAAAGGGATCTGAGCAGCGCAGCCTGAACCTGCGGGGCGTGCTGCTGGAGGTGATGGGCGATGCGCTCGGCTCCGTCGCGGTTCTCGCCGCGGCGCTGGTGATGCTCACCGCCGGCTGGCGTCAGGCCGACCCGGTGGCGTCTCTGGTGATCTCCGCCTTGATCGTGCCGAGGGCGCTGGCGCTGCTCCGCGAGGCGGGGCACGTACTGCTGGAGGGCGCCCCGCGAGGCGTGAACACCGCCGAGGTGGACCAGGTGCTGCGCGGGGTACCGGGGGTGCATGGCGTGCACGACCTGCACCTGTGGACGATCACGTCGGGCCGGCATGCGGTCTCCGCGCACCTGGTGGTCGACGAGGCCCGGTCGCTTCGCTGCGGGGACGCCTGCGTACTCGACGCCGCCGCGACCGCGCTGAGCAGCCACTTCGGGCTCACGCACAGCACCCTGCAGGTCGAGCACGCCGAGCACGCCGACCACGAGCACACCTGCTGAGCTCACGCCGCGGGCAGCAAACGCCGGGCGGCGGCCGCGAAGGTGGTCGCCGGGGGGTACTTCTGCTGTCCAAGCACGTCAACGGTGCGGTACAGGCTAGCGACGCTGCGGCCGGAACTCCACCCCGCATGCACTCCTTGGATGGCGTCAGTCGTGACACTGATGGCCTCATCGAGCTGACCACGCTGAGCCAGGATCACTCCCAAGCCAGCGGCATAGAGAGTGTGGTTGCGGGGAAACAACACAGCATCGACTCTGTCCAGAGCGGCGCGCGCGGCTGCCTCGGCTAACTTGCCCTGCCCGGTGGCTAGCGCGACCTGCGTCTCGTGCCAGGCGAGATCGGCCGGGCCCCAGAAATCCAGCCAGAACGGCTCATCCCCACGCCGGCCTCGGTCGAGCCACTGGTGGGCCTGGCCGAGAGCGGAGACAGCGGCCTCGCGATCGCCCGCCCGGGCGTGTCCACGGGCTTCCCGCGCCGCCAGCAGCGACAGCAACGGGAAATTCTCCTGATCGCAGGCTGCGGTTTTCCGGGCGGCTTGAATCAGGTCAACCGCCTCCGCCCCGGAACCCACATTACTGGCTTGCAGCGCCATCGTGACCAAAGTCATCACCCGGACGTCGGGCACCTCGGCCACATCGGTGAAATGGCACGTTTCGAGCCACCACCGGCGCGCCCTGTCCTGCCACCCCGCGTCATAGGAAAGCCACCCCGCGTGCTCCATGGTCGCTGCGGTGACTTTCTGCAGCTCGCGCCCGACCGCAGGCAGGTAGCTACCCTGCTGCAGGGCAGCCTGGAGCCGCCGCGCCATCCCCTCGGTGAGCAGGCAGCGGCTGCCGCCGCCGGGAGGTTCGTCCAGCTCGTAAAGGCGACGCAACGCCGTCCAACACTGGGTCACATCGGCGGCGTCGATCCGCCCCGGGGTGGCCACGCGCTGCGGCAGCAGCACAGCTAGCGCGAGACCAGCGGCCCCACCAACCAACTCCCGACGGTCCACAGCATCCAGGATAGGCCGCTGGCCCGGTGCACTGGCGACGCCCAGGACAGCGGGAGGCACCCCGAGCGCATCGGCAAGATCATTTAAAACGGCGGTGTCCCGCGTGGCGCGGCTCGCCCCGCGCTCAACCCGCGAGATGGTGCCCTGCGAATAGCCCGACCGGTCGGCCAGCTCCTGCTGGGTCCAGCCGTGGGCTTGGCGGACCAGGCGGATCACCGCCCCCGTCGCGCCCGCCGCAACTGCCGCGCGACCCCGCGGCGAGACCAGAACCGCGACGACCGCGCTGGAGTTCATAACCAATACCACCCTCCCCCGTGACCCGAAACACCCGATCGTTCGCTTGGCGCCGCCGGCACCATACCGACCAATCACGCACACCCGCTCCGTCATAGTCAGGCCCGAATACGCCCCCGCGCCGCAACCCCCGGCAGAGTCATAGTCGACACGTGAGATCAACAGACAAGGCCACGCCACCAAGACCGGTCGACTTCCGAGCCACCCATGGCCGGCTACGCACGACACTGCGCGAGGCCATGCGGGCAGCCGGGGGCGCCAGCTCGGTGGAATACCGGGCGAGCGCGGCGCTGGACGCGCTGCTGGCCGCTCACCCAGTGAACCAACAGGGCCGGTGCGCGTCATGCCGCCCCGAGAGGCTGCTCAGCCAGCGCCGCCCTCGGTGCCTGATCTTTATGACGGCTCTCCACTGGCTGCGCCAACTCCCCTGAGGTGCCGCGCCACCACCTGGCCAGTGAACCTCGCAGGGGCCCCAAACTCGCAACGTTCGCTAACCTCGAATCGCGTGGTGGGCAGGGGAGACACAGACCTCCTGAGGTAGGCGGTGACCTTGAGTCGAGGTTGGATCATCGGACTGGACCGTACCCGATCTTGTAGACACCCGGTCGTAGACTGCCGCTGATTGCCAGCGGAGGAGATCGCGTGGT
>JBDTAX010000160.1:0-51574 GCA_039924425.1 Pseudonocardiaceae bacterium
TCGTACAAGGCTCGTCGCCACGGCCCGGCGTTCACCAGCTTCGGGGACGACACGGTCAACGGCCGGGCTGGGGTACACCTCTCCGTGGATCGTGAACGGGACGACTGCACGCAGTTGATCGATGGTGGGCCGGTGTCGCTGTGGGTGGCGGTGGCACCGGCGTTCAACCCACAGGGTCCGCCGGTTGATTCGTGTGCTGAGGCGTTGCGGATCGCGCGGATGATCGAGCCTCGATTGCCGAAAGCGGGGAACTGAGATGTCCAGTGCGTGGGACGTGGTGGCCGATGCGCTCGGGTTCGGTGGGCCCAGCGGGACTGACCATGGGTCGAGCAACTGGGCGGCCTGGGGGCACCCGGAGATCCGTTCGATGCTGGACGCCTCGGTCGACCCCGATGACATCGGTGCCGCGAGTAGCGCGTGGCGCGAACAGGGCCGGAACACGACGAATGTCCTCACCGGGCTCACCCGGGACCTGAGCGGGGCCGTGACCGATGGGTGGCGCGGCGCGGCGGCCGATGCGGCCCTGGGCGCCCTCGACCCGATCAACCAGTGGACGGCCAGCCAAGCCGAGATCGCGGAGCGCACCACCGCACTGATGGACTCCTGTGGCTGCAGCGCCGGGCGGGCCAAGGCGACGGTGCCGCCGCCACGGACCCACGACTGGGGGGAGTCGCTGGGCACCCTCGCGGTCGGTGGGGTGCCCGGCGCGGTCGTGGACGCCGTCGCGCAGGAGCAGCGGCAGTCGCAGGCGCATGCCGAAGCTGTGCGGATCATGACCACGGTGTACTCCGCGCCGATCAAGGAATACCGCGCGGCGGTACCGACGTATTCACAGCTGACCGACCCGACCCGGCAAACCCTCGAGCAGCCCCCGGAATCCGGCCTGGCACCAGACCTCGCGGGCTATCCCGCCGGGGAGTCGCCCGGCGGCGGGGCGCCCGCTAGCGGAGCTGCCACGCTGGTGGGCGGGCATGTCGCTCACTCGCCGGCGGCCCCCATCGCCCACCAGCCAGCGGTCCCCATCGGCCATCCGTCGTCGGCCTCCATGCCCCACCCGCAGTCGGCTTCTACGGCGCACCCCCTGGGAGATCCCACCGCCTACCCACAGCCGGCTCCCACCGCATTGCAGAATGTGACCAGCGGCGCTCCGGCGGCGTCGGCGCAGGGCACCGCCGGCTTCCCGCAGGCGGGCGGCCAGGTCGCCGAGGCGGCCAGTGTCCCGGCTATGGGACAGATCGCGGGTGAAGCTCGGCCGGCGCGAGGAGCCAGCGGCGGCATCCGGCTCGGCGGTGGCGGCTACCCCGGTTCTGGCGGGTGGGGCGGCGCCAGTCATTCCGCTGAGTTCGGTCCCCGCCCCTCGGCTGTCGCTGGGGAGGGCCCGCTGGCCGTCAACTCGGGTCGCGGCGCCACCAGTGTGGGGGCTGGACGCGCCGACCCGGGCGGGATGCTGGCCCCGATGGGTGGCGGTCGCGGCCCCGGTGGCGAGGACTCTGAGCACCGACGGCCCTCCTACCTGATCGAGCTGGACGACGTGTTCGCCGACGGCCGCAAGGTCGCCCCAGCGGTGATCGGCGAGGACCCGCCCGAGCGGGAACGGTGATGCCCAGTGGATGGAACCTGAGTGCCGCGCAGTGGGACATGCTCACCGAGACGCTGCGGCTGGAGGGTTACCCCGCGCCACTCCAGGTGCGCGCACATGGGCGCACTGATGCCGCGCGCGGTCGTATCCGGGCTGAGGTGGGCGAGGAGCTGCGCCAGCTCGGCCTGCTGCGCGCGGGCCGGGTCGACGCCGATCTGGAGGCCGCCCTGCGCCTGCTGCACTGGCCGGTGAGCTGGCTGGACTCGGTGTGGCTGCCCGACGCCGCGGTGCCCCAGCCGGTTCGGGTGCTCGCGGCCCGGGGCGGCACTCTGGGCGTCTGCGCATTGCAACACCCGGACCGGCCTGGCGCGACGGTGTTGGACCTCGTCCCCGCGGCGGGGTTGGCCGCCGCAGTGGTGGCCCGGCTCCCGCCGCACCCGCCGGGCCGCAGCCCCGGGGGGACCATCGCGCTGGCGCCCAGCCCAGAGCTACCCAGTCCCGGGCGGTCCAGTTCTGATCGGTCCAGTTCTGATCGGCCCAGCCCTGAGTGGCCCAGCCCTGATCGGCCCAGCTCTGATCGGCCCGCTGGGGTGTTGGTCTCGGCGTCGCCCGCCCGGACCAGCGCTGAGCGCGAGCGCGCCGCGGTGTGCGCGATCCTGGACCAGCCGCACGCGCGGGCCGGGCAGCTCGCCGCCAACCGGCGGGACGTCGCGGGCCGGGTGCACCGCTCGCCGGTCCTGCGCTGGTGCGACAACCCCGACGGCCGATACCAGATCACCATCACCTCCCGCCGCGGCGACCGGGAGCTCACTGTCACCCCAGGCGACCCACACCGCCTGGCCACCACTCTCCACCACCTCCTCGACACCCTGCACTGACTAGGACCCGCTCTGGGATCGCCGAGTTCGACACCAGGGCCGCTGATCGGCAACGGGCAGCCCCTGGTGTCGAACTCGGCGCACTGAGCACGGGGGCTGGGGTGGTCAGCCGTTGGGGAAGGCCAGGTCGTAGCTGATGCAGTCCAGGCGGTGCACCAGCGGCTCCAGCTGCTCGGGCGTCAGCGTGATCTTCTCGCCGTTCTCGGTGGCCACGGTGACATGGGTGACGTCCATGGTGACGGTGACTGGCGCGGCGTCACCCTCCGGCTGAACCGTCCACTGTGGCTGCAACATGATGCCCTCCCGGCCTGGGTCGGTACTTGGTAGCGAAATACTCGCATTGTTGCGAGATGAACAGCAATACCGCGTAAGAGTGACAGGTGATGCACTCAGTACAGCGTCGAGTCTAAGGTATTGGCACGGTGGCTGGAGGAAGGGGTGGGTGGATGCCGCGAGGGCGGAAGACGGTGCGGTCTCGCCGGGTGGCGGGGGAGCTGCGCCGGTTGCGGGCCCGGTCCGGGCACAGCTGCAAGACGGTGGGGGATGCGCTGGGCATCTCGGCCAGCAAGATCAGCCGGATGGAGACCAACCGGATCGGGCTGCAGGCCGACGAGGTGGCCGCGCTGCTCGGCTTCTACCAGGTCGCCAAGCCGCTGCGCGACGAGCTGCTGGAGCTGGTCCGCCGGGCCGGTGAGTCGGGCTGGTGGCAGGTGCAGGGCTCCCGGCTGCCCGAGCTGTGGCAGGAGCTCATCGACTTCGAGCGCGCCGCGACGATGATCACTAATTATGAGCCGCTGCTGATCCCGGGGCTGCTGCAGACCGCCGACTACGCCGGGACGCTGATCGCGGCCGCGAACCCGGCATTGAGCGAGGACGAGGTGGAGACCCGGGTCGCCGCCCGCATCACCCGCCAGGCGCTGCTCGGCCGCCCGCGCCCGCCCCGACTGCTGGCGCTGATCGAGGAGGGCGTGCTGCGCCGGGTGGTCGGCGACGCCGGGCTGATGCGCCGCCAGGTCCGGCACCTGGAGGACGCCGCCACTCGGCCCAACGTGACCGTGCAGGTGGTGCCCACCGCCGCGGGCGCGCACCCCGGGTTGGAGGGGCCGTTCGCCATCCTGGAGTTCGACCGCGACCCGACCCTCGTCTACCTGGAGAACCGCCGGGGCAGCGTCATTCTGGACGAGGACGCCGACATCGCGGAGACTACGATCGCGTTGCGGCACCTGCAACAGATCGCGCTCAGCCCCGAGGACTCGCTGGCCCTGCTGGCCGAGGTCGCCCGGGAGCTGGCCTGACGACGGCGAGGACGAGGATCATGACCGCACAGCTGCGTCACCCAGCGTGGCGCAAGAGCAGCTACAGCTCCAGCCAGGCCAACTGCGTGGAGGTCGCGGCGCTGGGCTGGCGCACCAGCAGCTCCGACCAGGCCAACTGCGTCCAGGTGGCGCTGGGCGGGCCCGCGATCGGGGTCCGCGACTCCAAGCACCCCGACGGCCCGGTACTCGCCGTCCCGTCGGCCCACTGGTCGTCATTCCTGCACGGCGTCGCCACCAACGACCTCGACCGCTGAGCGGGGACCACCCGCTCAGCGGATCTGGGCTGCTCAGTTGCCGCTGGAGCTCCGGTCGTCGTTAGTGCTGAGCCGCCGAAGAATCTCGGTGAGCAGTTCGGTGTGCGTTGCCAACGTTGCGCCCTGCTGTGTGAACAGTTCGGTGTGGTGTGCCAGCGTTTCGGTGTGCTGGTCCAGCACTGTGGTGTGGTGTGCCAGCGTTTCGGTGTGCTGGTCTAGTACTTCGGTGTGGTGCGCCAGCGTTGCGCTGTGTTCTGCCAGCGTTGCGCCGTACTCTGCCAGCGTTGCGCCATGCTGTGCCAGCGTCTCCTGGATCACCACCAGCGTTTCGGTGTGCTGATCCACCGTTTCCTGGAGCACCACGAGTGTCTCGGTGTGGTGATCCACCGTTTTCTGAATCGCCGCCAGCGTCTCGGTGTGCTGATCCACCGTTTCGCTGATGTCGAGCAGGGTGTCGCCGACCGCGCGAACGGTCTCGTCCTGCTCTTTGACCCGGTGCACGAGCCGGGCGACTTCCAGGTTGGTCATGCCGGGCACCCTATCGCGCGGCACTGACAACGAGGCGAAGGAGGAGCCCGTCACATGACGTCGAACTCGCCGTCCTTGGCGCCGAGGACGAAGGCTTCCCACTCGGCTGGGGTGAAGAGCAGTGTCTGGTCGTCCACGGGGTGCTCTGAGCTGCGCATGGCCACGTAGCCGTCCTGCACGAACGCGATCTCCAGATGTGGCCCCTCGATCTCGTCCGCGCCCGCCGCGCGCTGCCAGACGGCGTTAGACAGGTCGATCGTGCCCCGGATGTGCTTCTTGTCATCGACGATGTCACTCATAGGGCCCACCGTATCGAGCCCGCCGCGCAACGCGGTCAGCCCACCCCGGTCCAGCTTGCCAGGCGGCATGTCAGCCGGGCCGTCGGTGGGGTGGGGTGTCGGTGGGGGTGAGGACGAGGACCGGGATCCGGCGGGGGGCCGCGCGGCGCTCGTAGGCCGCGTATCCCGGGTAGACTCGCAGAGCGGCTTGCCAGAGCCGGTCGCGTTCCCCGCCCTTGGCCTCGTGGGCCAGCACCGGCATGGTCTTACCGTCGATGTGGACCGTCGCGTGCGGGGTCGCGCGCAGGTTGTGGTACCAGGCTGGGTGGCGGCTGCTGCCGTAGCGGGAGGCGATCACGATGACGCGGCCCGCGTCGCGCAGGCCGAGCAGCGGCACGGTGCGGGGTTGCCCACTCTTCGCGCCGGTCGTCGCCAGCATGACCACCGGCAGGCCGGTGACGAGGCCGGTGAATGTCGTGCGACCGGCGGTGATCCGGTGGACGGCGTTGTCCAGCCGGTGCAGGGCCCGGGCGCAAAGCCAGGACATCGGCGCGGTCCGCAAGAATCGCCGGAAGAACACACCGGCCGGCTCGGAGGTGTCGGGCACCAGGGCTCCCGGGGCGCTGGAGTGGAAAGGGATTTACCTTCCTTCGGAAGGTGTGCCACACTACGCCCTGTGGCACACCACGTTGTGATCATTATCGCTGGGCGCGTCGGGTAAAAGCACCATCACCCGGCGCGCAGACCTCTCGCATCCGCGAGGGGTCTTTTTTGTTGGCCAGCACCGTATAGCACACCTCTTGGAGCCTCGACAATGCCCCGCACCAGCCCAGCCGGCACCCCGCTCGGTGATGAGTTCCATCTCTACGACACCACGCTGCGCGACGGTGCCCAGCGGGAGGGGATCTCCTACTCGGTGGCCGACAAGCTCGCCGTCGCCCGGCTGTTGGACGCGCTGGGTGTGGGTTTCATCGAGGGCGGCTGGCCTGGCGCGCTGCCCAAGGACACCGAGTTCTTCGCCCGGGCCGGCGCTGGTGAGCTGGAGCTGACGCACGCCGCGCTGGTGGCCTTCGGCTCAACTCGCCGCGCTGAGCTCAGCGCCGCGCGGGACCCCCAGGTGCAGGCGCTGCTGGCATCGGGGGCCCCGGTGATCACTCTGGTCGCTAAATCTGACCGGCGGCATGTGGAGCGGGCGCTGCGGGTGGACGTCGCGCAGGCCTGCGCAATGGTCTCGGACACCGTCGCGCTGCTGGTCGGTGAGGGCCGGCGGGTGTTTCTCGACGCGGAGCACTTCTTCGACGGCTACGCCTTCGACCCGGACTGCGCGCTGCGGGTGCTCGAGGCCGGGGTCACCGCGGGCGCCGACGTCGCGGTGCTGTGCGACACCAACGGGGGGCAGCTGCCGCTGCGGCTCGCGGAGACCGTCGCCGAGGTGGTGGCCCGCACCGGGTTCCGGGTGGGGATTCACTGCCAGGACGACACCGCTTGCGCGGTGGCCAACTCGGTCGCGGCGGTGCAGGCCGGGGCCACCCATGTGCAGTGCACCGCCAACGGCTACGGCGAGCGGACCGGCAACGCGGACCTGTTCGCCGTCGCCGCCAACCTCGTCACCAAGCTCGGGATGCCGGTTCTCCCGAAACATGGGATGGTCGAGCTCACCAGCACGTCGCACGCGCTGGCTGAGATCGCCAACCTCGCCCCCGACACCCACCAAGCCTATGTCGGCAGGTCTGCCTTCGCTCACAAGGCGGGGCTGCACGCGAGCGCGATCAAGGTGGCGCCTGCGCTGTACAACCACCTGGACCCCGTGGCGGTCGGCAACTCCCAGCGCGTGCTGGTCACCGAGATGGCCGGCCGGGCCAGTGTCGAGCTCAAAGCGAGCGAGCTCGGGCTGGACCTGGCCGGCCGCTCGGCTGAGGTCGGCGTGGTCATCGCCCGGGTCAAGGAACTCGAGTCCCAAGGCTGGTCGTTCGAGGCCGCCGACGCCTCCTTCGAGCTGCTGGTGCGCCACGAGATCGACGAGGTGCCCCCCGCGCCGCCGTTCCAGCTGGAGTCCTACCGGGTGGTGGTGGACCACACCACCGGCGGGGAGGTGGTCGCGCAGGCGACGGTGAAGGTGCACGTGGCGGGGGAGCGGGTGATCGCCACCGCTGAGGGAAACGGGCCGGTCAACGCGCTGGATGGCGCGTTGCGCCAGGCCTTGGCCACCCACCTGCCGTGGCTGGAGGCCGTGGAGCTGTCCGACTACAAGGTCCGGATCCTGCCTGGCGCGCACGGTACCGACGCCGTGACCCGGGTGCTGGTGGACACCCGTGACCCAACGGGGTCCTGGACCACGGTAGGGGTGCACGGCAACGTGGTGGAAGCCTCCTGGCTGGCGCTGCTGGACGCGATGACCTACGCCGCGCTGCGCCACGACGGGGTCACCAGCACCGCCTGAGGTCCCCTCCGGGCTAGTCAACGGGTGCCGGAGCACGGGCGAAGGCGGGGGCGTGCTCCGGGAGCAGCCCGATGCCCACCACCGTCGCCGGCACGGCCCGCAACCAGGGGAAACGTCGCAGCAGCCGCAGCGGCCACGGAGCCCGGCCCGACCCGGCCAGCGTGATGTCACCGTCCAGCGTGATGTCATCGGACAGCGCCCGGTCGAGCAGCCGCGCGTGGATGACGCGCTGCACCGCCTGGGTCAGCGCCGCGGGTGCCCACCGGCGCAGCTGCACCCGGTCGAGGTGGCCTCGGGTGAGCGTGCCGCGGCGCAGTGGCCCGGCTAGCAGCCGGGCCGCCGCCACGGCGTCCTGGATGGCGAGATTGATGCCGACCCCACCGATCGGTGACATCACGTGCGCGGCGTCCCCCAGGCACAGCAGCCCCGGGGTTGACCAGCGGCGCAGCCGGTCCAGGCGCACGTCCAGCAAGGCGACATCGTCCCAGTCTCGCACCGTGTCCATCCGGTCGCCCAGCCACGGGATCATCGCCGCCACCCGGCGCCGGAACCCCTCGATCCCCCCGGCCCGCAGCCCGGTGTCGGACCCCTTGCGGATCAGGTAGGCGCACTGGAAGTAGTCCCCACGGTCGAGCAGGGCCATGGTCTGCCCGGAGCCGACTCGGCCGACGATGCCCTCCGGGTCCCCGTCGCGGCGGGGCAGTCGGAACCACCACACGTCCATTGGCACCCCGAAGGATCGGGCGTGCAGACCAGCGGAGTCGCGGAGCATGGAGCGCCGGCCATCGCAGGCCACGGTGAGGTCCGCGCGTAGTTCCCCGATGCTTCCGTCCTCGGCCCGGTAGCGCACACCGGTCACCGCGCCACCCTCGGTGAGCAGCCCGGTCGCCTCGGTGTTCATCCGCAGCGTGAATGCCCGCTCAGCGCGCCCGGCGTCGGCGAGCAGGTCGAGGAAGTCCCACTGGGGGACGAAGGCAAGGTGTTTGTGCGGCCCCGGGATCCGGCGGAAGTCGCTGAACGGGAACAGGCCGGCGTCGAGCTGCAGGTTGAGTTGCTCGACCAGCTGGTGTGGGGTCTTCGCGAACTCCGCTCCCAGACCGAGCTCGTCCAGCAGGGTCAGCGTGCAGGGATGGACGGTGTCGCCGCGAAAGTCGCGCAAGAAGTCGCCATGCTTCTCCAGCACGGTGACCGCGACCCCGGCCCGGGCCAGGAGCAGGCCGAGCATCATGCCGGCCGGCCCGCCGCCGACCACGCAGCACGTCGTGCGCTCCATGTGTCACCTCTTTCAACGAGCGTTGAATAACTCTCATGGTGCACCCGATCGGACCGGCGGTCAAGCGGGAAGATGGCCCGGTGAAGCTCGGGGCGCGCGGTCGACTACCATTCGTGCCGGTGCTGGTTCGGATCCGAGGGAGGGCCCAGGGGCGAGCACCTGGTGGGGTATGGTGTAATCGGCAGCACGGCTGATTCTGGTTCAGTCAGTCTAGGTTCGAGTCCTGGTACCCCAGCGAATAGCGTGATCGTGTTCTCGCGGCCCCGTCGTCTAGCGGCCTAGGACGCCGCCCTCTCAAGGCGGTAGCGCGGGTTCAAATCCCGTCGGGGCTACACCGTATGACCTACAGCACCGCGTGACCTGCGGAAACGTAGAAATTTTGCTCGACGGTCCCCTCGGACAAGGGTTTTGTGCAACCACCGTGACACATGCCCGTCGCCGAGGGCGCACTCACCAGGCTCGGCTCGTGGGACCGGCGATGGCGCCGCCAGCTCGCGTACCTAGAACCTCGCCACGGGCGAGAAGGACCGAGCGATCGAGTGGGCCGTGTTGAAGTCAGTTGCTGGATTCATGAACAACCACGGCGGCACGCTGCTCGTCGGCGTCGCCGACGATGGCGCGGTTGTCGGCATCGAGGAGGACTACCCCTTACTGGGCGCCAAGAGGAATACCGACAGCTGGGAGTTGTGGTTGACCGATGCGCTGACCACGGCTCTGGGCAAGGCTGCTGCGACCGACGTGAGCCTCAGCTACGCCGAGGTCGATGGGCGCACGGTCGCCCGGATCGACGTCGGCCCTGCGGCACAGCCGGTGTTCGCTACCCCGAAGGGTGAGCGCAAGCCGGTGTTCCTCGTCCGGATCAACAGCTCAACCCAGGAGCTCGCGGGCCATGATGCGCTCGTCTACCAGCGAAAACGGTGGCCAGCAGCGTGAGGGCCGCACCTGATAGGCCGCCGGGCACCCGATGCGGCCGGGTTCGCGATTAGCTGCGGGATGCGAGATGTCTTACTCGGCGAGGACGCGGCTGGCGTCCGGGCTCTCGTGGCGGCCGTCGACGCTCTCGCGGACCTCCGAGACCACCACTGCGGGCATCACACGAGCGGGGGGACCGTGATCCGCCGTGGGTGCAGGCCAGCTCAGAGGCGACTGTGCAGCGCTTCGGCGGCGGCCAGGAGGTCGGCGGCCCAGCGGACGCCCGGCCGGCGACCGATCCGCTCCACCGGGCCGGATACCGACACTGCGGCGACCACGATGCCGGCGCTGTCGCGCACCGGGGCAGAGACGCTGGCCACCCCGGGCTCGCGTTCGGCCACGCTCTGCGCCCAGCCCCGCCTGCGGACCTCCATGAGGGTTCGCTCGCCGAACACGGCCTCTCCGAGCACGGCCTGCTGGGCGGCCGGGTCGGCCCATGCGGCCAAGACCTTCGCGCCGGACCCGGCCGTCATCGGGAGCCGGGCTCCCACCGGGACGGTGTCGCGCAGGCCGCTGGGGGGCTCGGCGGCCGCCACGCAGATCCGGACCATGCCGTCGCGCCGGTAGAGCTGGACGCTCTCGCCGGTAACGTCGCGCAGCCGGGGCAGTACCAGCGCGGCGGCGTTGAGCAACGGGTCCAGCGCGCTCTCGCCCAACTCACGCAGCGCGGGCCCGGGGCGCCACCGTCCGTCACTGCCTCGACTGAGCAGCCGGTGCACTTCCAGCCCCACCGCCAGCCGGTGGGCGGTGGCCCGGGGCAGTCCGGTGCGGGCGCACAACTCGGCCAGCCCGCAGGGATTCGCGGCGACCGTGCGCAACACCGTGACGGCCTTGTCTAGCACGCCGATTCCGCTATGCTGTTCCACAGGTCGATATTAACTTCCCGACATGCGGGATGTCCAGCATGTGGGAGCGCGGAGGGGCGGAGGACACACCGCTATGGGACGCACGCTCGCGGAGAAGGTCTGGGACGCGCACGTGGTCCATCGGGGCGAGCGTGACCCCGATGGAGATGCCGAGGCGCCCGATCTGCTCTACATCGACCTGCACCTGGTGCACGAGGTCACCAGCCCGCAGGCGTTCGAGGGCCTGCGGCTGGCCGCTCGGCCGGTCCGCCGACCAGATCTGACCATCGCCACCGAGGATCACAACGTCCCCACCACCGACATCGAGCTGCCGATCGCCGACGAGGTGTCCCGCATACAAGTGGAGACACTGCGCCGCAACTGCGCGGAGTTCGGCGTGCGGCTGCACTCGATGGGCGACGCCGAGCAGGGCATCGTGCACGTCGTGGGGCCTCAGCTGGGCCTCACCCAGCCGGGGATGACGGTGGTCTGCGGTGACTCGCACACCTCCACGCATGGCGCCTTCGGCGCGTTGGCGTTCGGCATCGGCACCTCGGAGGTGGAGCACGTCCTGGCCACCCAGACGCTGCCGCTGCGCCAGTTCAAGACCATGGCGGTGGTCGTGAGCAGCCGCGACGGGACGTTGCCCACCGGTGTCACGAGCAAGGACGTCGTCCTGGCGGTGATCGCCCGGATCGGCACCGGTGGCGGCCAGGGGTACGTCCTGGAGTACCGCGGAAACGTGATCGAGCGACTGTCCATGGAATCTCGTATGACGATCTGCAACATGTCGATCGAGGCCGGAGCCCGCGCCGGGATGATCGCGCCGGACGCCACCACCTTCGACTATCTGGCCGGCCGACCGCATGCGCCCGCGGGCCCGCGGTGGGATGCGGCGCTGCGGCACTGGCGTGAGCTGCACACCGATGACGACGCCACCTTCGACGCGCGGGTGGACATCGACGCCGACGCTCTGACCCCGTTCGTGACCTGGGGCACCAACCCCGGCCAGGGTCTGCCGCTGTCCGAGCGGGTGCCCGACCCCGAGCGGATCACCGACACCGATGAGCGGCTCGCGGTACGCAAGGCGCTGTCCTACATGGACCTGCAACCCGGCACTCCGCTGCGCGAGATCGCGGTGGACGCGGTGTTCCTCGGATCCTGCACCAATGGGCGGATCGAGGATCTGCGCGCGGCCGCGGCGGTGCTCGCCGGCCGGCGGGTGCGCGACGGGGTCCGGATGCTCGTGGTCCCCGGCTCGATGCGGGTGCGCGCCCAGGCTGAGGCCGAGGGCCTGCACGAGGTGTTCACCGCGGCCGGTGCCCAGTGGCGTTCGGCGGGCTGCTCGATGTGCCTGGGGATGAACCCCGATCAGCTCGCCGCCGGTGAGCGCTGCGCGTCCACCTCCAACCGCAACTTCGAAGGCCGCCAAGGCAAAGGCAGCCGCACCCACCTGGTCTCCCCCCTGGTAGCCGCCGCCACCGCCATCCGAGGCACCCTCTCCTCCCCAACAGACCTCACGTGACCCGCCAGACCCCGATATGGAGCCATATCGGGGCACGCCTGAGGAGGGAGTGGTGATGGAGAGGTTTACTTGTCACACGGGGGTTGGCGTTCCGTTGCGGTGTTCTGATGTGGACACTGATCAGATCATTCCCGCGGTGTTCCTGAAACGGGTTAGCCGCACGGGTTTCGAGGATGGGCTGTTCGCTGCTTGGCGTGCCCGCGAGGACTTCGTGCTCAACCACGAGGCTTACCGCAAGGGCAGCGTGCTGGTCGCCGGGCCGGACTTCGGCACCGGGTCCTCGCGGGAGCACGCGGTCTGGGCATTGCTGGACTACGGGTTCCGCGTGGTGATCTCGCCCCGGTTCGGCGACATCTTCCGGGGCAACGCCGGCAAGCAGGGCTTGCTGGCGGCCCAGTGCGAGCGGGCCGATGTCGAATCGCTCTGGAGGTTGCTGGAGACCGAGCCGGGCACCGAGGTCACCGTCGATCTTTCGGAGCGGACCGTGCGGGCCAAGGATCTCACGGTGGGTTTCACGGTCGACGGCTACACCCGCTGGCGCCTACTGGAGGGATTGGACGACATCGCGCTGAGTCTGCGCCACGCCCAGCTCATCGACACATTCGAGGACCAGCGCCCGGCCTGGCTGCCGACCACGGTCCGCGCCGAGCAGACGGTGGGCGGATAGCCATCGGATTTTTGGTGTGACACATGGTGTTTGGGCGCTCCCCGGCATACGGTGATCCACAATGGCCGCGGTACCGGCCGAGGTCGTGTGCGTGGGAGGAGCGTAAGTGAACAAGGCTCAGCTGATTGACGCCCTCGCGGAGCGCCTTGGCGACAAGAAGGTCGCCGCGGCCGCGGTGGCGGGTCTGGTCGATGTGGTGATCCAGGCGGTCGCAGCGGGTGGCAAGGTCACGATTACCGGTTTCGGTGTCTTCGAGAAGCGGGCGCGGGCGGCGCGAGTCGCGCGCAATCCCCGCACCGGTGAGGCGGTGGCGCTCGCGCCGACCGAAGTGCCCGCCTTTCGCCCGGGCACCCTGTTCCGCGAGGCGGTGGGTGGGGCGCGCCCGTCGCCTCGCCTGGCCGCGGTGCCCGTCGCCACGACCGCGGCACCGAAGGGAAAACCGGAGAAGGGAAAACCGGAGAAGGGCAAACCGGAGAAGGTCGAGTCCACCACGAAGAGCAGCGCAAAGGCACCCGCCAAAGGCGCGGTGAAGAAGACCGACAAGAAATCCGTTATCAAGAAGTTGGTCACCAAGAAGTCGGTTAGCAAGAAGTGAGTGTCGGCGGGGGCTCCGGGTCGTCGTAGTAATCAGCGGTCAGCAGGGCCGGCGGCGCGGGTGACCTACCGCTGAAAAACAGTGCCCAGCAACTGCCTTTCTGGCTGGGCACCTCGCGGGGCCCACCGGCGGGAGTGGGCGCCCCAGCGGAGCCGATGAGGTGGCCGACCAGATCCGGAATCACCTTGCCCTGACTGCACACCACGGCCGGGCCCCCCGGCTCGGCCGCGATCTCGATCAGCCGCGCCAGGCCGGCGGCCGGGTCGGCGAGGTAACCGTCCTCGGCCAACCGCGGTTCCGGGGTGATCGGCACTCCGAGGTCGGCGGCGAGGCCCTCGACGCTCTGGCGGCAGCGCAGCGGCGGCGCGGAGTACACCCGCGCGGCGCCGAACAGCGGCAGCAGTGCGCGCAGACCCTCAGCCTGCCGATGACCCGCGGCGCTCAGCGGGCGCAGGTCATCAGCGCCCCGCCAGGTCTCGCGCTCGCCCGCCTCGGCGTGTCGGACCAGCAGCACGGTGGCGGTGGCGGCACTCGCGCCGTCGAGCCCGGCCAGCAGCGCCCGGTCACGCTGGTAGCTGAGCAGCTCCAACGCCGTCGCCACGGGCACCCAGCGCAGCTCGTCGACCTCCTTGCTGGGGTGGAAGCCGCCGCCGGTGGGGCGCGCCGCCCAGTAGTGCGCCACCTTCTCACCCTCGGTCACCCGATATCGGCGACTGCCCAATCTGGCGCCGAGCGTGACGGTGTGGCCGGTCTCCTCGGTCACCTCGCGCACCGCGGTGGCCGGCAGCGTTTCCCCGGGGTGCGCCTTGCCCTTGGGCAGGGACCAGTCGTCCAGACTGGGCCGGTGCACAACCGCCACCTCGACCTCGCCCGACGGCGAGGTTCGCCATACGGCGGCACCGGCGGCGATCAGGCCGGGCACGCGGTCATTCACCCCCTGGCCAGACACTCCTGCGGTGCCGAAGGATTTCCTGCGCCTGATGGTCACGCACGGTGGATCCGGGCGCGGGGGACGGGCTCCACGAGCCCGCCGGCTCCAGCACCCAGCATCGCGTCGCCGGGTCCAGCGCGGAGGTGAGCATCGCGTCCAGCTCGTCGGTTGCGGTCGGGTCGGTCACCAGCACGAGCGCCTCCACCCGGCGGTCCAGGTTGCGGTGCATCATGTCGGCGCTGCCGATCCAGTGCTCGCCCGCGCCCACGAAATGAAAGATGCGTGAGTGCTCGAGGAAGCGGCCCAGGATTGAGCGTACCCGGATGTTCTCCGACAGTCCCGGGCGCCCGGGAATCAGCGCGCAGATGCCGCGGACCACCAGGTCGACCCGGACACCGGCCAGCGCCACCCGGTACAGCGCATCGATCACCTGCTCGTCGACCAGCGAGTTGACCTTGATCCGAATCCCGGCGGGGCGGCCCGCTCGGACGTGAGTGAGCTCACCCTCGATCCGCTCCACGACCCCGCGCCGGATCCCGTAGGGCGCCACCAGCAAGCTGCGGTAGGACGTCGGCCGTGCGTAGCCGGTCAGCGAGTTGAACAGGTCGGTGAGGTCGGCGCCGATCGCGGGCTCAGCGGTGAACAACCCGATGTCCTCGTAGAGCCGGGCGGTCTTCGGGTTGTAGTTGCCGGTGCCAATGTGACAGTACCTGCGGATCGTCGAGCCCTCCTGGCGCACCACCAGCGCGGTCTTGCAGTGCGTCTTGAGTCCCATCAGCCCGTAGACCACGTGCACCCCGGCGCGTTCCAGCGCCCTGGCCCACTTGATGTTGGCCTGCTCGTCGAAGCGCGCCTTGATCTCCACCAGCGCGACGACCTGCTTGCCCATCTCGGCGGCGTCGATCAGCGCGTCGACGATCGGGGAGTCACCGGAGGTCCGGTAGAGCGTCTGCTTGATCGCCAACACGTGCGGATCCCCGGCGGCCTGTTCGATAAAGCGCTGCACGCTGGTGGAGAACGAGTCGTAGGGGTGGTGCACCAGCACGTCACCCTCGCGCAGGGTGGCGAACACGTCCTTGGGGCTCTCGCCCTCGCCGAAGGCCGGGTGGGTCGCGGGGACGAACGGCGTGTCCTTCAGCTCCGGGACGGGCAGCGCGTGCAGCTGCCACAGGCAGGACAGATCCAGCAGACCGGGTACCTCGACCACGTCGTGCGGGTCGACGTCGAGCTCGCGCAACAGCACCTCCCGCACGCGTTCACTTATCCGCTCGGCCACCTCCAGGCGCACCGGCGGACCGAAGCGGCGTCGCGCCAGCTCGCGTTCCATCGCTTGCAGCAGATCCTCGTCGCGGTCCTCCTCGACCTCGAAGTCGGCGTTGCGGGTGACCCGGAAGATGTGCCAGTCGACCACCTCCATGCCGGCGAACAGCTCACCGAGATGCACCCCGATCAGCTCCTCCAGCGGCAGGAACGTGGCGGGTGGCGACCCGCGACCGTCCTGGTCGCGCTCCACCCGGACCAGCCGCGGCACGTTGTTGGGCACCTTTACCCGGGCGAACCGCTCGATGCGGCTGTCCGGATCCCGCACCATCACGGCCAGGTTCAACGACAGGTTGGAGATGTAGGGGAACGGGTGCGCGGGATCCACCGCCAGCGGCGTGAGCACCGGGAAGATCCGGTCGGTGAAGTACCCCGACAGTCGCAGCCGCTGCCGCTTGTCGAGCTCGGCCCAGCTGACGACGGTGATCTCGTACTTTTCCAGTTCCGGGCGGACCGAGTCGAGGTAGATCCGGGCTTGGCGCTCGGCGAGCTCCCGACTGCGTATCGCGATCTGGGCTAGCTGCTCCTGAGGAGACAGCCCGTCCGCGCTGCGCACGAGCAGTCCGGCCTCCTCACGGCGCTTGAGCCCGGCGACTCGCACCATGCAGAACTCATCCAGGTTCGACGCGAAGATCGCCAGGAACTTGGCCCGCTCCAGCAGCGGCTGGCTGGTGTCCTCGGCGAGTGCCAGCACTCGGGC
Organism: Pseudonocardiaceae bacterium; assembly: GCA_039924425.1. Taxonomy (GTDB): domain Bacteria; phylum Actinomycetota; class Actinomycetes; order Mycobacteriales; family Pseudonocardiaceae. The sequence continues at coordinate 16,102 of JBDTAX010000160.1, forward strand.
GTTGAAGTCCAGCCAGGACAGCTCCCGGTTGAGGTAGCGGTTCTCCGGCAGGTCGGTCGCCGACGGCAGCGGAGTCGCCGCTGGGGGAGCGGGTGGCACCGTCACGCCAGCGGCGCCTGCGGCACTGTTCGTTTCCGCGCTGGTTGTCTCTGTGCTGGCGGCGATCGGTACGGCCCGGCCGGTCAGCGGGGTGAGGTGCTGGCTCACCTCGCCATTGTCCCTTAATATTGCCCGGTTTGGGACTCATCAATTGTCACCCTCGTGTGAAATCCGCGAGTGCGGTTCTGAGCAGCGCGGCGCGGGTGAACCGACCGAGGCCCAGGCCGCGCGCGGCGGCCAGATCGGCCGCGGTGTCGACGTCGCACCGCAGTCCTGGCCAGCGGCCGGAGAGCTCTTGAGCGCCGGTGGCCCGGTGCGCCGCCGCTGAGCCGACTCCGAAGCGGGGCTCCAGGAGCTGCCCCGGCGGAGCGAGCAACAGGGTCGTCCCGGTGCCCGTCCAATCGGCGCAGAAGGCCCGGCCGCCGGTGGCCAGAGCGAGGCGGACGGCGCGGTCCAGCTCCCATGAGCGCAGCGCCGGCAGGTCGGCCTGCAGCACCCCGACCGTCGTGGTGGGGTCCGCCGCGCGGAGCACCGCTGCCCCGTACCGCAGGGCCGGGTTGAGGCCAGCGGCCGGCTGGTCGGGGATCACCTGAATTCCGTCGCCCACGAGCGTGGCGCGCACCCGCTCGTCGGAGCAGATCGCGACCACCCGGCGGACCACGGCCGCACCCGCCGCGGCAGCGAGGGTGTCCCGGGCCAGCGCGAGGACCAGCCGGGCGTGCGCTTCGGGACCGCCACCGGCCGCCCCCCGCAACCGGGTCTTGGCCCTGGCGAGGGTTTTCACCGGGACGAGCAGGTCTACCCGCACGCCTCCATCTTCTCGTGCTGGCGGCCGCTGGACCTACGGATCCGGCGGCAGGGAAGACTTCGCCAGATGGCGGGCGTCCGGACCCAGGTGGTGCAGCGAATCGCGGTGATGGGGGCGGGTTCCTGGGGCACCACGTTCGCCAAAGTGCTCGCCGACGCCGGTCGGGATGTCGTGCTCTGGGCCCGCCGGCCCGAGATAGCCGACGCGGTCGCCCACCGGCACACCAACCCGGATTACCTGCCGGGGGTGCGGCTGCCGGCTTCCGTGTGGGCCACCGCGTGCGCTGAGGCGGCGCTGGAGGGAGTGGACGCGGTGGTGCTCGCCCTGCCCAGCCAGACGCTGCGCGGCAACCTGCGCGAGTGGCACCAGGCCATCCCAGCGCGGGCCACCATGGTGAGCCTGGCCAAGGGCGTCGAGTTGGGCAGCCTCAAACGGATGAGTGAGGTCGTGTTGGACGTCACCGCCGTCACCCCCGATCAGGTGGTGGTGGTGTCCGGCCCGAACCTGGCTCGCGAGATCGCCGCCGAGCAGCCCACCGCGAGCGTGATCGCCTGCACCGACCATGACCGTGCCGTCGCGGTGCAGCAGGCCTGCGTAACCGGGTACTTCCGGCCGTACACCAACACCGACGTGATCGGTTGCGAGCTCGGCGGCGCGTGCAAGAACGTCATCGCGCTGGCGTGTGGACTTGCGGCCGGACTGGGGTACGGGGACAACACCCTCGCGACGCTGATCACCCGGGGATTGGCCGAGATGGCCCGGCTGGGTGCGGCGCTGGGCGCCGACCCGATGACCTTCGCGGGGCTGGCCGGCCTCGGCGACCTGGTGGCCACCTGCGCCTCACCGTTGTCCCGCAACCGCTCCTTCGGCTACCGGCTCGGGCTGGGAGACACCCTGGAGCAAGCCCAGCGAGCCACCCACGGCCAGGTGGCCGAGGGTGCTAAGTCCTGCTCGTCGATCCAGGGCCTGGCCGCGCGTTGCGGCGTTGAGGTGCCCATCACCGACAGTGTGAGCCGAGTCTGTGACGACGGCCAGTCACCTCGGGAAATGGCCAGCGAGCTGCTTGGCCGCGCGCACGGCCCGGAATAGCGATGTCGGTTCATCTGGGGTTGGTTGACCGCCGCACATCGATCGGTACGGTCTACAGGCATGAGCGATATCACACGAACCCCGACAGCTCTCTCGAACATCGGCGTAGCCATGTTCACCGTCGCCGACCAGGATGCGGCCCTCGCCTTCTACACCGAGAAGCTCGGTTTTGAAGTTCGCGGCGACACGCGCTTCGGTGCGCACGACGAGATGCGCTGGATTGAGGTGGCCCCACCTGGGTCGCGGGCACGCCTGGCGCTCAACCCGCCGATGGGAGGCGGTGAGCCCGGCGGCAGCGCAATCGGTGTGGAGACCGCGGACGTCCTGGGCGAGCATGCCCGCCTGAGCGCCATCGACGGCATCAATGTCGACCCGGCGCCGACGTGCACGCCCGGCGCCCCGCTCATGTTCATGCTGCGCGACCCCGACGGCAACCACATCGTCGTGGTGGAGGCGCCGCCCACCGCGTAGCTCGCCCACGGTCATGGTCACGGAGGGATTACCGCGCCGGTCTCGCCGCCGCCTCGCGCGGTGACGAGACCGGCCATGCGGCGTCGACTCCGGACCTCACGCAGGTCGTTGCTGACGTGTTTCGCCGCTTCGCCAACGATCTCAACGAGCTTCGTGAGGGCGAGGCGCACCAGCTCGTCATCATCGAGATCATCACGGTTCCGACCCGCCGCGTAGGACACCGCCCTGCTTGCCGCTTCCAGGAGATGGCGAACTCGCACCTTGTCGTCAGGCGGCATAAAGCACACGCGCCTGTGACCGGACCTCGTCCCGGAAGTGCCGGCTGAGGTCCTCGTATGTCTGCGGCTCCACCTTTCGCCCCACAGCCCTTTTCAAGATCATTAACTGAAGCCTGGCGCAAGCCCCGAATTAATGATCTTAAAACGGCCGTGGCCCAGTCACGGGCCATCATGATCAGGGCACCCTGGTTGTGATCAAGTCGACACGCTGAACCAGCCAGGGTGGATTCCGGCTCGGTCGGAGGCGACGACATGTTCAGCGGCTACCCCCGCTAGCCTCGAGGGCATAGTTGCTGAGACTTCCCGCGTGGCATCAACCATCCGCTCTCCGTGAATGGTCCAGCGCGTCGGCTCGGGGCGATTCTCCTTGCCTGGGGACATCCGGACAGTCTCGCTTAGGTCAAGTCTTACTGGTCTGCTACCCATACTTACCGTAGCCCGCTGAGCTGATGTTCGCGCTCCGAAGTAACGGTCGGTAGCGTTGTGGGTATGTCGCGTCCTCTTGGGCTGCCCGTGGTGCGGTCCTCAGCCTTCGTCTTCGACAGTGCGCACGACTACGCGGAGGCGCTCGGCGGTCGGATCGCCGGGTACTCCTATTCGCGGATCGACAACCCCACCGCGGTCGCGTTCGCGGCGGCGGTCGCCGCGCTGGAAGCGCCGGGCTCGGACGGTGTCGGCGCAGGTACCGTCGGTGCGGACGACGTCAGCGCGGAGCCGTTCGCCTCGGGCATGGCCGCCATCTCCGCCACCATGCTCGGGCATCTCACGGCGGGGGAGGAGGTGATCGGCCCGGTGGACTGCTACGGCGGCACCTGGTCGTTGTTCACCGCGTGGCTGCCCCGGTGGGGGATGCACCCGGTGTTGGTCGACGTCACCGACGTCGACGCCGTCCGGGCCGCCGTCACCCCGCGCACCAGGATGATCTACGCCGAAACCATCGCCAACCCCACCCTGTCGGTGCCCGATCTGTCCGCTCTCGCTGAGCTCGCGCACGGGGCGGGCAGCCGGCTCGTGGTGGACTCCACGTTCGCCACCCCCGCCATCTGCCGCCCGCTGGAGCAGGGCGCGGATCTGGTGCTGCACTCGGCGACCAAGTTCCTCGGTGGGCACGGTGACGCCACCGGCGGGGTGGTGGTCGGGCGGCCAGCGCACCTCGGGCCGGTCCGCCAAGCCCGGATCGACCTTGGCGGGTGTCTGGCCCCGGATGAGGCGTTCCTGCTGCACCGGGGGCTGCAGACGCTCGAGCTGCGGGTGCGGCGGCAGAGCGCGACCGCGGCCATACTGGCCGAGAAGCTCACCGGGCATCCCGCGGTGGCGCGGGTGCGCTATCCGGGGCTGGCCTCGCACCCGCAGCACGCCCACGCCTGCCGGCAGTTCCGGGATGGGCTGTTCGGCAGCCTGCTCACGCTGGACGTCCATGGTGGGCGGACTGGGGGGATGGCCTTCTGTGACGCGCTGCGCAAGGTACTCATCGCCTCCTCGCTGGGTAGCGTGCACTCCAAGGTCAGCCATGCGGCGTCGACCACCCACCGCCAACTCGACGACACCGCTCTCGCGGCGGCCGGGATCGCGCCGGGCCAGGTGCGGCTGTCGGTCGGCGTAGAGGATCCCGAGGAGCTGCTCGCCGATCTGCGCCAGGCGCTCGACGGGACTTGACGACGACGGGTATCCGCTGGTTTGATCATCCATTGTGAGCAGCACTGTCGCCCTTGTCCGGCGGTCCCCGGTGGATCTGCGCCGGGTGGCGAGTGCGCTGTGTCCCGCGCGGTGATCTTGGCCCGCTGACCGCGTTTCCCTGACAGCCTGCCTTTTCCGGGCGGTGGCTGCCGCGCGGTCGGTCTCACCGATCTCGCGGAGGAATTTCCCTATGTATGCCGTGCCCGACCTCACTGTCCCGGCGCCGGACATCGCTCGTAGCGGCGGCCCGGCCAGTCTCGCCATGGGACTGGCCGCGCACCCTGAGCGGTGGTGGAGCCTGCTGCACTATCGCGCCGACACCCGCTGGTACCGGCTGCTCGAACGAACCGAGCAGCATGAGGTGTGGCTGCTGTCATGGCTACCCGGCCAGGGTACGGGCCTTCATGATCACGGATCGGCGTCAGGTGCTTTCGCGATCGCGGTGGGCACGCTGACCGAACGGGTGGTCACCGCCAAGCCGGGCAAGCCCGCAGTGGAGGTCACCCGCGAACTATCCCCCGGGCTCTGCCGAGCCTTCGGCCCGCACTACGTCCACCAACTGATCAACACCGCCCCCATCCCCGCAATCAGCGTGCACGTCTACACCCCAAGCCCACCCTGCCGACATGGAGACATATCGGAGCTATGACGGGGCTGATTACCCCGATATGTCTCCATGTCGGGGCGGGGGCCGGTGCGCGATGCGGTGCGGGACGGGGGTGTTGGCGGGTAGATAGGGGCAGGGTTGCGGGGTGCCCCAGAGGGGGGTCAGAGGAAGCACTCCGGCCCACGCTCGGGCGGCCGCCACGTCCGCGTCGTCGTCGACTGGCGGGCCGGTTCGAATCTTCACCGAGGCTTCGTCCAGCGACAGCGCCAGCACGGTCGTGGCGGCGAGTTCCTTGCGGGTGGGCTGGCGGCTGTGTTCCCAGGAGCCGGGAGCCAGATGCTCGACCAGCGTCCGCAAACCGTGCCGCACCTCGGTCTCTGAGGTGAGTTTCCGCGCCGTGCCGTGCACCACCGCGCTGGCGTAGTTCAGGGAGTGGTGGAAGGCCGAGCGGGCATAGACCACTCCGTCCAGCCGGGTGACCGTGACACACACCGGCAGCCCCCGCGCCGCGGCCAGCAGGCTCGCCGCCCCAGTGGAACCGTGCAGGTAGAGCGTGTCGCCGTCGCGCCCGTAGCCCGTGGGCAACACCACCGGGGCGTCATCGAGCACCAGGCCGAGGTGGCAGACCAGCACGGAGTCAAGGAGGGCATATAGCTCGGCGCGGTCATGGCGGGCGCGGTCGTGGAGTCGGCGCGGGGTGCTGCGTGTGGTGGGGGACAGCGTCATGGTCACTACGGTGACCAGTGAAGTGGCATCCTGGAATGGCCAATGCCGGCCAATCTCGAAGGGCCATTCGTGCTACCTGACGACTTGCCACTCGCCGTGGACCGCCAGGATGCCCGGCCGATGGCCCTCCAGCTGGCCGATGGGTTACGGGCCGCCGCTGGAGGTGGCGCGCTGCGGGTGGGGGATCGGCTGCCATCCACCCGAGCGCTTGCCGCCACGCTGGGCGTCAGCCGCACGGTGACCGCAGCCGCCTACGACATGCTGGCGGCGCAGGGGTGGATCGGTGGGCGACAGGGTGCGGGCACCTACGTCATCGCCGCACCCGGTGCGCGAGTGTCGCCCCGGCCTGACTCACTCAGTGTCCAGGATCCGGAGTGGGAGCCGGAGCGGGGGATCGACCTGCGGCCTGGCACGCCCTGGTCGGCGGGTGTGCGCCCAGCGGCCTGGCGGCGGGCCTGGCGGGCCGCGGCCGACCCGGCGGTGCTGGCTCGCCCAGTGGCGGCCGGCTTGCCGGAGTTCCGGGCCGTGGTGGCCGAGCACCTGCTGCGCCACCGCGGGCTGGTGGTGGCACCTCACGCGGCGTTGGCCACCGCTGGTACCACGGCGGCGGTCGCGGAGCTGGCCGCCGTGCTGCTGTGCCCCGGCGATGTGGTCGCCGTGGAGGAGCCTGGCTATCCCCGGGCGCTCGGGGCGCTGCGAGCCGCCGGGTTGCGGATGCTGCCCGTGCCCGTGGACGCCGAAGGCCTGGTGGTCGCGGCACTGCCCGACCGGGCCCGCGCGGTGTACTGCACGCCGGCCCACCAGTTCCCGCTGGGCGTCACCCTGTCCGCGGCCCGCCGACTGGCGCTGGTGGCCTGGGCCCGTGAGCGCGCGGCCTGGGTACTGGAGGACGACTACGACGGTGAGCTGCGCCACCACGGAGCGCCGCTGCCGCTGTTGGCCACCGTGGGACCCGACGTGGTGGTGCATCTCGGCACCGCGAGCAAGATTCTCACCCCGACGCTGGGTGTCGGGTGGATGGCGGCGCCGGGCGAGGTGGCGGCCGCGGTCCGCGCGCACCGGTTCGACACCGGGATGCGGCCGTCCCCGGCCGGCCAGCGGGTACTCACCGCGCTCACGGAGTCCGGGGATCTGGCCCGACACCTGCGTCGGGTGCGCCGCGAACTGCTTGCCCGGCGCGACCTGCTGGTGGGCGCGCTGCGCGCGGCGGGGCTGTCGGTGGGAGGCGAGCAGGCCGGCGCGCACTTGGTGGTCGACATGCCGAGCCGGGACGCCGAGCGCACCGTGGTGCGCCGCGCGTCGCGCGAGGGGTTGCTGCTGGACGGGCTGGCGCGCTGCCATGACGGGCCGCCCGGCCGTTACGGAGTGACCCTCGGTTACGCCGCGCCCGCCACCTGCGCGGCGCTCACCATGGTGCTACCTCGGCTGACCGCGCTGTTGGCGACGCCGCTGGGGCCACCGGATCACCGGGAGTAGGGTGCCGCCATGTCGGAGCGTAAGCTGCGGGTCGCCGTCGTCTTCGGTGGCCGCAGCAGCGAGCACGCGATCTCCTGCGTGTCGGCGGGAAGCGTGCTGACCCACCTGGACCGAACCCGGTTCGAGGTCTTCCCGGTCGGCATCAGCGCCGAGGGCGCCTGGATGCTGGGCACCAGCGACCCGGCTGAGCTGATGATCCGGGGCCGGGCGCTGCCCGCCGTCAACGCCACCGCGGCGACTGTCGCCCTGCCCGGCGAGGTTCTCTCCGGGGTGGATGTGGTGTTCCCGCTGCTGCACGGGGCTTTCGGTGAGGACGGCACGATCCAGGGGTTGCTGGAGCTGGCTGATCTGCCCTACGTCGGCTCCGGGGTGTTGGCCAGCGCGGCCGGGATGGACAAGCAGTTCGCCCGCATGCTGATGCGCGCCGCAGGTTTGCCGGTCACCGACACGGTGGTGCTGCGCGGCGATGACGCCACCCTGACCGCTGCGCAGCGCGAGCGGTTGGGCCTGCCGGTGTTCGTCAAACCGGCCAGAGCGGGCTCGTCGATGGGCATCACCAAGGTGGTGGACTGGTCTGAGCTGCCCGCAGCGATCGCTACCGCTCGCGCCCTTGATCCCAAGGTGCTCATTGAGGCGGCGGTGATCGGCCGTGAGGTGGAGTGCGGGGTGCTGGAGTTCCCCGACGGCCGGGTCGAGGCGTCGCTGCCCGCGGAGATCCGGGTGGTGGCCCGGGATTCCGAGCGGTGGTATGACTTCGCCGCCAAGTATCTCGACGATGCCTGCGAGTTCGACATTCCGGCCAAGTTGGACGATGACCTCACCACCGAGCTGCGCGCGATGGCCGTTGCGGCGTTCCGTTCGCTGGATTGCCAGGGCCTCGCTCGGGTTGACTTCTTCGTCGGGCCGGACGGTGCGCTGACGGTCAACGAGATCAACACGATGCCTGGCTTCACGCCTATCTCGATGTACCCCCGGATGTGGGCGGTGACCGGGGTGGACTACCCCACCCTGCTGTCCATACTGATCGACACTGCGGTTGCCCGCGGCACCGGACTGCGTTGAATCACACCGCGTTGAGTCACGTTGAGTCAATCGGGTGAATTCCAGCGACCTCGTCATGAACGACTAGTTAGGCAGAGCGGGTTCTGACGTCGGGGTGGAGGTATCGCGAGTGTTCCTCTCATCAGCAGGCATCGGTCCGGGCCAGGATGACCATCGGGCCCGGCACTCGCACCTGAGCGAGCCCGCCGCTGACGAGTGGGCAACTGAAGCCTGGGATGAGTCGGAAGACTTCCGGCTCGCCGCCCGTCCCTACACCTGGACCCGAGGGCGTACCCGGCCGGTGGCCGACCTCGCCGTCGAGACGCTGGTGTCCACCAGCGACGAGGGTCGAGACGTGAGCGCGATTTGTTCCGCAGAGCATGCCACGATCGCTGAGTTGTGTGCCGACATCCGCTCTGTCGCCGAGGTCGCGGCTCTGCTTACGCTGCCGCTGGGGGTGGCTCGGGTGCTGCTCGCCGACATGATCGACATTGGCTTGGTGCGCGTGCACCGCAACCCCGGGGGCACGCCGGACCTCGCCATGCTGGAGCGGGTGCTGACCGGATTGCAGCGGTTGTAGCGCGATCAGCTCGGGACGTCCACCGCGCGCTGAGGCAGAACGCGCGCGATGGCGGCGGCGATCTGCTGCAGTGGCCCGCTGCCGCTCGAGGGTGGCAGGGCCACCACGACGTACACCCCTCGGTCCACCGCGACCCATGTGCTCGCGCCAAGGTTGATGAGCTCGAGGAACTGCACCCCGGAGACGTCCAGCAGTCGGGAGGTCGCGGTGAGCTCGGCCGGCCGGCCGAGCCCGCAGCGCAGCACCACCGGCGGCTCACCCCAACCGGCGGTGCCCGCCGGGGCTGGCGCGGCAAGACGGCGGCGTTCCATGGCACCCAGCTCACCCCCGTCCAGCTGCGCGGGCAGGGCGGACAGCAGCCGTGCGCAGTCCGCGGAATCGGCCGCGGGCGCGGGGACGGTGGCCAGCGCCAGCGGACCCAGAGCCTGGCCGCGCACCATCGCGGCGGCGATGAGCACCCCCACCACCAGCGCCACCGCCAGGGCAAGGGCGATCCCGAGCGGCCAGCGTGGGGCGCTGACCGGCTGCGCGGTGAAGGCGGACAACACGCTCGCCGCGCCGTCAGGACAGGTGCACGACGGGGCAGGTCAACGTGCGGGTGATGCCGGCCACCGTCTGCACCCCGGCCACCACGAGCTGCCCCAACTGGTCCACATCGGGGGCTTCCGCCCGCACGATCACGTCGTAGGGACCGGTGACGTCCTCCGCGCTCGTGACCCCGGGCAGGCTCGACACCGCCGCGGCCACCGCGGCGGCCTTGCCGACTTCGGTCTGGATGAGGATGTATGCCTGAACCACGGTGTGGCCCTTCGCTCGTCGGCTCCATCGAAGTAAGAACCGAAACTTACCGCTTGAGCCGGAGGTGTAAGGCGTGTGTGCCGCCGGAGGTGTCCCGCCGCCGCCTGACTCGGGCTCGGTCGCCGAGTTGGGGGAATTCGGGCTCATCGCCCGGATCACCGCGGGCCGGAGACTTCCGGCGGGCACCCTGCTCGGCCCGGGGGACGACGCCGCGGTGCTGGCCACCCCGGATGGTCGAGTGGTGGTGAGCACCGACGTGCTCGTCGAGGGGGTGCACTTCCGGCTGGACTGGTCCACGCCGCGTCAGGTCGGGCGCAAGGCGGTGGCCGCCAACCTGGCCGACGTGGCGGCCATGGGCGCGGTGCCCACCGCGCTGGTCGTCGGCCTGGCGGTGCCCGGAGACACCCCGGTGTCCACTGTGGATGGCCTGGCCGCCGGGATGTGGGAGGAGGCCGAGCGGGCCGGTGCCGGCCTTGTCGGCGGCGACGTGGTCAGCTGTACCGAGATCGTGGTGTCGGTGACCGTCCTGGGGGATCTGCGAGGCCGGGCGCCGGTCACCAGATCCGGTGCCCGGCCCGGGGACGTGCTCGGGCTGTGCGGCCGGCTGGGTTGGTCCGCCGCTGGTCTTGCCGTGCTCCGCAGGGGGTTGCGAGCTCCACTGGAGGTGGTGGGTGCCCACCGGGTGCCGGAGCCTCCTTACAGTGCCGGCCCGCTGGCCGCCGAGGCGGGCGCCACAGCGATGATCGATATTTCGGATGGTTTACTCGCCGACGTTGGGCACCTGGCCGAGGCCTCCGGCGTCGCCATCGACATCGATGCGGCGGCGGTGCCGGTCGCCGCCTCGGTGGTCGAGGCGGCCTCGGCGTTGGGCGCCGACCTGCGGCACTGGGTGCTCACCGGGGGCGAGGACCACGCGTTGCTGGCGTGTTTTCCCGCTGGTGTCGCGTTGCCCGCCGGGTGGGTGCCGCTCGGGCTGGTGCGCCAGGGTCGTGGCGTGACCGTTGACGGTGCGGCCTACGCGGGTCCGGCCGGTTGGGAGCACTTCGCGTGAGTCGGCGATGCGGGTCATCCCTCGTATCGCCACTCACGTGCGGGTCGTAGGCTGCCCGCCATGCCAGCAGGGGTAGCTGAGATCGTGGAAACCGGCTGGGCCGGTGCGCTGGAGCCGGTGGCCCCTCAGGTGGCCGCCGCCGGTGAGTTCCTCCGGGCCGAGCTCGCCGCCGGGCGGCGTTACCTGCCTTCCGGAGCCAACATCCTGCGCGCCTTCACCCAACCGTTCGACCAGGTGCGGGTGCTCATCGTCGGCCAGGACCCCTATCCGACCCCGGGCCACGCGGTGGGGCTGTCCTTTTCGGTCGAGCCGGGGGTGCGGCCGCTGCCGCGCAGTCTGGTCAACATCTTCCGGGAGTACAGCGACGACCTCGGGCTGCCCGCCCCGTCCAACGGGGATCTCAGCCCGTGGGCGGCGGCTGGCGTCTTGCTGCTCAACAGAGTGCTCACGGTGGAGCCTGGGCGTCCGGGCTCGCACCGGGGCAAGGGCTGGGAGGAGGTCACCGAGCAGGCGATCCGCGCGCTGGTGGCCCGGCCAACCCAGCCGCTGGTCGCGATTTTGTGGGGCCGGGACGCGCGCACGCTGCGTCCGATACTCGCCGACGTGCCGTACGTCGAGTCCGCGCACCCGTCACCGATGTCAGCCGATCGCGGCTTCTTCGGCTCCCGCCCCTTCACCCGAGCCAACCACATGCTCACCGAACTGGGAGCCGACCCCATCAACTGGACTCTGCCCTAGCGCAAGAATCGCGATTCGGCTCCGAATGACGATTCTTGCGCGTCTGAAAGCGCGATTCGGTTCCGAATGGCGGTCGGGGCGTGAGACGCCGTCAGCCGCGTGAGACTTTGCCGGCTTTGATGCAGGAGGTGCAGACGTTCAGGCGGCGGCGCTGGCTCAGGCCGATCTTCGCTCGGACGGTCTGGATGTTCGGGTTCCACCGGCGGTGGGTCCGCCGGTGCGAGTGCGAGACCGACATGCCGAAGCCCGGCCCCTTGCCGCAGACGTCGCACACGGCAGCCATGTCACACACTCCCTGGGTTCGTCGCATAGGGTGGCACGCCCGCTTCCGCAGCGGCCTGGTGAAGGGTAACCCGACCGCGCGCACCGGTGCGCACCGGGGATGGCGGCGGATCGGTAATCTTCCTCGGTGCTGGCTCTTCGAGCGGGGTGAGGTAGGCCGTGGCGGGGATGGATGATGCGCTGGACCGGGTGCTTGACGCGAAATCAGCGGCGCTGCTCGCCGGGCAGCTGGCCGTGCGCACCGTCGGTGAGCTGCTACGACACTACCCACGCCGGTACGCCGATCAGGGTCAGCTCGTCCCGATCGCGGATCTTGCGGCGGGGGAGGACGTCACCGTCGTCGCCGAGGTCCGCAGCTGCAGCTCACGGAAGATGCAGACCAAAAAGGGCACCATCCAGCATGCGGTGATCTTCGATGGTACCCGCGAGCTGGACCTCACCTTCTTCAATCAGCACCGGTTGCCCCACACGCTGACCGCCGGCCGCAAGGCGTTGTTCGCGGGCCGGGTGACGCGCTACGGCAAAGCCCGCACCCTGCAGCTCACCCACCCCCGGTACCAGCTGCTCGACGGCGACGCCGACGAGCTTGCCGAGTTCACCCGGCCACTGATCCCGGTCTATCCGGCCACCAAGGATCTGCCGTCCTGGACGATCCAGCTCTGTGTCCGGCAGGTCTGCGACGTCCTGGACGACCCGGAGGACCCGCTGCCCGTCGAGCTGCGCGCCCACCACCGGCTGCCGGAGCTGGGCGCGGCGTTGCGGGACGTGCACCGTAGCGACGACCGCGGGCGGATCGTCACCGCGCAGCGCCGGCTGAAGTGGGATGAGGCGCTGGCGGTGCAGCTCACCCTCGCGCGGCGCCGGCAGCAGGCGTCCTCCCGGCCCGCGCCGGCTTGCCCGCGCCGCGACGGTGGGCTGGCTGCCGCGTTCGACGTCGCATTGCCCTTCACCTTGACCGCCGGGCAGCGGGAGGTGGGTGAGCTGCTGGCCGCCGAGCTGGCCGGCGGGCACCCGATGAACCGGTTGCTGCAGGGTGAGGTCGGGTCGGGCAAGACCGTGGTGGCGCTACGCGCGATGCTGCAGGTTCTCGACGCGGGACGGCAAGCGGTGCTGTTGGCGCCCACCGAGGTACTCGCCGCGCAGCACGCCCGGTCCCTGCGGAACATGCTGGGCGCGCACGGCCGGGCGGGCGAGCTGGGCTGCGCCGAGCAGGCCACCCGGATCGTGCTGCTCACCGGCTCGCTGCCGGCTCGGGCCCGCAAGCAGGCGTTGCTGGACGCGGCCTGCGGCGCGGCCGGGATCGTGGTCGGCACGCACGCCCTGATCCAGGACCGGGTGTCCTTCGCAGACCTGGGTCTGGTGGTGGTCGACGAGCAGCACCGCTTCGGCGTCGAGCAGCGCGACGCGCTGCGTGGCAGAGCGGCCGAGGGCACCAGCCCGCACGTGCTGGTGATGACCGCGACACCGATCCCGCGCACCGTCGCGATGACCGTCTACGGCGACCTGGAGATCTCCGCGCTGCGAGAGCTGCCGAGCGGCCGCTCACCGATCGCGACCACGGTGGTGCCGGTCGGGGAGAAACCCGGCTGGCTGGACCGGGTGTGGCGGCGGATCACCGAGGAGGTCGCCGCTGGCCGGCAGGCCTACGTGGTCTGCCCGCGGATCGGCGGCGCGGACGCGGCCGGTGAGGACGCTGTCACCACAAGCGAGGACGGGGCCAGCGAGGACGGCCAGCGCCCGCCGCTGGCGGTGCTCGACCTGCTGCCGCAACTCGACGAAGGCCCGCTGGCCGGGCTGCGGCTGGGGGTGTTGCACGGCCGCCTGCCGGGTAGCGACAAGGACGCCGTGATGCGATCCTTCGCCGCGGGCGAGATCGATGTGCTGGTGGCCACCACCGTCATCGAGGTCGGGGTGGACGTGCCCAACGCCACCGTCATGGTGATCATGGACGCGCAGCGGTTCGGGGTCAGTCAGCTGCACCAGCTGCGTGGTCGGGTCGGCCGCGGGTCGCATCCCGGGCTGTGCCTGCTGGTGACCGACTTCCCGGCGGGCAGCGCCGCCCGGGAGCGGCTGGACGCCGTGGCCGCCACCACCGACGGGTTCGAGCTGGCTCAGCGGGACCTGGAGCTGCGCCGCGAGGGAGACGTGCTCGGTGCGGTGCAGTCCGGCCGCCGGTCCGGGCTCAAGCTGCTCTCGCTGCTGGGCGATGCGGACCTCATCGGCCAGGCACGGGAGGCTGCCCAGCGGCTGGTCCAGGCCGATCCCGAGCTCAGCGCCCACCCCGGGCTGGCCCGGCTGGCCGCTGACCTGCTGGACGAGCAGAGCGCCCAGTTTTTGCAGAAGGTGTGACAGTTCCCCCACAAGGGGTGATGGGGACCCGCCGCCCCCTGCCCGGCGGGTCCCCATCACCTGTACAGCATGGGTGCAGCGGGATTGCCCAGAGGCCCCGAAGCCCATCCACCAGAACCGGTGGCTCGGCGTCCAGCTCTGCCAGGTGCGGGAGCCGTTTCGTCGAAGCCAGCACCAGCCGAGCACCTGTCTGGGCGGCGATCGCCGCGACGTCGGCCGCGGCCAGCCGAGGATTCACCGACAGCGGCACCGCGCCCCATCGGGTGACGCCGACGAAGGCCTCGACGAAGCCGACCCCATCGGCTAACATGATCAACACGTGATCATCGGAGCGCAGGTCCAGCTCAGCCAACGTGGCGGTGATCGCGATCGCCCGGTCGGCAGGCGCGAGGTGAATCATCGGACCGCACCACCCGCCTGGGGAATGTATTTTTGTGTCCCGAGGATGGATAGGCGTTTAACCAGCCACTCGTGGGCGTCTATGCTTCCGGCCATTGCCGCTCCCGTGTCCTGGGAAACCTGTGGTACGGAGTGTGTCTAGGACGACTGGAGAACGACTGAAGCGCTAGGGGAACAGTCCGGGTGGCAGCTATGGAGTTCGCGATTCTCGGTCCGCTGGAAGTGCTGGATCAGCACCGTCGAGTCGAGGTGTCCAGTGCCAAGGAGCGGTTGTTGCTGGCCGTGCTCGTGGTGCACGCCAACAAGGTGGTCTCGGCTGACCGGTTGGCCGAGGTGCTCTGGGGCGCCGAGCCGCCGGCCACCGCCGCAAACACCGTGCAGACCTACGTGTCCCACCTGCGCAGGGCACTTGAGCCCGATCGCGTGCCGCGAGCCAAGGACGGCATGCTCCGCACCTGCGGTCAGGGGTATGCGCTGATCGTCGACCCCGAGGCGGTTGACGCCGTGCGGTTCGAGCGGTTGGCCCGGGACGGCCATGGCGCGCTGCCCGCCGATCCGGTGCGGGCGGCCGACACCTTGCGCGGCGCGCTGGCGTTGTGGCGCGGTGAGCCGCTGGCCGAGTTCAGTGTCGAGCTCTTCGCCCAGGCCGAGATCGTCCGGCTCACTGAGCTGCGCGCCGCCGCGGTGGAAGATCGCATGGAGGCTGACCTCGCGTTGGGGCGGCATGCGGCGCTGTGCGGCGAGTTGAGCCAGGCGGTGCTCGAGCTGCCGCTGCGGGAGCGGCTGTGGTCTCAGCTCATTCGGGCGCTGTACCGCTGCGGGCGCCAAGGCGAGGCGTTGGGCGCCTACGCGAGGTTGCGTGCGCAGCTCGCCGAGCAGCTCGGCATCGACCCGAGCCCGGAGCTGGTCCGGCTCCAGGAGGCGGTGCTCGCGCAGCGTCCCGATCTGGACTGGCGAGCGCCGCAGCCACAGCGCGCGATTGAGACGTCAACACAGGCGGTGATATCAGCACCTGAAGAAGGGCTGCCAGCGGCTCGCGCCGCGCTGGCCGGCCACGATTGGGCGCGCGCCCACGAGCTGTTGTCCGCCGCTGACCGGGCGGCGCCGCTGGTCGCGGAAGATCTCGACGGGCTGGCCGAGGCGGCGTTCTGGCTGGGCCGTTACCAGGAGGCGATGCCCGCCTGGCAGCGGGCGCACCACGCCTTCCTACAGGCCGGTGAACACCGCCAGGCCGCGCGGGGCGCGGTCGTTCTCTGGTTGTGCCACGCATGTCGCCGCCAGTTCGCGGTGGCCAGCGGTTGGTTCCAGCGTGCCCAGCGGCTGCTCGAGCACGAGCCTGACTGCCCCGAGCATGGCTATCTGTCCTGGGCGACCGGTTACCTCGCATGGGGCAACGGCGATCACGAGACCGCACTGGCCGCCGCCCGGTCGACTTACCAGGCGGGCGTGCGACACGGCATCGCTGGTCTACAGGCCATTGGGATGGGGTTCGAGGGTTCGCTGCTCATCCACCGTGGGCAGGGCACGGCGGGACTGGCCTTGCTGGACGAGGCAATGGCAATGGCCGTCAGCGGGGAGCTCCCGACGCTCGACACGATGGAGGTCTTCTGCCGGACCATCCACACCTGCTACGAGCTGGGTGACTACCGCCGCGCCGAAGAGTGGACCGAGGCCATCAAGGACTGCTTCGCGCGCACCGGGCTGACCTGCCTGCCTGGCGACTGCGAGACCCACCGCATCGGGATCTTGATCAGCCGCGGCGCCTGGGCGCTGGCCGAGCAGCAAGCCCGCGAGGCCTGCGCCAGCATGCAGCGCTTCGACCTGACCCACGCCGGCCTCGCCTTCGCCGGCATCGGTGAGATCCGGCTGCGGATCGGCGACCTGGCAAGCGCCGAGGAGGCTTTCGCCAAGGCCGAGGAGCTGGGGGCCAGCCCGCTGCCCGGCCTGGCCTGGCTGCGGTTGCTGCGTGGCCACCTCGCCGAGGCGGCGGACTTGATCAATACGGCGCTGGCGGGCGAGGGCTGGGATCGCTTGGGCCGCACCCGACTGCTTCCCGACCAGGTGAGCATCGCGCTGGCCGTTGACGATCTCGACACGGCCCGCGCCGCCGTGACTGAGCTGGCCAGCTCAGCTCGGACCTATGGCAGCACGGCGTTGCTCGCGGCGGCTGAGCGAGCTCGCGGGGAGCTGGCGCTGGCTACCGGCCAGGACGACCCCCTGCCACCGCTGCGACGCGGCGTCGCGCTGTGGGCGCAGGCCAGGTCGCCCTACGAGAGTGCCCGCACCCGGGTGCTGCTGGCCACCGCGCTGGACCGAGCGGGCCAGCCTGACGCGGCCCGGCGCGAACGGGCCGCCGCGCGAGCCTCCTTCACCCGCCTCGGCGCCCGCCTCGACGCCGAAGCCGCCGCCGAGCCCGCCGCCATCGGCCCAGCCGTGCCGGTGGGCGGCCAACCCAGCTAACCCACCGCCTCGCCAGCGGAGAGCTGACCGCGAGCGGCGGCATCCAGCATCGCGGCGGCGGCTGGCGGTAGCCGAAGCGTTCCGCCGCGATCCAGTTTCGCCAGCTCGGCGCGAGCCTTGGCGTAGGCGGCGAGGCGCTCGGCGTCGTGGTCGGAGTCGCGGGCCATGGTGAGCAGCTTGATTGCCCGATGCACGGTGGCCCGCTCGTGCTCGGGGATGCCAGCGAGCCGGATGCGCTCCGCCGCGTCGCGGGCGGCGTGCCAGGCTCTCCAGGCTTGATCCACGGCGGTGGCGAAGCGGGCGCGGTGCGCGGGCGGCGGTTCACCGTCGGTGTCCAGTGCCTGCGCCTCGGCGAAGGCGTCCACGAACCGGCCGGTGGAGGGCACCGTGACGTCGGCCAGCGCGGGCAGCCGCAGCACCGCGAGCGGGTCGCACTCGAACTGGCCGTACTCCCCGCGCAGCTCGGCGAACCGGGCCCGGGCAGCGGGCCAGTCCGGGGCCGGCGCGACGGGCGGGGTCATGGGCGTCGAGGGCATGGGCCCCGGCCGTTGCCAGCCCGCCGCTCGGAGGCGGCCTCGGCGCAGGTGTCGCATCACGACCACCGCACCCACTCCGAACAGCACGGGTGGCGCCACGGCGGCCACGAGCGTGGCGATCGCGATGATGGCGGCCAGCACCACCGCGCACAGCAGCACCAGCAGCGGGCCAACCGGCCGCCGCACCAGAGCCCGGCGGTGGTAATGGCGGGGGTAACGGCGGTACCGCGATCTGCCCATGGCCGCGTCCTTTCGTGCCCCATCCTTAATACTCCTCCAGCCGCTCGCGTGGGAGAGCTCGGGCAACTGGTTCCTCTCAGCTCCCCCGATAACGGTTTTCACCTGCGATGATTCGTTGGGAGCCGCCGCTGGGAGATCCTGGCCGAGCGGCCGTGGGGAAAAGGAGCTGGCACATGTTCAGCAAGGTGCTGGTCGCCAACCGCGGCGAGATCGCGATCCGGGCGTTTCGGGCCGCCTACGAACTGGGCTGCCAGACGGTTGCGGTGTTCCCCTACGAGGATCGCAACTCCGAGCACCGGCACAAGGCCATCGAGGCCTACCAGATCGGGGAGAAAGGCCATCCAGTCCGGGCCTACCTCTCGGTGACGGAGATCATCCGGGCCGCCCGGCACGCCGGGGCCGACGCCGTTTACCCCGGTTACGGTTTCCTGTCGGAGAACCCGGAGCTGGCGCTGGCCTGCCAGCGGGCCGGCATCACCTTCGTCGGCCCGCCGCCCGCCGTGCTGGCGCTGGCCGGCAACAAGTCGCGGGCGGTGGCCGCGGCGCGCGAGGCCGGAGTGCCGGTGCTGGCGTCCTGCGCACCCTCGACCGACATCGACGAGCTGCTGGCCGCCGCCGGTGAGATCGGGTTCCCGATCTTCGTCAAGGCCGTTGCTGGAGGCGGTGGGCGTGGCCTGCGTCGGGTCACCGCGCCCGCTGATCTACGCACCGCGCTGGAGGCGGCCAGCCGGGAGGCCGAGTCGGCCTTCGGTGACCCGACCGTGTTCCTGGAGCGGGCGGTCATCGACCCCCGGCACATTGAGGTGCAGATCCTCGCCGACTCGGCGGGCAATGTCATCCACCTCTACGAGCGGGACTGCTCGGTGCAGCGCCGGCACCAGAAGATCGTGGAGGTGGCCCCGGCGCCCAACCTGGACCCTGAGCTGCGCGAGCGGATCTGCGCCGACGCGGTGGCCTTCGCCCGGCACATCGACTACGTCAACGCGGGCACCGTGGAGTTCCTCGTCGACCGCGACGGTCAGCACGTGTTCATCGAGATGAACCCGCGAATCCAAGTCGAGCACACGGTGACCGAGGAGATCACCGACGTTGACCTGGTCGGTGCTCAGCTGCGGATCGCGGCGGGGGAGACGCTGGCCGACCTCGGATTGTGTCAGGACGAGATCGTGCCGCACGGTGCCGCGTTGCAGTGCCGGATCACCACCGAGGATCCGGCCAACGAGTTCCGCCCGGACGTCGGGACGATCACCGCGTACCGCTCTGCCCAGGGTGCCGGGATCCGGCTGGACGGCGGCACCCTGCAAACGGGTGCTCAGGTCAGCGCGTACTTCGACTCCCTGCTGGTCAAGGTCACCTGCCGGGGGCGCGACTTCCCCACCGCGGTGCGCCGGGCCCGCCGGGCGCTGGCCGAGTTCCGGATCCGCGGCGTGGCCACCAACATCCCGTTCCTGCTCGCGCTGCTCGACGAGCCGGACTTCGTGGCGGGCCGGGTCACCACCTCCTTCATCGAGCAGCGGCCGCACCTGCTCGCCGCCCAGCAGCCCGCGGACCGGGGCACCCGGTTGCTGACCTACCTCGGCGACGTGACGGTGAATCGGCCGCACGGAGCTCCCCCCGAGCTGCTCGACCCGGTGAGCAAGCTGCCGCCGATCGATCTGGGCACCCGCCCGCCCACCGGATCCCGGCACCGGCTCCGGTCGCTGGGCCCGGAGGGATTCGCGCGCTGGTTGCGGGCCGCGGCCCCCGCCGGCGTCACCGACACCACCTTCCGGGACGCCCACCAGTCGCTGCTCGCGACTCGGGTGCGCAGCAGGGACCTGCTTGCCGTGGCGCCGCACGTCGCCCGGATGACCCCGCAACTGCTGTCGCTGGAGTGCTGGGGTGGCGCGACCTACGACGTGGCGCTGCGCTTTCTCGCCGAGGACCCGTGGGAGCGGTTGGCCGCGTTGCGCGCGGCGGTGCCCAACGTGTGCCTGCAGATGCTGCTGCGCGGGCGCAACACCGTCGGCTACACGCCCTACCCGACCGAAGTGACCGTCGCCTTCGTCAAGCAGGCCGCCGAGACCGGGCTGGACATCTTCCGGATCTTCGACGCGCTCAATGACGTGTCCCAGATGCGCCCGGCCATCGACGCGGTTCGCGAGACCGACTGGGCGCTCGCCGAGGTGGCGCTGTGCTACACCGCTGATCTGTCCGACCCCGCGGAGAAGCTGTACACGCTGGACTATTACCTGCGGCTTGCCGAGCGGATCGTCCAGACCGGTGCGCATGTGCTGGCCATCAAGGACATGGCCGGCCTGCTGCGACCCCCAGCGGCCCGGACGTTGGTGGCGGCGCTGCGCAGCCGGTTCGACCTGCCGGTGCACCTGCACACGCACGACACTCCGGGCGGTCAGCTCGCCACCCTGCTCGCCGCGATCGACGCCGGAGTGGACGCGGTGGACGCGGCCACCGCGTCGATGGCGGGCTCCACCTCGCAACCGGCGCTGTCCGCGCTGGTCGCGGCCACCGATCACACCGAGCGCGCCACCGGGTTGGACCTGCAGGCGGTGTGTGATCTGGAGCCGTACTGGGAGCTGGTGCGCAAGATCTACGCACCCTTCGAGTCCGGCCTGGCCGCGCCCACCGGGCGGGTCTACCACCATGAGATCCCCGGTGGTCAGCTGTCCAACCTGCGCCAACAGGCCGTGGCGCTGGGTCTGGCGGACCGCTTCGAGCAGGTCGAGGACGCCTACGCGGCGGCCGACCGGATGCTCGGGCGGCTGGTGAAGGTGACCCCGTCGTCCAAAGTCGTCGGGGATCTGGCGCTGCACCTGGTCGGCGCGGGCGTCGAGCCGAAGGAATTCGAGGCCGACCCCGCCCGCTTCGACATTCCCGACTCGGTGATCGGCTTTCTGCACGGCGAGCTCGGGGTTCCCCCCGGGGGCTGGCCCGAACCCCTGCGGACCAAGGCGTTGACGGGCCGCGGCGAACCGAGGGGGATCGTGGAGCTGTCCGCGCGGGACCGCCGCGAGCTGACCGAGGACCGAGCGCGCACGCTGAACCGGTTGCTGTTCGCCGGCCCGACGGCGGAGTTCGAGGACCATCGCGAGGCCTACGGGGACACCTCGGTGCTGCCCAGCAAGGAGTTCTTCTACGGGCTGAGCACTGGTGAGGAATACGCGGTGGACCTTGATCCGGGGGTGCGGCTGCTGATCCAGCTCCACGCGATCGGGGACGTCGACGAACGCGGCATGCGCACGGTGATGTGCACGCTCAACGGGCAGCTGCGGCCCTTGCAGGTCCGGGACCGCTCCGTCGACTCGACGGTCCCCGCCGCCGAGAAGGCCGACCGGTCCAACGGCAACCAGGTCGCGGCGCCGTTCGCCGGCGTGGTCACCCTGCGAGTGTCCGAGGGGGACACGGTGACCGCCGGAGCGCCGGTGGCCACCATTGAGGCGATGAAGATGGAAGCCGGGATCGCCGCTCCCCTCAGCGGCACGGTGGCCCGGTTGGCCATCAAGGCCGTGCAGCAGGTGGAAGGCGGCGACCTGATCTTGGAGCTGCGCTCCCCGTGACCAGATCACCCTCACGGGCACAATTCGAGTTCACTCGATCGAGAGAAAGTGCGAAGATCCGGGGTGACACGCCCACTTCACCCCATCGCTAGGAGTGATCGACATGTTGCCGACCGCGACCCCGGCAACGACCGGGGGCGCGGTGCTGCCCGAGTTGGAGATCGGCTTTCCGGTGACTCAGCGGCGGCTCACCGTGCTGGGGCGGATCGTGCTGCGGATCCCGCAGTTCATCATTCTGTACGCGCTCCTCCTCGCGGCTGTGCCGGTGATCATCATCGGCTGGTTCGCCGCGCTCGCTCTCGGCCGGCTGCCGCAGTGGGCCGTGGAGTTCCTGACCGGCGTGCTCGCCTACTACATCCGGGTGGGTGCTTACTTCTAGCTGCTGGTCGACCGCTACCCGCCGGTCTTCAGCGCGCCCGATTACCCGGTGCGGGTGATCGTCGCGCCGGGTCGGCTGAACCGGCTGGCCGTGCTGTTCCGGCTGCTGTTGATGATCCCGGCGGCCATCATCAGCACGGTCCTGATTTACGGGTGGGCGGTGTGTGCGTTCGTCTGCTGGCTGGTGGTGCTGATTCTCGGGCGGATGCCGCGCCCGCTGGGTGAGGCCACCGCCGCGGTGTTGCGCTATTCGATGCGTTTCCAGGCGTACTACTGGATGCTGACGTCGGCGTACTCCAAGCGTCTGTTCGGGGACAAGGCGTCCGCTGTTGGATACGGTGGGCCGGCCCCCCTCAGTACCCGGCCGCTGGTGCTCTCCCGCGGTGGGCGCGGGTTACTGATCGTGTTCCTCTAGGTCGGCGTACTCGCTTTCCTCGCCCATGGTGTGGCCCGGTTCCATGCGGTCACCAACCAGCCCGACTCGGGCTCCACCGATGTCGTCTCCACCATGCGGCAGCTTTCGTGAACTGGGAGAGTCGAGCCAGATCCATTGCCGTTCGGCGGTGACGGTGAGGCCGAAACGGTCCCACCCGGGCTGGCCGAGCTCGCGCCACAGCTGGTCGGCGTCCTCGACGGCGCGCCACAGCGCGGTGGGCCCGGCTTCCCACACCTGCCTCGTGTCGTTGTCGGCGTGGTTGCTCACTTCACACCAGGAGCCATCCGCGCTGGTGAGAAAGACGTCCCCGGGGCGCCCATCGCGGACGGTGTGCCCGTAGCCGATCTCGCCGGGCACGGTGAGCTGGGCGAGGAACCAAGTGATGAGGTTGTCCCAGGGGCGAAGCTGCTCGATTTTTGTGGTGCGCGGTGTCGCCTGAGCGCGGTCGCGGGTCCCCTGGTGCCCAGCGGCGGTCGCCGGGCTGGTCGGGCCCGGGGTGGTCGGGCGCAGCGCCATGAACCCGGCCCAGGTGCGCTCGAAGCGCCCTTCGGCGCGGTCGGCGAGCCGCCTGAGCAGCACGAGATCACTGTCGACGGAGAAGACATGCTCGGAGCCGAGCCGGTGGCACAGCAGTGCGGCGTTGTACCCGGTTCCGGTGCCGATTTCCAGCATGTCGTGTCCCTCTCGCACGTCCAGGGCCTCCAGCATGCGGCTCATCAACCCCGGGGTGCTGCTGGAAGACCAGGCCGACCACTCCGGTACCCCACGAGCCCGCGGCTTCGCCGATCTTGGGTCTGTCCGATCACCCGCAGATCCAACGACGCCGCGGTCGACGGCGGTAGTTTCGGCTACCTCGCCGCGCGCCGGCTGGACACCTCGAGAGCCGAATTCGGCGTCCACGCCTTCGGGCCGGGCGCTGCTGCGCTCGCGGAGACGATGGCCGAACAGGTGCGAGTCTGGGACCGCGACCACCGCGGCGGACCGGGCCCACGCATCGCGGTCCAACCGGTGAGCACCCCCGATGAGGCGCTGCCCGACGGCAGGGTCATCGACAAGCGGCATGCCCGCGTCACGATCTCCTGGCCGTCAGCGGGCGGTCCCGCCAAGAGCCAGGGTCTCTTGCACCACACCACCGAGCAAGGAGAGTGATGGAGATGGCGGACAGTTTCTCGGGCGCCACGGTGCACGCCGACGACGACACCGCGCTCGACGCGGAGTTCGCGCTCGATGTGCGTGTGGTCGAGGCCGTGCAGCCGGTCGGCAACCTGCTGCTCAGCACAAGCGACAACTGCGGGTCCACATGCGAAAAAGACGCCTGTATCACCTTCACCGGCGATCCGTCGTGATGTAGGTGTCAAAGCCGCTGGTGTGCCACCCGGCACACCAGCGCGCCCGGCCCTGACGGCATCGAAGCGAGGGGAAGCGAGGCGTTGATGGCAGCGGAAGCGGGACCGCTCTACCGGCACGCGGGCCCGGTCCTGATTCGCGTCTCGGCCGATCCGGCCGGGCTGGCGCTGCCCGACGACCTGGACCTGTTCGGTGACGGCGACGCCGTGGCGGAGTCCGCGCGCGTCTGGTTGGCGCAGGTCTGGCGGCGAGACGACGTCCGCGAGGCAATTCACGTCGCCAGCCCGGCCTTGTCTCGCCAAGTCGAGGAGGTGGTGACTGGGCGGAAGCGGGATGCCCGCAGAGTGCGCCGAATCCTGGTCTCGTTGACGTCGTATCTACTGCGCTGGCAGGGGCGGGCTACTCCCTGCGGCCTGTTCGCCGGGGTGGCTGTCGTCACGGTGGGTGGTCAGCCGGCGGTCCGCTGGGGCCAGGACCATCGGGTGGTGGTACGGGCGGACGCGCAGTGGCTGGGCGCGCTTGTCGACCGCTTGGAGCGGTGCCCATGTTTACTTGAACGATTACCTGTGGTTGCGAACGGTGCCGCGTTCGTGCGTGGCGATCGGCTCGTGGTGCCCGGCCAGCCGACCGACGCCCGACCGGAACAGCTCGCCCCGCTGGAAGTTTCCATGCGCCACACCCGGCCGGTGCGCACGGCGCTGGAGGCCGCCCGAGAGCCTGGCCCGTTCGGCAAGCTGGTCACGGTGTTGTCCGGTGACTTCCCGGCCGCGTCACCGCAGCGGGTCTGCGCGATGTTGGCCGAGCTAGTCGCGCAGGGCGTCCTTTTGACCGGGCTTCGCGCCCCGATGACCGTTCCGGACGCTTTGGGACACGTGCGATCTCAGCTCGAGACGGTTGGCGCCGAGGAGCTGCCCGAGGTCGCGGGCATGGTCGCGGAACTGCGGGCGATCCACGATGATCTATCGAGCCTGGGCGGTGCCACGCACCCCTCCGTGGCCAGGATGAGCAGGGCCCAGGTGGCCCGGCGCATGCGGACCGTGTGCGATACCGCTGCGCAGCCGCTGGTCCTCGACGTGGGTCTGGATAGCGCGATCGTCCTTCCCGAACTGGTAGTCCGCGAGGCAGAGGCCGCCGCGAGTGCGTTGCTGCGCCTGACGCCGTACCCGTTCGGCTATCGGCGATGGACGGAATACCACGTCCGGTTCCGCAACAGATACGGCCCGGGGGCTGTCGTTCCCGTCAGCGAGCTGGTGCAGGCAGACACTGGGCTTGGGGCTGCCCGCCGGCTATCTCGGTGCGTTGCCGGGGCGCACCGGACGGATGCTGACCGAACGCGACGAGACGCTGCTTACCCTGATGCAGCAGGCTGTGATGGGCGGGCGTGCGGAGATCGTGCTGACCGAGCCCGTCATCCGCGCGCTGACGGCTGGCGATCCGGCCGAGATGCTGCCCCCGCCCCGCGTAGAGCTGGCCTTCCAGCTCCACGCTGCCTCACCCGACGCCGTGGCGCGCGGGGCGTTCCGCCTCGTGGTGACCGCAGCCCCCCGGCCGGGCAGCAGCATGGCCGGGCGGTTCGCGGACCTGCTTCCCGACGCCGAGCGCGAGGGGGTAGCCGAGTCCTACGCTGCACTGGGCACCGAGGACCCCGACGCCATCGCGGCGCAGCTATCGTTCCCGCCGCGTCGGCGGCACAGTGAGAATGTGGTGCGCACTCCGCAGCTGCTGTCCCGGGTGATCTCCCTGTCCGAGCACCGCACTCCGCACGGTGATCTGATACCGCTGCACGATCTCGCGGTCAGCGCCGATTCCCGCTGGCTGTACCTGGTGCAGTTGTCGACCGGCCGACGTATCGAGCCGCGGGTTCTGCATGCGCTGGAGGCCGGTCTCCAAACTCCGCCGCTCGCGCGATTCCTCGCGGAGGTGACCATCGGGCGCTGCGCGGTCTACAGCGCCTTCGACTGGGGAGCCGCAGTGCGCCTGCCCTACCTGCCGCGGGTGCGTTACGGCCGCAGTGTGCTGTCCCCGGCCCGCTGGCTGCTGGCTGCTGGGGAACTGCCCGCGCGCACCGCCACCAGGTCCGATTGGGAGACCGCGCTGGATGCCTGGCGTCGACGGCTGCGCGTTCCGGTCACTGTCGTGCTGTGCCAGAGCGACCACAGATCCATGGTCACCCGGACCGTCAAGACGAGATCCTGACCGATTACCTGCCCCGACTGTTCGAACGCTGGGACGATCCGCCGCTGTGGTGGTTCCGGCGTCACCGTGAGATGACCCGCCCCGACATCGAACAACACCTCAGCCTGTACCTGCGACTGCCCTCACCTGAGCTGTATGGAGCCGCCGCCGCGCGCGTCGGAGAGTGGGCCGCCGACATGCGTGGCCGTGGCCTGGTTCCGCAGCTGCACCTGAGCACCTATCATCCCGAAACCGGACGGTATGGCCACGGCGCGGCGATGGCCGCAGCCGAGGAGGCCTTCGTCGCCGATTCGGCCGCCGCTCTCGCCCAAATCGAGATGGCGGCCCGCATCGGTACGCCCCCGGAAGCGCTCACCGCGGCTGGCCTGCTCGACCTCGCCGCCTCCTACGCGAGCACGCCCAGACAGGGCCTGCGCTGGCTGATCGATCACCTACCCCAGGAGCGGGGGAGGCTGGACCGGTCTGTGCGCGATGCGGCGCTGCTGCTGGCCGACCCGGGCCACGAGTGGGCAGTGCTGCGCGCCGCACCTGGCGGCGAGAAGGTGGTGCTGGCCTGGGAGAGGCGGCGCACAGCGCTGGTCACCTACCGTAATCGGCTTGATAGGCAGCGAGACCCCCGCCCCGTGCTGCGGTCCCTGCTCCACCTGCACCACGTGCGGACGATCGGCGTCGACCCAGAGTGCGAGCGCGTCAGCAACCGCCTGGCCCGCGCTGCTGCCCTGCGCTGGATCGCCCAGGACCGCAGGGACACGCCGTGAGCACCTCAACCGGCTCCGCGCTCGCAGTCGCGGAATCGCTCGTCCAGCACCTGGCGGTGCCGGAACCGCTCACCGCCGAACTGCGTTCGCGGGCACAGTCGCTGGCCAAGGGTGCCGCGGGGATTGCGCTGCTGCACATCGAACGTGCCCACAGCGGCGCTGGAAGCTGGGACACCGCGCACAGCTGGGTGAAGGCGGCAACCCGTGACGAGATCAGCGCCGCCGACACCGCCGGGTTGTACTTCGGTGTGCCCGCGATCTCTTTCGTGCTGCACGCGGCCGGCGCCGACGGGACCACACGCTACGGCGCCGTTCTGGCGGGGATCGACGCCCAGGTGGGCGCGCTGGCACACCGAAGGATCGACCTCGCGGGGCAGCGCGCCGACCGCGGCCAGCGCCCGGCTTTCGCCGAATACGACCTGCTACACGGCTTGACCGGGATCGGCGCGCACCTGCTCGCCCACGCCCCGGGCGACGACGCCCTCGGCTGGATCTTGACCTACCTGGTCCGCCTGACCGAACCAGTGCGCGTCGACGGCCAGACCCTGCCTGGTTGGTGGACCGCCCACGACCCCAACGTCAGCACCTCAGCTGGCTTCCCCGGCGGGCACCTGAACCTCGGCGTGGCGCACGGCATCGGCGGGCCGCTCGCTCTGCTCGCCCAGGGCCTGCGGGCAGAGATTACCGTGGACGGGCAGTCGGACGCCATCGGCGTGATCTGCGCCTTTCTGGATACCTGGCGCCAAGATGGCGACGCGGGAGCGTGGTGGCCGCAATGGCTCACCCTGGACGAGCTGCGCACGGGCCGAACCACCCAGCCGGGCCCGCTGCGGCCCTCGTGGTGCTACGGGACGCCGGGAATCAGCCGCGCCCAGCAACTGGCCGCCATCGCCACCGACGACACCGCCCGCCAGCACTTCGCCGAGGACGCGCTCGCTGCCTGCCTGTACGACCCCGCCCAGCTCGACCAGATCATCGACACCAGCCTGTGCCACGGCTGGGCCGGGCTTTACCAGATCGCCGTTCGCGCCGCCGCCGATGCGCTCACCCCTGCCCTGGCCGCGATTCTGCCGCAGCTGGCCGAGCTACTCATCCGGTACAGCAGCGCCGAACCGAACCACAGCACCGGGCTCTTGGAAGGCAATGCCGGTCTCGGGCTCGCGCTGCACACCGCCGCCGGCACCACGTCGCCGATCTCCGGATGGGACGCATGCCTGATGATCAGCTGACCAGTGCGGGCGTCGATCGTGTCGCAGGCCCGGTGTCCGCGAGCATCGCGCCGCGGGAGCTAGCCGACAGCGTCGTGGCCGTCCTCGCCGGCGTACCCCTGAATCAGGCCGCAGCCCACCTCGGCATGCGGCCCGAGGATCTCGCCGATGCTGTGGAGGTGTATCGCGCAGCGGGCTACGCGGCGCTCCAGGCGCAGGCCGATCACTCCTGGTACCAGGTCCACGTCCAGTTCACCCACTGGGACACCGCCGAGCGCATCGCCGCCACTGAGCTTGCCCCGCGTTTACGATGCCTCGAGGACGCGGAGATGGTCGAGGCGTGGTGGTTCATCCGCAAGGCGCCCTGCTGGAGACTGCGACTGCTTCCCGGTCCTACCGGGTCCTCCGCTGACATGAAGGCGTCCGTCACCACCGTCCTCGATGGCCTCGTCGAGGCGTACCTGACCGAACGGTGGTGGCAGACCAGGTACGAACCGGAGTCGGCCGCGTTCGGCGGACCCGCGGCGATGGATGTTGCTCACGCGCTCTTCCAGGCCGACAGCCGGTACATCCTCGACCATGCACTGCGTCCCACCACGGTCAACGAGGCGACCCTCGGGCGGCGGGAACTGTCGGTCCTTTTGTGCAGCGCGTTGCTGCGTGGTGGAGGGCAGGACTATTACGAGCAAGGCGACGTCTGGCATCGCGTCGCCCAGCTACGGCCCCTGCCCCCCGAGGTGCCCACCGAGCAGCTGCGGGAGATGACCAACAGTCTTCGACTGCTGATCAACGCCGATCTCCACCCCGCCGGAGCACTCTTCGGCCCGGACGGGCCACTGGCATATGCCGCCGGCTGGCTGACCGCGTTCGACGTAGCCGGACGCGGTCTGGGGACAGCAACCGCCGACGGAACGTTGGAACGAGGGGTCCGCGACACCCTCGCGCACCATGTGATCTTCCACTGGAATCGGATCGGCTTATCTGCCCGGACCCAGAGCATCGTTGCGCGGGCGGCGCGCGAGACCCTCCTGGGCCAGCCGCACCCTTCACCTGGCGCCCACCCCGCTGGTGGTCAGTGATGTGGCCAGAGCCCGACAACGCCGACGTCATTGCACGCATGCGCACCGCACACGCCGTAGCCCGCGCCACCCTGGACGTCCTGCCGGTCGCGAACACCCACGAAGCCTGGGGCTGGCACGGCAGGACACTGAGCCAGCCCGTCACTACCCAGCACGGTCCGGCATGGCTCCGCGTCGCCTGCGCCCCGATCGGACGAGTCGTTGGCACGTTCTGGGACGGCTCGATCGAGGCCGAGAGCGTCATGCCCGCATCGGTATCACGCCCCAGGCTGCGCCGCTGGCACGACTGGAACGATCAATGCTGGGAGTATCGCGCGGAACTGTACGACCACGCGCTAGCCCGCCCCGCCGCGACGTCGCCAGTCCTGACGACCGCACCCAACCTTCCGACGGCATGGTGGGCGGCCGTACGCGTCACACTCAATGACATCGCTTCGGTCCGCACCAGCCGCATGACCATCCACCAGAGCTTTCTCGACCGCACCATGCCTCGGCTGCTCGGCACGCCCATCGACACCACAGCGCCGCGCCCCTGGACCACCGCCCACGGCGACTTCCACTTCGCCAACATCAGCGCGCCCACCCTGTGCCTCTTCGATTTTGAAGGCTGGGGTCTGGCACCAACGGGCTACGATGCCGCGACGCTCCACAGCTACAGCCTTCTGGTGCCTCCCATCGCCGCTCGGATCCGCACCGAACTCGCGGAGATGCTTGACACACCCTCCGGCCGCTTCGCCGAACTGGTCGTCATTACCGAGCTTCTCAACGCCGCCACCCGCGGCGACCACCTCTCGCTGGCCAACCCCTTACGCCGACGCGCCAGCATGCTCCTGAGACGGACCGTCCCTGAGGATGACACGTAGGTGACCCAGTAGGAACGAGCCACCCAGGTGATCAGGTCGGGTTCCTCGCCGCTGTCAGGGAGGCTGCCGTCGGGGCTGGTGAGGCAGCGCGTGGTGACCGCGTGCTCGGTGAGCCTGGCTTCGTCGGGTTCGCCGAGCACGGACCAGGGGATTCGGGCCCAGCCGTGGGCGGCCGCCTCCAGGGCCTCGGCCAGGGACTCCACAAACGGTGACGCCGCCTCCCGGCGGGCCAACGCCTGGGCGTAGAGCATCTCCTGGTCGGCGGCGAGCGCAGAAGTGATCTCCGGGACCAGGGCGGCGAGCGCTACTGGTTGCTTGGTCCCTGACAGCCTCTCGACACGGCTTGCGCTGACACCCGCGCACAGTCAGCGGGGGCATGAGCGGACGTTGCCGCCTCCCGGGTCATCGCGCGTCCTCGGGCGCAGTAGGAAACTGTCACGTCCTTGTCCGGTGCGGGTGCCGATCGCTGGGGCTACCATGCTGGCTGTGACAGCTGACGACGCGCCGCCCGCCGGCCACCCGGGCCACGCCACCCACGACGGCTGCTCTGATGCGCTCCTCGTGACCGGCGGTGCGCCGGCTCGTCCCGGCGAGATTGAATCGCTGGAACGGTTCATCCAGCTGTGTCTGGACAAGCTGGACCGAAAGCCCTACCTGCACCCGGGTAACGCGCGCGAGCTTCTGGAGGAGATTGCCGACCGCTGGCGGGATGTCACTCCCGGAACCGGGACGATGGTCGAGTTCGTCGCGGTGTCTGGGCGGCTGGACTGGCCGCCCGAGCTGAGCGATGCCAGACGGCGCGAGATCATCACCCAACTGCTTGACAACAGCGGCATCATCGTCGCCGCCAACGGTGACTGCCGATTCGCCTGCCAGACTGCCCAGGAGTACCAGGAGTACTTGGCCGCATACCGCATCTTCCGGCACCACCCACGCGGGCCGCGCTGGTGGCAGCCGCGGTGGAAGTACCGGGCGCTGCGGACGACCTGGATTTGGCCGGACGGCGGGGTGATGCTGTTCCTGGCTGCCCTGTGGTGGCGGGTCGCGAAACCCGCTGTCGATCGGCGGCTACGCCGCCTGTTGCTGCGCGACCCGGACCGCGATCCGAACATCCGCTTCGTCATCGAGCTGAGCCGACGGAACTTGATGCCCGGGAACGACATCCCCAACCACATCGCCAAACTCCTGCGCCGCAGGCTCGCCGACGACCGGCAGTATGAGAGCCGCTGGGTGGATGCGTTCAGATTGCTGTACCGGCTCAAGCCCATGATGGCCATTGTCGAGTTGGAAAAGGTCATCCAGAATCCGGGTCCGACCATCACATCCCGCCGCAGGCTCGCTGTCGTCGACGAAATCACGAAGCACGACACAGCACTCGGCGCGAAGAACCTCCAGAACCTGGCTAACAACCTGACCGGGACGCCACAGGACCGGTTGAGCACGACCGTCCAGATCGACCACCGCAACCCCGAGTTGGGCACGCGAACCATGTTGCGGCTCGTGGAGACTCCCGACATGGGCGAGTTGCGTGCGGACGCGGCGATTTACACCCGTCTGCCCGCACCGATGTGTAAGCTGATCGGGGACGACACCCTATCCGACGACAAGCGGTTGGAGCTGTCAACCGAGCTGTTCAAGCAGGATAAGGCCATGGCCGTTGCGCTCATGGAGCGGTTCGCCCAGACCGCGCACAAGGACGACACACCGCTGAAAATCGCCGACATGATCAGGGACTACGACCAGCACGTGGCACTGCGGATCGCGACCGATGTCGCCTGGCCAGTGAAACAAAAGATCTACAGCTCGGTGCGGCGGGATGCGGTCATCCTGATCGGGGAGATCGACCCCACGCAGGCGATACGCCAACTAGACCGTCTCTCGAAGGACCCACTCGTGCTTGGCAAGGTCCAGGTTGAAGCGGCGACGCTTATCGTCACCAAACATCATGGGTCGATCGATTCCCTGGTCGATCGCGTCCACGATCCGAAACTGGACCACATTAACAAAGCCAAGGCAGCGAAGTCAATCGGAGAGTACAACCGTGCCACCGGTGCAGAGTCGTACATCTATCTCGCGAAGAACTGCGCGCTGAAGGACAAGAGCCGACTGGCCCATCTGAGGGCGGCCTATAAACTCGACTCTGGACCGGCCGCCGCCGCGCTCGCGGAGGTCGCCTTGAACCAGCGCATACCCGGGCCGATCCGCAGCGATGCCGTCGAGATCGCCGAACAGACGCTGGGCAAGGCACGGACCATCGAGCTGTACACCACCATCGCGACGACCACCGGCAACGACACAGCACTAGCCGTGGCAGAGAAAGTCATGGCGATGAACCCAGACGCTGGCCAGCGTCTGATGGGCAAACTGGCTGATCGAAGCAATCCGGACGACAAATTCCTGTTGACTGCGGCACGGAAGGCCGGCGTCCATGGGACGCCAGCCCTGATGGACCTCGCGTACAAGGCCCGGCTGGATACCGTGCGCCTTGGGGCCGCCCAAGCGTTGTTGACCCAAGCGCTGTCGCCTTCCGACAGGAGGAAGGCCGAGTTGGCACTACAGCAGCTGGTCAAGAAGCACGGGGCCGGCAAGGTCCGGATCGACGCGGCCCTCAGCCTGCCAGAGCCGTCAGTGGTGGACTGGCTGATCACCATCACCCAGGACCGTCGCGAGCAGAAAACCATCTGCTTCGATGCCTTGGTCAAAGCCGAGGAAAAAGCCGGGGAAAAAGATGAGGAAAAATTCCGGCAGGCGCTGCGCGAATTCGTCGTTGCTCGGGGGATCTCCAAGGCGTCTCTCGAGAAATTGCGCCGACGCCCGAAAAAATGACGAGTCCGCACCGGCGAAAACTTGCGAGCCAAGCTCGCGGGGTCTTTCTCGGCGGCGATTCGTACGGGCATGGTGGGGTCGGATCGATGTGACAGCGCCCATACTCACAGATGACCTCGCCGCACACTCAACCCGCGCGAACGCGGACTACCCGCTAGGTGCGCCTTAAGTGAAGCGTCGGAGTGGACATGGCTGGATCCTAGTGTAACTAAATGTGTAGTGCTTTACGCTCTAAAGATCAGGAGGCGGGCTGTGAGCTGCACCGATGCGAGTGAGCCACGTAAGCTTGATCGCATTTAGCTACACTAGCTAGCCGCCCCATCACCTGGATCGACGTCGCCCGGACTCCGGGTATGATGTTCTTATGAAGAAGCGAAGAAGCGGCGGGTCACGCTGAATCTCAATGAGGACGTTGTCGAGGCGTTGGAGGCGGTCGGTGGTCGGAGCATGTCGTCGGTCGCCAATGACGTCTTGCGCGAGGCTCTGGAGGTAGCGGCCCACGGGGCGGCGCTGCGCGAGTGGCTGGACGAGCTGGACCAGAAGCACGGCGCACCCTCGCGCGAGCAACATGCCGCCGCGAAGGCCCTACTCGATGCCGTCGAGCACGGTGAGGTGAACGGAACGAGCGCCGCATGAGCGTCGCCGTGGTCCTCGACGCGGCGGCGTTCGACATGCTCGACACTGAGCAGGCAACAGGAATGCGTGCCCTGCTACGCAGCGCGATCGACGAGGGTGGCGAGGTGCGCTGCGCGGCGGTGACCCTCGCGGAGGTCTGCCGCGGGGTGGCGCGCACCCGCCGGGTCGAGGCTGCACTCGCGCGCCGACGCGGCGGCCGGCGAATCAGGGTGGTGCCGACCGATGAACGGTTCGCCAAACTGGTTGGGGCGATCCTGCACGATACGGGCGTCGGAAGTGAGCACATCGCTGACGCTCATGTCGTTGCCGCCTGCGCTACCGTCGACGCGGCGATCGTGCTCACCGCCGACCCCGGCGACATCGCCACACTGGCCGCCGCGGTCCCCGGCACCCGGATCGTCACTCGCAATCCCGACGCACCGCTGTAATCACGCTCTCCCCACTACTGCGTTCTGGCGTAGTCGAAGTGGATGGACCACACCACTACGGAAGCACACGGAACGCCGACGACGCTGACGAACCGCGGGAGTCACGCGGAGTAGCGCTCGGCGAGCCGGTCGAAGAAGATGTCAAGCCGCCGCCTGGTGGCTGGGTTACCGCTGAGTTCGGCGCCGCCGAAGCGGTAGACCTCGTAGCCGCGCAGCCTCAGTTCACGGTCCTCGGCGACCATCTCAGCGTACCGACGGGGTCCGCGCGCCCAGCCTCGTCAGCGTAGTGCTGCACGCCGTCGCACTCGATCACAATGCGGATATCGACAAGGATGCGCCTACTCGCCTTTCCGCAGTGCGTAGAAAGGGATCAGCTGGTCGACCACGTGCAGCTTGTTGCGCCAGCCGTCCGTGAACGGGATCTCATCCCGTAGCTGACCACACCGAGCCAGTCACCGTCGACGCCGGGAAAACGTCGTAGTGTGACCCTCCTGGGTGCCTTGAGGCATCGGTGGGGAGAACATGGTGAGGAGTGGTCTTCATGGAGGCCGGGGACGCCGGGACGATCGTGTGGGCACTGTGGCGGGTCCGCGATGATCGGGCAAGTCGCTCCGGGTGATCGCCGGGTTGGCGTCGATGAGCAAGGACACCCTGAGCCGGATCGAGCGTGGTGAGCGGTCCCCGACGCTCGTGGAGGTCGCGGCGCTGGCCGACGCGCTCCAGATCTCCGTGGCGGAGCTGACCAGGCTCCCCGTACCCGCACCGGCCAACGGGCATACCGACGGCACCACCAAAGCGATCGGGCTCGCGCTGGACGCGATCGAGGTCGGCCACCCCGGGGGGCTGGTGCTCCCCGGGGCGGTGCTGCGGGACCGGGTGGCCCGATTGCTCCAGCACAAGCGGGAGTGCCGGTTCCCTGAGGTGGCCACCGAGTTGCCTGGGCTGGTCCGGGATGTGCACACCACTCTGGCTACCGGCGCTGACCATGGCGAGGTGCTTGAGCTGGCCGTGCACCTGCACGTACACGTCACCAACTCGTGGCTCATCCTCGCGGCCGCGCCCGAGGACCTGCGGCGCCGGGTGGTGTTCCTGGCGCGACGCCTGGCCCAGGAACGCGATGAGGTCACCACGCTCGGCATGGCCGGGTTCGCCGTGGCCGACACGCTGCTAGCCGGTGGGGCCTTCGAGCTGGGGCAGATCGAACTCGACTCGCTGACCTTGCCGTCCGCCACCGCCGCCACCGCCGGCCTGGTGGGCGGCCTCACCGCCGTCCACGCTGCGGTCGCCGCGTTGAACGGCCGTCCAGGTGATTCGGCCGCAGCAATGGACGCAGCCGCTGACATAGCCAGCCGGTTCGTCGAGCTCGGTGAGGCCGACCCGCTGGGGTTCGGTGAGTTCGGGCCGACCTGGGTCGGGTTCCGCCGGGTGCAACTGGCCCTGGATGCGGGTGAACCGGACCGTGCGGTGAACATCGCCGAAAGGCTGCACCCCGAACGTAGCTCCTTTCCGGCCAATCGCGTCTACTACTGGGTGGGGTACGGGCGTGCGCTAGCGCGGCTGCGGGGACGCCGCGATGACGCGGTGCGGGCGCTGCGTCGCGCTGAGGCGATGAATCCCGTTCGGGTGCGGCGTAACCCGTTGGTCCGTGACACCATCGCCGTGCTGCTCAAACAGTCGCGCCGGGACGCGGCCGGCGAGGAGCTGCGGGGCATGGCCCGCCGAGCCGGTCTGCCCGTATAGCCCACCGGGCGATGTCTCGACGCCGCGACACCCACCGCTACCGGTCGGGCACTGTCTGCATCTGCGGGTCGGGGAATCTTCTCACCCTGGACCGATGAGAACGCGCCGCGTGGCGGCATCATGGGCACTATGGTGCGGATCGTGGCGGGTACCGCTGGTGGGCGGCGGTTGGCTGTTCCGCCGCGTGGTACCCGGCCGACGTCGGAGCGGGTCCGGGAGGCGGTGTTCAGCGCTCTGCAGGCCCGCCGGGACCTCGAGGGGGCCCGGGTGCTGGACCTTTACGCCGGATCCGGTGCGCTGGGTCTCGAGGCGCTGT
>JBDTAX010000161.1:0-22815 GCA_039924425.1 Pseudonocardiaceae bacterium
ACGTAACCCATTTGGGCGATCGCGGAATCATCGTGCGGTTCGGCAAAAACCGCCGCCCGAGCCGCGTCACGCTCACCAGCCATGAACGAGGTACACATGACGGACCGGGTGCCCGGCGAGCGGGCACGGGTGACGGTGCAGGGCCGCTGCACCGACGGCAACAGCCGCGCCACTCTGATCGTGATCCACGAGCTGGGCGGCTCCTGGGCGATTCACGGCCTGGGCGCGCCCGGTGTGCGACTGTCCAAAACGGTCACGATCGCCCTGGCCGAGGCGATCCTGGCCGGCGCCCAAACGGAGCGTGACTGGTGAACCAACCGCTCGACCCGAAGTTCTTCGAAGCGGCCGAGATGCGCGCCGCGCTGCACGCCCGCGACGTCGGCACCGTCTACCGGCTGCTCGGGCGCCAAGGCGTGAGCCAGCGCCAGATCGCGCAGCTGACCGAGCAGTCCCAGTCGGAGGTGAGTGAGATCATCAAGGGCCGTCAGGTGGTGAACATCTTGGTGCTCGAGCGCATCGCCGACGGGCTCGGCGTGCCCCGAGCCTGGATGGGCGTGAGCTTCGACGAGGAGAAACCGAGCACGCCCCCAATCGAGGAGGTGGACGGGAGCGTGAAACGCCGCACGCTGCGCACCGCCACGTCGACCGCCGCCCTGGGTTTGGAGTTTCTGGGCCAGGAGTTTCGGGATCTGGAGTTGCTGGGTCTTGAAGAGCTACCAACGCCGAGCGAGTTTCCACTGCCCGCCCGACTGGAGATGCGCCAGGTGCGCACCGTGGTGGCGGTCACCGAGCAGATGCGCGGGCTGACCCGGTACTTCGGCGGGCAGGCCGACGTGCTCGGCACCCTCGCGGCGGTCTACCTGCGGTGGATGGAGGTGCCCGGGACCGACGAGGTCAAGGCGAAGCTGGCCGCCGCGCTGTCGGAGATGCACACCGAGGCGGGGTGGGCGTGCTACGACGCCGGGGTGGATGGGTATGGCTACTTCACCCGGGCCATGGGGCTGGCCGGTGAGTACCGGGACAGCTACGGGATCGCCAACGCCTCCTGGCACGGCGGGATGACGATGCTGCGCACCGGGCACCCGAACGACGCGCTCACGATGTTCCAGCTCGGGCGGTATCAGCTGAGCGGCGAGGACCCTCGGCTACCGACGCTGGCCGCGCGGCTGGCCCGGAGCTGCGCGGGAGCCTACGCCCTGCTGGACTGCCCCGATGAGGCGATCAAGTACCTCGCCGAGGCGAACGACGGGTGGGAGCCCCGCGACGAGTACGAGCGCGCGGGTGCTGACCTGGGGACCGCCGCGGTTCACCGCGACCTGGGCCAGCTCGAGGCCGCCGAGCGGTTCGCCACCAGCGCGGTGCGCGCTTACGGGGAGGACAAATACCGGCGAGGCCGCACCGTGGCCAAGATTCTGCTCGCCGAGGTGACGGTGCGGGCGGGGCAACCCCGAGGAGTATCACTGGCCCGCGACGCCATCGAGGCGGTGCGCACCCTGCTTTCCTTCGCCGCCCGCCGGGACTGGCTGCTCCCCCTGGCCAGGGCGTTGGAAGCCCGGCCCGGCGCCGAGGAGCTCGCCCGGAGCGCCCGAGAGATCGCCGAAACCCGGATCTAGCAACCCGTGCGTTCAAGCTCAAGCAGGAACCGCTTGCGGTCCAGGCCACCGGCGTAACCGGTGAGCGCACCCGTCGAGCCCACCACTCGGTGGCAGGGCACGATGATGCTGAGCGGGTTCTTGCCGGTGGCCAGACCGACCGCCCGCGAAGCGCTCGGTTGGCCGAGCCGGCCGGCGAGTTCACCGTAGGAGACGGTCCGCCCGTACGGGATCTGGCGCAGCTGCGCCCACACCCGGCGCTGGAACTGCGTGCCCACCAGGGTGATCGGCAGGTCGAAGTCGGTCCTGGTTCCGGCGAAGTACTCCTCAATCTGGGTCACGGCGTCCACGAA
This sequence comes from Pseudonocardiaceae bacterium, assembly GCA_039924425.1. Taxonomy (GTDB): domain Bacteria; phylum Actinomycetota; class Actinomycetes; order Mycobacteriales; family Pseudonocardiaceae. The sequence goes on from JBDTAX010000161.1 coordinate 1,946, forward strand.
CGGGCCGGGGTCCCGATCGCCGAAGGTGTCCGGCGACGGCCGGTGCCGCTGCGCCTCCAGGTAGAGGCCGCAGAGCGTGCCGTCGGCGGCGACGAGGGTGAGCGCGCCGAGGGGACTGTCCAGCACGGTGTGCGCTCGACGCCCCGTGCCGATCAGTGTCGCCGCGTCGATCAGTGTCTCAGTCAGTGCCACGGGTGAAGTCATGGGTGAAGTCATCGCGGAATCTTGCCCTTCGGTCAGCTTGCGGTCGGCATCCGGTTGACGGCGTGGTCGCCGGTGGCCCAGAGATACTGCACGGCGTAGGCGCGCCACGGCCGCCAGGGCTCGGCGCGCTCGGTAAGCGCGGCCACGCCCGCAGGCAGGCCGAGCACCCGCCCCGCCGCCGTGATCCCGAGGTCGGTGGGCACGAACGCGTCGGGGTCGCCCAGTGCCCGCATGGCGATCATCTCCACGGTCCACGGGCCCAGGCCGGGCAGCGCGGACAACGCCGCGCGGGCGGCGTGCCAATCGCTGCCCGCGCCGAGCGCAAGCGTGCCCTCGGCCAGCGCGGCGACCAGGGTCACCAGCGTGCGCCGACGGCTTTGTGGCATGGCGAGCCGCTCGGGGTCGAGATCGGCCAGCGCCGCCACGCTGGGGAACAGGTGGGTCAGGGTGCCGGCGGGGTCGGAAACCCGCTCGCCGTGCGCTTCGACCAGGCGGGCGGCGTGGGTCCGCGCCGCCGCGGTGGAGACCTGCTGCCCCAGGACCGCGCGGACCGCGAACTCGGCGCCGTCGGTGCTGCGGGGCACCCGCCGGCCCGGGTTCTTGGCCACCAACGGGGCGAGGACCGAGTCAGCGGCGAGCTGGCTATCGACCGCGACCGGGTCGGCGTCGAGGTCCAACAGCCACCGGCACCGGCTGATCGCCGTCGACAAGTCGCGCAAGTCGGAGAGCACCAACTGGCAGCTGATGTAGTCCGGCGTGGGCCGCAGCGCGACGATGGCAGCCCCATGGGCCAACCGGAGGGTGCGCCGGTAAGCGCCGTCGCGCCACTCCTCGACACCAGGAACGCCGGTGGCGACGAGGTGGCCGAAAAGGTTGTCCGGGCACAGCGGCGACCGGAACGGCAAGCGCACCGACAGCGACGTGCCAGCCACGTCCTCCGCGCTCGGCCGAGCATTGTCCGGTCGAGAATGGGGCAGGGTACCCCCGGCGCGCAGGCGCAGCTCAGTCGGCGACAGCGCGAAGACCTCCCGCACCGTGTCGTTGAACGTGCGAAGACTGGAGAACCCCGCCGCCAAGGCGACCTCAGCCATCGGCAGCGCGGTGGTCTCGATCAGCAACCGCGCGGTCTGCGCGCGCTGTGCCCGGGCCAGCGCCAGCGGCCCCGCGCCCAGCTCCGCGTAGAGCTGGCGCTCGAGCTGGCGGACGCTGTAACCCAGCCGGCGCGCCAGCCCGGGCACCCCGTCGGTGTCGATGACCCCGTCGGCGATCAGCCGCATCGCGCGGGCCACCAGGTCCGCGCGTACGTTCCATTGCGGCGAGCCGGGGCTGGCGTCGGGGCGGCACCGCTTGCACGCGCGGAAACCCGCCCGCTGAGCGGCCGCCGCACTCGGGTAGAACCGCATGTTCACCGCCTTGGGGGGCACCACCGGGCAGCTCGGCCGGCAGTAGATCCCGGTGGTCAGCACCGCGGTGAAGAACCACCCGTCGAAGCGGGCGTCCTTGGACTGGACGGCCCGCACGCAACGCTCGACCTCGGTGTACATGCCCCCAGTCTCGCCCACCGCACGTCGTCGGGCTGGCGAGAAAACGACGTCACCCGCCCGGCCGCCACGAATGAGTGGACGTTGACTGACTCATTGTCAACTGACTATGGTCAAGCTCACAGGCAGAGAGGAGAATCATGACTGACTACGATCCGAGAACGGCCACCGGGATTCCCACCGAGCCGGTCGGCTCGCTGCCCCGACCCTCCACGCTACAAGCCGCCTATGCCGCCTACGACGAGGGAAAGATCGATAAAGCGGCCCTGGAAGCCGAGCAGGACGCCGCGGTTCGTGACTCACTCGAGCGCTATGCGACCACTGGGTCACCGATTGTTTCCGACGGCGAGCAACGTTCGTCGAGCTTCGCCACTTACCCCGTCACCGACACGCTGGCCGGAACCGGACTTGCCGAGAACCTCGGCCCCGGCGGTCAATTCTTCGCGATCTTCGCCGATGGCCACGGGCGGCAGCTTCCGCGGCTGACCGGAGGTCCCTTCCGGTACAAGAGCTACGCGGCCGACAGCCTGAAGAAATCCATCGTCCTGACAGATTCCCCGATGAAGCAGGCCGTGATCGCCCCCTCCATGCTGGCCCTGCTGTACCCGCTGAAGGACGAGGTGCCCGGCTACTCGCGGGAACAATTCGAGGACGACCTCGTCAACGAATGCGAAAAAGACATCCGCGGCGCCTTCGCCGCTGGGGCGGCCCGGGTGTCCATCGACTTCACCGAGGGCCGGCTGGCCACCAGAGAGGATCCACGAAACCCGTGGACGGGTGCCGGCTTGCTGCCGCACTTCATCGAGCTGAACAACCGCGTACTGGCGCGCTTCACGGCGGAAGAACGGTCAAAGATCGGTATCCACACCTGCCCGGGCGGAGACCGGGACTCGGTGCACAGCGCTGATGTTCCCTACAACAACCTGCTTCCGAGCATGTTCCACATGAACGCCGGCTATTTCCTCATCCAGCTGGCGAGCGAACGGGACAAGGACCCGGTCTACCGCTCCATCGGGGAGCACCTGCGCGATGACGCCGACGGCGTGGCGCAGATGGCCTACCTCGGAGTGATCAACCCGGGGAATCCCCGCGTCGAGAGCACCGAGGAGGTCCGCGACGCTCTGGTGCGGGCGTCCAATTTCATCCCGAAGGAACGAATCGGCGCCACCGACGACTGCGGCTTCTCACCGTTCAGCATTGATGAGAAGCCGAACCACGGTTCACCTGATTACGCTCGTGACGTCGCGTTCCAAAAGATCAAAAACCGGGTCGAGGGAGCCACGATGGCCGCCGAAAAGCTCGGCGTCAGCTGAGTGGGATCTGCCGCCGAGTAGGATCTGCCGGACGGAGGCGTATGGGTGCCTGGTGGCCCCCGCGGTCTTCAACACCGACGTGGTCGAGCACCTCGACCAGGCGGGTTCGATTCCCGTCCGCCTCCGCCGGCCGAATCGCTGCACTGCCCCTAGCCTGCTGTGATGACAACGCGCCGCGCCGCTGAGCCCGATGTCCCGCAGCAGGACAGTGAGCAGACCTTCGACCGGCTGGTCGAGGAGGGGCAGCAGCGGTTGGGCCGGTCGTGGCTCGGCCTGGCCGCGACCGGTTTCCTCGGTGGCCTCGACGTGGGTGTCGGCGTGCTGGCGCTGCTGCTCGTGGAGCACACCACGCACAGCGTGCTGCTGGGCGGGCTGGCGTTCTCGACGGGATTCATCGCGCTGTCGCTGGCGGGCAGCGAGCTGTTCACCGAGAACTTCCTGGTCCCGGTGGTCGCGGTCGTCGCCAAGCGCGGCGCGCCGCTGGACTTGGCGCGACTGTGGGGGATCACGTTGCTGACCAACCTGCTCGGCGGGTGGGTGGTGACTGGGTTGGTGATGGCGGGCTTCCCGGCGCTGCGCACCAGCGCCGTCGAAGCGGCCCAGTCGTATGTCGACCTGGGCTTCGGGTGGCGGGCGTTCGCGCTCGCGTTGATCGGCGGCATGCTCATCACGCTGATGACTCACCTGCAGCATGCCACCGACTCCGACGGGGTGCGCCTGGTGCCGGCGGTGCTCGCGGGTTTCCTGCTCGGCGCCGGCAAGGTCAACCACGCGATCGTCGCGTCGCTGGTCTGCTTCGCCGCGCTGCAAGCCGGGGCACCGTTCGGCTACCGGGACTGGCTCGAGCTGTTCGCCTTCGCCGGCCTGGGGAACATGCTCGGTGGATTCGGGCTGGTCACCGTGCTGCGGCTGCTCCAAGTCCCGCACAAGGTGCTGGCCGAACGCCGCAAGAACACCGAGCCGGAAGGCGCAGGCGCAGCCCGCCCCGAGTAACCCCGAGCAACACACTGTGATCGGTTTAGGATGCGGTGGCAGCGGGAACTCCGCGATCTTACAGCCGACTCCACGGGGGGCCGCGCGTTACCGAGAAAGATTATGGGGATGGTGTGTTGCGCCTCGTCTAGAAACACGGGCCCAGCGGTGCGGAATTGAGGCATCATGGGTTGCTCCACCACGCGACCGCGGATGTGGCCGCCGCCCTCGCGCCGCTGGTCGCCAGCCGGCTGGCCTGCGGCGAGCCGGTGCTGGCGTTGTTGCCGGCCACCGTCATTGATGGGCTGGGGTCCCGACTGCCAGCCGCGGACCTGGCTGGGTTGCGCACCGCCGACTCCGGCGAGCTCTACCGCCATCCCGGCCGGGTGCTGGGCCGCTATCGGAAATGGATCGGCGAGATGAGTCCCGACGGTGGGTCGGTCACCATCGTCACCGCCCCGGACCTGGGCGGCGGAGACGCGCACCGGTCGATGTTGTGGCTGCATATCGAGGCCGTCACCACCGTGGCCTTGGCCGAGTGCGACCTCACGCTGATCTGTGTCTATCCCGACGACCCCGCCACCGGCCGCGCGGTGCGCGGGGCGCACCCCAGCCTGCTCAACGGTGCGATCACCCCCAGCCCGGAGCACCTGCCAGCGGAAGAATTCCTGGCCCGCTACCCGCTGCCTCCACCGATCGAGCTGGGCGAACCGGACATCACGCACACCATCGACCGCCCCACTCAACTGTCCGCGCTGCGCCGGAGCGTGGCCGCGCACGCCACTGCCGCCGGGCTATCCCCCGTTCGGTGTGATGATTTCGTGCTGGCGGTCAGCGAGATCGCCAGCAACGCCCTCGAGCACGGCATCCCGCCCGCCGCCGTGAGCCTGTGGACCACGGACACCTCGGTCATCTGCCAGATCACCGACACCGGCGAGTACGCCCAGCCGCTGGCCGGGGTGCTGCACTCATCGACAAACCAGCGCCGGGGCCGTGGCCTGCGAATGGCCCACCAGCTCTGCGACCAGTTCTACCTGTGGCCCCACCCCACCACCATCCGGCTGCACATGGACCGGAACTGACGGCCCCTCAATCTAAGGTCCAGCGCGTCACCAATAGTGGCGTCGACCGCCGATGGGGCGCCCCACCGATCCAAGCAGTACCAAGATCACTCCGACGACCAACAAGAGGATCCCGAGAATGTACAGAAGGTGGATCCCGAGCAGGATCCCCACCACCAGTAGGATGATACCAAGAACGATCATGATTCCTCCCGCCCGCTCCGGCTGGATGTCCCCCTGAGCTTAAGGCACATCCACCCGATTCGTCCCGCCCCTGTGTGGACTAATCCGGGCGGCCTCAATCCGGCGGTTGGCCGTTGACGGCCTCGGCGTCGGGACGCCTCATCGGGTGGGCAGCCGCACGACGGTGACGAAGAAGTCGTCAATCTGGCGGATGACCTCCATGAAGCGGGTGAAGTCGACGGGTTTGGTGACGTAGGCGTTGGCGTGCACGTCGTAGCTGCGCACGATGTCCTCCTCGGCCTGGGAGGTGGTGAGCACGACGACCGGGATCCGGCGCAGCCGCTCGTCGGACTTGATCTCGGCGAGCACCTCACGACCGTTCATCAGGGGCAGGTTGAGGTCGAGCAGGATCAGCCCGGGTCGGGGCGCGTCGACATGCTCGCTCTCGCGGCGGAGGAACCGCAGCGCGGCGGCGCCGTCGTTGACGACGTGCAGCGGGTTACGGATCCGGTGGTGCTCGAAGGCCTCCTGGGTCAAGAGCACGTCGCCCGGGTCGTCTTCGACGAGCAGGACGTGCACCTCGTGCTGGGCGCCAGTCATCTCTGGGTCAGCCATCTCTGGGTCAGTCATCGCTGAGCGCGATCGCGGCTGGGTCGGTCATCGGGGTGTCGTCCTTGGGTCGGGTGGTGGCGGGCAGGGTAAAGCAGAACGTTGACCCCGCGGTGGTGTCGGGGTCGAGCCAGATCCGTCCGTGGTGGTATTCGATGATCTTCCGGCACTGCGCCAGCCCGATGCCAGTGCCCGGGTAGGCGTCCTTGCTGTGCAGCCGCTGGAAGATGACGAAGATCTTCTCCGCGTAGGCCAGGTCGATGCCGATCCCGTTGTCGCTGACCCGAAACGTCCAGCAGTCGACGTCGGGGTGCACCCCGAGGCGGATCCGTGGTGGTTGCGCGCCGCGGAACTTGATCGCGTTGCCGATCAGGTTCTGGAACACCGTGGTGAGCAGGGTGGCCTCGCCGACCACGGTGGGCAACGGGTCGTGAGTGATCTGGGCCCCGGTCTGGGTGATGACCTCGTCCAGATTGCGCAGCGACTGGGCGAGCAACACCTCGCCGTCCAGGAGCGCCCACCCGCTGCTGGCGGCGCGGCCGACCCGGGAGAACGCCAGCAGATCGTTGATCAGCGCGCTCATCCGGCGGGCGCCGTCCACGGCGAAGTGGATGTACTGGTTGGCGCGGTCGTCGAGTTGACCGGCGTAACGTTTGGCCAGCAGTTCGCAGAAGCTCGACACCTTGCGCAGCGGCTCCTGCAGGTCGTGGCTGGCGACGTAGGCGAACTGTTCCAGATCGGAATTGGAGCGCTGCAGCGTGGTGGTCTGGGCGTCCAGGCGCCCGTTGAGGGCTCGCACCGTGGTCAGCTCGGTGACGATCTGGCGGCGCATGCTGTCGATGTCGGTACCCAGCTCGACCAGCTCGCGGGGACCCCACCCGGTGACCTGGCGCTCGAACTGCCCGGCGGCGACGGCGCGGACCTCGCCGCTCAGCTTCTCGACCGGGATGAGGATGGTGCGGCGCACCCAGATCCCGATCGCGCCGAGCAGCACCAGCAGTCCCGCCGCGATGGCGATGCCGACCGCGAGCAGGGTGTTCGCGGCGTGATCCAGCCTGGTGCTGGCCACGGTTCGGGCCGCGGTCAGCCCGGTTCGCTTGCGGTCCAGCACGGCCCGCAGCGCATCGAACCGGGCCTTGCCCAGCTCCGGGTCGACGGTGGCGCCGGCCGGACCGGCTGCGCTCACCTCGGCGATAGTCGGTTCGGCGTAGTCGGCTTGCCAGGCCCGCGCCCGGGCGAGGATCTCGTCCAGGTCGGTGGTCAGTTCCGGACGTGGTCTCGTGGCACCGAGGCGGCGCAAGGTGACCAGCGCGGCGTCTTCCTGCTGACGACCCTGCTGATAGGGGACAAGAAAGTCGGCTTTGCCAGTGATGACAAAGCCCCGGACACCCGTCTCCTGGTTGACCAGGGCCGTATCCAATGTCTGCACACCCAGCAACGCCGGGTCAAGCTGGTCGGCCAGGACGGCGCGGGCGGCGCTGAGCTGGATGAACCCCAGCGCACCGGCCCCCATCGCCGCGAGGGCCGCACTCAGACAGACCACCCCGACCACCCGCAGCCACCGCCGCAACGACCAACGGGCTGGCGTCTCAACCACCGTCGGGCTCCGGGTGCGGGGATGAGTGGGCCAGCATCACCACCGCCACATCATCGTCATGCCTGGGGTCAAGCCGGCACACCGTGTCAACCAACTCATCCACCAGCTGCTGCGGATCCGGACCGGACCGCGCCCGCTGGGCGTCGAGCAACTCCAGGAGCCCCTCCACCCACAGAGATCGCCCGCCCAACGCGGACCGGCCCTCGATGAGCCCGTCGGTGTAGAGCAGCAGCTCCCACCGCGAGCGGAGCCTGATCTCACCCGGCGACCAGACGCAGTCCGGGTCGATACCCAAGGGCACCTTGCGCGGCACCGCGGGCACCTCCCATTCGCCGTTCCCGTCATCGTCCCCGGCCCAGGTGCGGAGCATCGGCAGCGGATGCCCCGCCGACCAGACCAGCATCCGGTCGCGATCAGTGGAGATGCGCACCATGCAAACCGTCGTGAACAGCATCGGCAGGTGCCGCTCATGGATCAACATCCGCTGCAGCATCGGCAGGATGTCCTGCGCAGGATGCCCAGCCAGCACCAAGGTCCGCCAGGCGATACGCAGGCACACCCCCAGCGCGGCCTCGTCGGGACCGTGGCCGCAGACGTCTCCGATCACCGCCCACACCGCGCCGTCACCACTCTGCACGACGTCGTAGAAATCCCCACCCAACAGCATCCGCCCGCCCCCAGACCGGTACCGGGCGGCGTGCCGCACCGCCGGATCAGTGATCAACGGAACGGGCAGCAGACCACGACTGAGCCGGACATTCTCCGCGGCCAGCAACTGCGCCTCGGACAACTGCCGGGCCACCACCTCGGCCCGGTGCCGCTGCACCGCGTAACGGATCACCCGCTCCAGGCTGCGCCCATCGATCTGCCCCTTGACCAGATAGTCCTGCGCGCCCGCGCCCACCGCGGCCCCACCCTGACGGTGGTCGTCCAGTCCGGTCAGGACCACCACCGCGGCCGCGCCGCGGGCAAGCAGCCGACGCAACCCGTCCAGCCCACTCGCGTCGGGAAGCTGCAGATCCAGCAGCACACAGTCCGTCCCCGCCGACCACAACCGCTCGGCTTCGGCCAGCGAGGCCGCCCACACCAGTTCCACCGACGTCACGGCGTCGGCCAGCAACTCCCGCACCAGAACGGCGTCGCCCTCGTCGTCCTCAACCAGCAGTACCCGCAGCGACGCGCCAGCGCTCATGTCAGCTCGCCGAGACGCCCGGCAGGGTTCGCACCCGCACCGCCAGCATGCCGCTCTCGACGCGGGATTCGAAGCCGGGCACCGGCGCTGTCGCCGGACCGTGCACGACCGCGCCATCGCGCAGCCGGAACACACTCGCGTGCCACGGGCAGGTGATGCACATCTCCCCGTCGACCTCGGACAACTCGCCCTCGTGCAGTGGCCCGGACAAGTGCGGGCAGCGGTCAGAGAACACTGTGACCGCGGAGACACCGGAGCGGCGCAGCACGAACACCGGCACGATACCGGCGAGCCGGCGCACCGGCTGGTCCAGCGGGAACTCCGCAAGCGTCCCCAGTAACTGCCAGTCTCCCGGGCCGACGTGCGGTACCTCCTCGCCGTGGTTGGCGCCGGTGGCCTGCCGGTAGCTCAAATGGCCGCCCAGCGCCGCCGCCAGCCCACTCAGCGTGCCGCCGACCAGCGACAGCATCCGCCCAGTGCCGCGCTCGCCCCGGCGGCGCAGCAACGCGGCCGTGAAGCAGGCCACCGCCGTGGCGTTCACCGCGGCGTGCACCAGCCCGACCCGCTGCTGATCTTCGTGACTGTCGGACCAATCCGCCCACCCCGCGGCGACCGTCGGCACGGTGCTGACCAACCCAACCGCGATCAGCCCGGACGACTCACGACGCCGACCGCCGACCGCGTCGATCAGCGCGGCGGAGGTGAACGAACCGAGCGCGATCTGCGCCAAGGCGGGATGCAGCGGATGCCCCAGCCACACCCCGTGCAGCGCGTCTTTCAGCGTTCGGTTACGCAGCAGCCGTTGCACGACGCCGCGCACCGCGGCCGCCGGCCGGTCCAACACCTCGGCGCGCTCCAGCCGGAGGATGTCGTCGAAGGGTCTCATACGCGCAGGATAGGCACGTCGGAACGCCGATCGCCCTCCGGCCTGTGGTGTTCGACGCGTTTCACCGTGCGAGATCACCGCCAACGGGCTACGTTGTGTCTTTCCACCATGGGCCAACGAAAGGAAGGCACTCGCTGTGGGAACCGGAGACAAGATCGAGAATAAGGCCGATGTTCTCAAGGGCAAGGCGAAGGAGGTCGTGGGCCACGCCACTGACGACCCGGAGCTGGAGGCTGAAGGCAAGGGCGATCAGGCCAAGGGCCACGTCAAGCAGGCCGGCGAGAAAGTCAAAGACGCCGTGAAGGATGTCTTCGACAAGTAGTGAGGGGTCGAAGCGGGCCGCGACAGCCGCGGCCCGCTTCGCTGACCTGGTGAACCGGGGTCAGCTGGAGCTCCCGCTACCCGGTCGGGGCCGTACCGCGCGGCGGTGGCGGACGTTGGCCGACCTGGCGGCGGAAGACCTCGACCTCGCCCGCCTGGCCGAGGCGCACTGTGATGCGTTGGCCATCCTGGACGAGCTGCCCGGGCCGCTACCGCTGCCAGGCCAACGCTGGGCGGTGTGGGCGGCCGAACCACCGAACGGCCGGGTCACCGCCGAGCCGGGCCGCGACGGTGGGTGGCGCCTGAGCGGGACCAAGCGGTGGTGCTCGGGCGCCCACTGTTGCACGCATGCGCTAGTCACCGCCCATGCCGACAATGGTGGCCGGTTGTTCGCGGTGGATCTCTCCCAGGCTGGCGTGCGGGCGGGTTCAGGTGGTTGGGAAGGGTTGGGGATGGCGGGGAGCGGCACGGAGGACGTCGAGTTCGACGCGGTGCCGGCGATAGCGGTCGGCACGACGGGAGCGTACCTGGACCGGGTCGGTTTCTGGTACGGCGCGATAGGTGTGGCGGCCTGTTGGTACGGCGGAGCGGTCGCGATCGGCCGGCCGCTGTGGGAAGCGGGCCGAGGCGCGGTTGTCGACGGCGGTGGTCTCAACGGCGGTGGTCTCGATCCGCACGCGCGGGCCCATCTGGGCACGGTCGACTCCACGCTGGCCGCGGCCGGCTCCCTGCTGCGCGAGGCGGCCGCGGCCGCGGACCACGGGCCCGACCCGGCAACGAGCGATGCCCCGAGCATTCGGTTGGCGCGGCGGCGGGCGCTGCGGGTCCGGGCGGTGGTGGAGGCCGCCGCGACTCAGACCATCGAGCGGGTTGGCCGCGCGCTGGGACCACGACCGCTGGCCACCGACGCCGCGCACAGCCGCCGAGTCACCGACCTCACCGTCTACCTGCGGCAAAGCCACGCCGAGCGGGACCTCGCCGCGCTCGGTGACCTCGCCGCCGGCGCTCAGGAGTGGCAGCCGTGGTGCGACTGATCGAGGGCCTGGGCACTCCGGAGTCGACGTGGCGGGCCTGGAACGGGCTGGCCGCCCTCGACACCCTGGACATGCACCCACCGCCGGCCAGGGCCGTGGTCGTCGCACCCCATCCCGACGACGAGGTGCTCGGTGTCGGCGGCACCCTGGCACTGCTCACCACCGCCGGAGTGAGCGTGCGCGTCGTCACCGTGACCGACGGCGAGGCCAGCCACCCGCACAGCCCGACCCGCACCCCGACGGCGCTGGCCGAGATCCGACGCGCTGAGCAGCACCTCGCCTTGGCGCGCCTGGGCCTAGACCAGGCTCAGGTTCACCGCTGCGGCCTGCCTGACGGACATCTGGACCGCCACGAAGCTGACCTGGCCGACACTCTCACTGGGCTGCTCGACGAGCACACCTGGTGCCTCGCTACCTGGGCCCACGACGGGCACCCCGATCACGAAGCCGCCGGGCGCGCCGCAGCCAGGGCCGCGAGCCTTACCGGGGCCCGACTGCTGGGGTTCCCGGTGTGGGCCTGGCACTGGGCCCGACCGGCGGACTCGCGAGTGCCCTGGCGGACCGCCTACCGGGTGCCGCTGCCCGCCGCGCTCGCCCGCGCGAAACGACACGCGGTGCGCGCGTTCGCCAGCCAGCTCGAGCCGCTGTCGGCCCAACCCGGCGACGAAGCGATCATCGGACCGTCCGCGGTGGCCCGGCTCACCCGGGGCTACGAGGTGATCCTGCTGTGAGCCCGAGTCTGCCGGTTGGGTACTTCGAGGGCCTTTACGCCACCGCCACCGACCCGTGGGGGTTCGCCACCCGCTGGTATGAACATCGCAAGTACGCCTGTGCGCTGGCGGCGCTGCCCCAGGCTCGATACCGCCGAGGCTACGAGCCGGGCTGCTCAATCGGGGTGTTCACCGAGCACCTCGCGGCCCGCTGCGATGAGCTGCTGGCCACCGACGTGGCTGAAGCTCCGTTGCGGACCGCCCGCGATCGGTTGACGCGGTTGCCCCAGGTGGCGATCGAGCGCAGAGCAGTGCCCGCGGACTGGCCGCCAGGCAGCTTCGACCTCATCGTGATCAGCGAGCTGGGCTACTACCTTGACCCCGTCGACCTGCGCCGACTGTGGGTCACCGCCACCCACGCGCTGCAGCCGGGCGGCACGCTGCTGGCGGTGCATTGGCGCCACCCGGTGGCCGACTACCCCCAGACGGGGGAGGACGTGCACGCCGCTCTGGCCGCGCAACCGGGCCTGGGTCGGCTCGTCGAGCACGTCGAGGAGGACTTCCGGCTTGAGGTGTACCTCCGCACCCCGCCCGCCGTGCGGTCGATCGCCACGCAGACCGGCCTGCGGTGACGCCCGCCGGGCACCACGTCACCCGAGTGGGGGTCGTGGTGCCCGCGCACAACGAGGAGGAACTCCTGCCGGGATGTCTCGCGGCGCTGCGCGCCGCCGCCGCCGCGATCGACGCCCCGGTTCACCTGCTGGTGGTCCTGGACGCGTGCAGCGACCGCACGGCCGACGCCGCTGGCGACACTGACGTTCTCGCGGTGTGGGAACGCAACGTCGGGGCCGCCCGCCGCGCCGGTTTCGCTCACCTGCTCCACGAACTAGGCCTGCTCCACGAACCCGGCTTACTCGACGAACCCGACTTATTCGACGAACCCGACTTATTCGACGAACTCAGCGCCGACCGGGTCTGGCTGGCGAGCACCGACGCGGACACCCTGGTGCCGACAGGGTGGTTGGCCGACCAGTTGACCCACGCGCACCGCGGTGCCGACGCCGTGGCCGGCATGGTCAGCGTCGCTGACTGGAGCGAGCACCCACCCAGCACCGCCGAACGTTTCCAGCGGCTGCACCACCACGTTATCGGGCACCACCACGTGCACGGGGCCAACCTCGGAATGTCCGCCCGTAGCTACCTCGCCGTCGACGGCTTCCCCGCACTGCCCGCCGACGAAGACGTCGCCCTGGTCACCGCCCTGAAACGCGCCGGGCACCGGGTCCTGCACACCGCCGACCCGCCGGTGATCACCAGCGCCCGCCGACACGCCCGCGCCACCGCGGGCTTCGCCGATTTCCTCATCCACCTCGCTGAGCACGACCCCGACCCGGTGAGCTGATCCCGGTACCAGGCACATCCCCGCCGGAATCACCGTGCTGGATATGGCCCCACCCGCGCTGCGCCGCCGAGGGGACGCGCCGTCCAGCTCGCGGACGCCGTGGCCGCGCACACCGCCGCCCAGCCGCTCGAACCGGGGATGCCGCTGGAGACCGCCCGGCAGCTCACCGGACTACCGGACGCACGATTGGTCGAACTCCTGCTCAGCGTCGCGCCACCCGCTCGTGGGCGGGCGCTCACGCAGGGCCGAGTGCACCTCTCCGGGCTGCCCAACGCAGTCCGCGACGCGATCGCCGAGCTCGCGATGCGGCCGTTCGCCGCACCCGAAGCGCACCGACTCGCCGCGCTCGGGCTGGGCCCCAAAGAACTCGCCACCGCCGTGCGAGCCGGCGAACTGCTCACGAGCGCTGACGGGATCTACCTCGCTCCCGGTGCGGACGAGACCCGCACACTCCCCACCAACACCCACGAACTCCGTTCCCCTGATCAACCCCGCGCTCTCATGGATGCTTATGCACCTTCTGGGGCGCCTGCTGAGGGTCACATGGATGCTCATGTGCACCCGAGGGGAGGCGCGGAACTCTCAACTATGCTCAACGGCGTGGCGGGCACTCCTCTCGATGCGGCGCGGCGGCTCCATGACGCCGCGGTCGACGGTCGCCTCGAGGCCTTGGCCGACAACCACGGCCTCGCGCTTGTCGTGATGTTCGGCAGCGCCTCCCGCGGTCAACCCGGCGCGCGCGACCTTGATGTCGCGGTCGGTTCGCGCGCGCGCAGCGGGCTCGACACCCTCGCGGTGATCTGCGCGCTCATGGACCTGGTCGACCACGACCGCGTCGACCTGCTCGATCTCGATCGAGCAGGTCCGGTGGCGCGCCAACATGCCCTGGTACCAGGCGACCCATTGTACGAGCACCAACCCGGTGAGTTCGCCCGGCAACAGATGAAGGCCAGCGGGCAACGCCTGAGCACCGAGTGGATGCGGCGGCTGGACCTGGAATTGATGGCCAGTCACCCATGACACCTCGGCGCCTCGACCCGTCGATCGTGCACGCCAGGCTGGCGGTCATGCGAGAGCTCCTCGACGACCTCGACGAGGTCGATGCACCAGGAACGGCGCCGCTGGCCGAGAACCGGATGCTCCGACACGCCGTCGAGCGCATTCTCACCCAGCTCGTGGAGCTCGCCGCCGCCATCAACGAACACGTGGCCGGCGCCCGGCTGCAACGGGTCGCCACCACATACCGAGACTCCTTCGAGCTCGCCGAGGAATGCGGCCTGATCGACAAACAGCTACGCGACGACCTCCTCCCCTCGATCGGCATGCGAAACGTCTTGGTGCACGAATACCTCGAGATCGACGTACGGAAGGTCGCGGCCGCCGTGCCGCTGGCCCTGAGCCGCTACCGCCGCTACGTGCACCAGGTCGCCGAGTTTGTGATCCGCGCTAATTGATCAAGATGTCACCTGATCACCCGCTAGCTTCCGCGAGCGTCTCCGCTGGCAGGGACTCGTTACGGGAGTGTGGTCGCGCACGCCACACGCTCAGCTGACCCGCACTTGCGAGGGAGAGTCGTGCCTGATTCGTTCGTTCACCTGCATGTGCACACCGAGTACTCGATGTTGGACGGCGCGGCCAAGGTGGGCGCGCTGTTCGCTGAGGCCGCTCGGCTGGAGATGCCCGCGGTGGCGATGACCGACCACGGCAACATGTACGCCTCGGCGGAGTTCTACCGGAAGGCCAAGGCAGCCGGGATCAAGCCGATCATCGGCATCGAGGCGTACGTGGCACCGGCCAGCCGCTACCACAAGAAGCCGGTGTTCTGGGGTCAACCGCACCAGCGTTCCACCGACGAGTCGGGCCTGGGCGGCGACGTCTCCGGCGCGGGCGCGTTCAACCACATGACCATGCTCGCGGAGAACGCCACCGGGCTGCGCAACCTGTTCAGGCTGTCCAGCCGGGCCTCGTTCGAGGGCCTCTATCGCAAGCCCCGGATGGACCGGGACCTGATCGCCGAGCACGCGGGCGGGATCATCGCGACGACCGGCTGCCCGTCCGGTGAGGTGCAGACCCGGTTGCGGCTGGGCCAGCCAGACCAGGCGCTGCAAGCCGCCAGTGACTACCGGGACATTTTC
This sequence comes from Pseudonocardiaceae bacterium, assembly GCA_039924425.1. Lineage (GTDB taxonomy): Bacteria > Actinomycetota > Actinomycetes > Mycobacteriales > Pseudonocardiaceae. The sequence continues at coordinate 17,106 of JBDTAX010000161.1, forward strand.
GGGCCGGATAATTTCTTTCTCGAACTGATGGACCACGGGCTGCCCATCGAGCGGTCGATCCGCGAGGGCCTGCTGGAGGTCGGCCGCAAGCTCGGGCTCATGCCGCTGGCGACCAACGACAGCCACTACGTCACCCAGGACCAGGCGCCGGCCCACGAGGCGCTGCTGTGTGTGCAGTCAGGCAAGACGATGGACGACCCGAACCGGTTCAAGTTCGAGGGCGAGGGTTATTACCTGAAGTCAGCCGAGGAGATGCGCGGCTACTGGGACGCCGAGGTGCCCGGTGCCGCCGACACCACCCTGCTGATCGCCGAGCGGGTCGGGTCCTATGCGGAGGTCTACGCCGAGGTCGACCGGATGCCGCGGTTCCCGCTGGCCGAGGGCGAGACCGAAGACCTCCTGCTGCGCCGCGAAGTCGAGCGGTACGCGCCGGGGCGGTTCCCGGACGGGATGTCCCAGCCCTACCTCGACCGCGTCGAGATCGAGCTGGGCGTGATCTCACAGATGGGGTTCCCCGGCTACTTCCTGGTCATCGGGGACCTGGTCCGCTGGGCCAAGCGCCAGAAGATCTCCGTGGGGCCGGGTCGAGGCTCAGCGACCGGGTCTCTGGTGGCCTACATCCTGCAGATCACCGACCTCGACCCGATCGAGCACTCCCTGATTTTCGAGCGGTTCCTCAACCCCGAGCGGGTCTCCCCTCCCGACATCGACCTCGACTTCGACGAGCGCCGCCGCGGGGAGGTCATGGAGTACACCGTCAACAAGTGGGGTGCCGCGAACATCGCGCAGGTCATCACGTTCGGCACGATCAAGACCAAGGCCGCCATCAAGGACGCGGCCCGCGTGCTGCACGGCCAGCCCGGCTTCTCCATCGCCGACCGGATCACCAAGGCACTGCCACCGGCGGTGGCTGCCGAGGACATCCCCCTAGCTGGCATCTTCGACCCGGCCCACCCGCGCTACACCGAGGCCACCGAGGTGCGCTCACTGGCCGAGACCGACCCGCAGGTCGGCAAGATCATGGACACCGCCCGCGGCCTGGAGAGCCTGATCCGCAACGCCGGGGTGCACGCCTGCGCGGTGATCATGTCTTCACAACCGCTGCTGGACGTGATCCCACTGTGGATGCGCGATGACGGCTCGATCATCACCGGCTGGGACTACCCGTCGTGCGAAGACATCGGCCTGCTCAAGATGGACTTCCTGGGTTTGCGCACGCTGACCGTGATCAGTGACACCGTCGAGGCGGTCCAGGCCAACCACGGCCGCGAGATCGACACCGCCACGCTGGAACTGGACGACCCGGCCACCTACACGCTGCTCGCCAGCGGCCACACCCTCGGGGTGTTCCAGCTTGACGGCGCCGCGATGCGCTCGCTGCTGCGCGCGCTGGCACCCACCCACTTCGGTGACATCGCCGCTGTGCTCGCTCTGTACCGTCCTGGCCCGATGGCCGCCAACGCGCACCTCAACTACGCCGAGCGGTCCAACTCCCGGCAGGCGATCGCCCCGATCCACCCCGAGCTGCGCGACGCCCTGGAACCCATCCTGGGCGAGACGTATCACCTGCTGGTCTACCAAGAGCAGGTCATGGCCATCGCCCAGCAGTTGGCCGGCTACAGCCTCGGTGGCGCGGACCTGCTGCGCCGCGCGATGGGCAAGAAGAAGAAAGAGATCATCGAGAAGGAGTTCCAGCGTTTCCGGGACGGGATGATGGGCAAGGGCTTCTCCGGCGAGGCCACCCAAACGCTGTGGGACGTGATGCTCCCGTTCGCCGGGTACGCGTTCAACAAGTCCCACACCGCTGGATACGGTCTGGTCTCCTATTGGACGGCGTACCTCAAGGCCAACTACCCGACCGAGTTCATGGCCGCCCAGCTCACCTCGATCGGGGACAACAAGGACAAGTCCGCGATCTACCTCGCCGAATGCCGCAGGATGGGCATCAAGGTGCTGCCCCCGGACGTCAACGACTCCGGGCTGCGGTTCGCCGCGGTGGGCGGCGACGTCCGGTTCGGGCTGGGAGCGGTGCGCAACGTCGGCGCCAACGTCGTGGCATCCATCCTCAAGACACGGGAAACCAAGGGCCGGTTCACCTCCTTCACCGATTTCCTGGACAAGGTCGACCTGGTGTGCTGCAACAAGCGCACCATCGAATCGCTGATCAAGGCGGGCGCGTTCGACTCCCTGGGCCACACCCGCCTGTCCCTGGTCACGGTGCACGAGGAGGCCGTAGACGCGGTCATCGGTCTGAAACGCGAGCAGGAGCGGGGCCAGTACGACCTGTTCGGCGGCGATGGCAACGCCGCCGCGACACCGGAGTCGTCCCCACTGGCACACCTGAAATTCGAACCCCGGGAATACCCGCGCAAGCAACTGCTGGCCTTTGAGCGGGAAATGCTCGGCCTGTACGTCTCCGCGCATCCCCTCGACGGAGCCGAGCGGATTCTGCGCAAGCACGCCCCCAAACCCATCGCCGCCCTTATGGATGAGGCACCCACCGAGGGTGAGATCGTGATCGCCGGGATGATCTCCTCAGTCGACAAGAGGGTGAACAAGAGCGGTGAGTCGTGGGCGATCGTCACCCTGGAAGACCTCGACGCCTCGATGGAGGTGCTGTTCTTCGCCAAGTCCTACGCGGTGCTGTCCGAGGATCTGATCCCCGACACCGCCGTGGCGGTGAAGGGCCGGGTCAACTGGCGGGATGACAAGATGTCGGTGTTCGGGTCAGCGGTGGTGCCGCTGGACATCACCGACGCCGAGCGCAACCCCGGCGTCGCGCCGCCGTTCACGCTGCGCGTCGAGGCCAGCCAACTGGATCAGGAGACGGCCGTCGAGCTGCGCTCCGTGCTCGTGGCGAACAAGGGTGCAACTCCGCTGCACATCCTGCTCTGCCACGGCGCCCGCAAAACCGAGATCGCCATTGAAGACTACCCAGTCACCGTGTCCTCGGCCCTGCTGGGCGAACTCAAAAGCATCCGGGGCATCACCATCGCCGTGTGACGTGCACAAGCATCCATGAGACCGCGCGGGGTCAGGTGCGCGCGAGGGCTTCGGCGATTTGGTAGGTGTTCAGGGCCGCGCCTTTGCGGAGGTTGTCGCCGCAGACGAAGAAGTCCAGGGTGTTGGCGAAGTCCAGGGCTTGGCGAATCCGGCCGACGTAGGTCGGGTCCGCGCCGACCGTCGCCGCCGGGGTCGGCCACACCCCGGCGGCCGGATCGTCGGCCAGCGCAACGCCGGGCGCCGCGGCGAGAACCTGCCGGGCCTGCGCCACGGTGACCGGCCGGGCGAACACCGCGTGCACCGCCAGCGCGTGGGAGGTGCGCACCGGGACCCGCACGCAGGTGGCCGATACCTTGAGCTCCGGGATGCCGAGGATCTTGCGGGACTCGTTGCGGACCTTGAGCTCCTCGGAGGTCCAGCCGCCGGATTTCAGCGAGCCTGCCCAGGGCACCACATTCATCGCCAGCGGAGCGGGGAACGGCGACTGAGCGAGCAGTCCCGCCGCGGCCAGCGCGGCCGCGATGTCCCCGCCGCGCACCCCGACGTCCTTGCCAGCCACCGCGGCGAGCTCGGCGTACAGCCGGTCGATGCCTTCGCGCCCCGCGCCGGACGCGGCTTGGTAGCTGGCCACCACCAGTTCGGTGAGGCCGAACTGGTGGTGCAGCGCACCCAGCGCCGTCATCATCGACAGCGTCGTGCAGTTGGGGTTGGCGATGATGCCCTTCGGCCGTAGCGAAACGGCGGCGGGATTCACCTCGGGAACCACCAGCGGAACGTCGGGGTCCATCCGGAACGCGCCAGAGTTGTCCACCACGACCGCGCCCCGGCCGGCGGCAACCGGGGCCCACCGCGCGGAGATCTCGTCCGGGACGTCGAACATCGCGACGGCCACACCGTCGAAGGCCTCCGGGGTGAGTTCCACCACCACGCGCGGCACGTCCCGCACAGTAAGCCGCTTGCCGGCCGAGCGGGCCGAGGCGATCAACCGGATCTCGCCCCAGGGCACCGACCGCCGCGAGTTGATGATGTCAATCATGACCGCGCCCACGGCGCCGGTAGCGCCAACTATCGCGAGCGTGGGCGCAAGGACGGGAGAGGCTGTATCTTGCGGGACACCCGCACCCGCATCCTGCGGGACACCCGCACCCGGGCTCACTTACCCGTCCCGGCGTAGACGACCGCCCGTTCGTCGCCGCCCAGGTCGAACGCCTCATGGATCGCGCGCACCGCGTCGTCCAGCTGTTCGGCGCGGACCAGCACCGAGATCCGGATCTCCGAGGTGCTGATGGTCTCGATGTTGATCCCAGCCTCGGCGAGCGCCTCGCAGAACCGCGCGGTGACCCCCGGGTGTGAGCGCATTCCCGCTCCGATCAACGACACCTTGCCGACCCGGTCATCGCAGCGCACGTCGGCGAAACCGATCCGCGACTGCATCGCGCGCAGCGCCTTGACCGCGATGAGCGCATCGAGTTGGGGCAACGTGAAAGTGATGTCGGTGCGGCCGGTGACGCTGTTCGAGATGTTCTGCAACACCATGTCGATGTTGATCTCAGCGTCGGCGATCACGCGGAAGATGTGGGCAGCCTTGCCCAGCTCGTCGGGAACCCCGATCACGGTGATTTTCGACTCGGAACGGTCATGCGCGACACCGGTGAGCATGGCCTGTTCCACAGTGAGATCTTCCACTGATCCCGCCACCATGGTGCCGTGATTTCGGCCATACGACGAGCGGACGTGGACCGCGATGTGATTGCGCCGGGCGTATTCGACGCACCGCAGCATGAGCACGCGCGCCCCGCACGCCGCCATCTCCAGCATCTCCTCGTAGGTGATGGTGTCGAGTTTGCGGGCATCGGGCACGATCCGTGGGTCAGCGGAATACACGCCGTCGACATCGGTGTAGATCTCGCACACGTCCGCCCGAAGCGCGGCCGCCAGCGCGATCGCGGTGACATCGGAACCACCACGACCCAGCGTGGTGACGTCCTTGGTGTCTTGGGCCACCCCCTGGAACCCGGCCACTAGCGCCACCGCACCCTGGTCGAGCGCATCGCGCACCCGGCTCGGCGTGACGTCGATGATGCGAGCCCTGCCGTGCGCGGCGGTGGTGATCACTCCGGCCTGCGAGCCGGTGAAGGAGCGGGCGTCCACACCCAAGGCGTGCACCGCCATCGCGACCAGCGCGTTGGAGATCCGCTCGCCCGCGGTGAGCAACATGTCCAGCTCACGCTGGTGTGGTTGTGCCGAGACCTGGCTGGCGAGCTCGAGCAACTCGTCGGAGGTGTCACCCATCGCCGAGACCACCACCACGACTTCGTTACCGCCCGCGCGCGTCTCGACGATCCGTTCGGCTACCTTCTTGATCCGCTCAGCACTATCCACCGATGAGCCGCCGTACTTCTGGACGACGATCGGCACGGTGGAACTCCTGGGGACCAGACGAGGGGGTGCAGGGTGCGGACGTGGGCCACGCGCGCGGCGCACAGTCTATCGACCGTCCTGTCACCTCGGGTCTTTGAGCGCCTGACCCGGTCATGGCAGGGTCGGGCGCTCAAAGACCCGGGGAATGGAACGCTGTACGGCGAGTTCTCGTCGAACTGGGGTCCCAGCCTCGACCAAGGGAGTTGACTGCACCCATGACCATCGAGGTTCAGGGGGTCCGCCGGGCATTCGGTGACGTCCTTGCGGTCGACAGCATCAGCCTCAC
>JBDTAX010000162.1:0-9083 GCA_039924425.1 Pseudonocardiaceae bacterium
ACTTCTTCTGGTACTACTTGGATCCGGCACCCAGCATGCCGAGGATATCGCCGGTGTCGCCCACGATGGGCAACCCCTGCAAAACATTGCCCAGAAGCGTCGGTATCTGCACCGGAACTGGCAGTGACAGAGCCGGCAACCCGAGGGCGGAAATCTGCGGCAGCAGATCCAGGGTTGGCAACCCCAACTGACCGGTCACCGGATCCTGGCGCGTGGAGGCCAAAGCCATCTCCTTGAACACGCCAGCGTTACCCGACCTCAGCAGCAGCGGAGAAGTCTCGATCCCAAATGCGTCACCGTTCACGGTGCCAGGGAACCGAGCGGTGCCCACCTGCTGCTTGACATAGTCTAGGTCACCCTTGATGTCGCGGACACTTCTGATGACATCATCGGCCTCATCGTTGATGAGAACGACGCGGTTCCTGATGTCGAACACATTGTCCAGGGTACTGGACAGCTCACCATCGATCGAGTGCACGTTGGCATTGATCGACTTAGCGCTGCCCAGTACCGAAACCAAGTTCGGGCCAACGGCGCTAACCGACTTGTTGATCTCCAGCACTGAACCATTGATCGTATTCACTGCCTTGTTGATCGGACCCACCGCATCGTTCACCTGCTTGAGGCTGGAGTCGATGCTGCCAGCCGACTCGGCAATGCGACCGATAGTCGGGCTGAGACCCGCAGCCGCATCACGGATCTTGTTCGCGTTGTCGGACACCTGCATGAGAACCGGCAGCGCGTTGAGCTTGCTGTTGATCGGAGTCAGCGAACTGTTGATGACGCCGACTCGGATCGAAATATCATCAGCGGCCGCCAAGGTTCCGGTCAAGAAGATCACCGCGACCAGTGCCCAGAGGATGACAATCACCAGCATGATTGCCGGAAGGGCTTGGAGCTGTAAGCGTTTTGCCATCAGTCACCTCCTCTACGGGTGGCACTTGAACGGAGGCAGCAAGGACAGCGTGGGCGACGTGCAGATGTTGGTCAGGTGGCGGTTGGTCTCCTGAAGTTGCAGGTTGATGGTGCTGGTGTCGTTCTGAATGGGCTGCAGATACGAGTTGGCGATGTTGACCAGAATCGGGATCAACGCGGTACCCCGGGTGGGGACGGTCTCAGCCGAGATCAGAGTGCCGTCGATCGACTGGGCGACACCGAGGACGTTGAGCAGCACGTTGGACGTGTCCACCAACGAGGTCGAGATGGCCGCTACCGACTGCGACGCTCCGACCAGGGTTCCCGAGGTGTCAACCAGCGAGCTTGACGTGTTGACCAAGGAGGCGGAGGTGTCCTTCAACGATGCGTCGATGGACAGCCCACTGGCCTTGATCGACTGAAGCGAAGCGGTGGTATCGGCCACCTGACCCTTGATCGGCTTCAGCGCACCGTCGATGTCCGTCAGTGCTGCGTTAATCGTCTGGATGTCATTGGGCAGCGGTTGGACGTTGCCCGTGGCGCCGGTCACCGAGCTCGACGCTGTGAACAACCCGTTGTCGATCGACTCGAGCGCCCTGACGATGCCGATCAGGAAGCCGATGACGACGATGACGACGATGAGCCCGAGCGTTGTGAAGATCCACAAAAAGCGAGCGAACGAGCTGGCACTGGCGGGAGGCGGGATAGTCGCCGACGTTCTAGAGAACTGCTGTGTTGTCATCTTCGATCCTCCTAGCAGCGCGGCGACGGTGGGTTGATGAGGTTCAGGCGAACCTTGGCGTCGATGCAACGGGCAGTCAGCTCCGCGTTGATCGCCTGGTTGACGATGTTGCCACTGTCAATCTTGATGTTCCGGGCGATGGAGATCGTCCCGGACACGGCATCATTAATGTTGGACGCATCAACGCGGATCCGCTGCGCAACGTCAAGGATGGCCGCGGCCCGGGCGTTGATGCCCTTCGCCGTGCTGTTAATCGCGAAGGCCGTGCCGTTGATCGTGCCGACGTTGGCGTTGATTGACTTAGCGCTACCGTTGATGGTCTGCGCCGTGCCGTTGATCGTCGCGGCAGAGCCGTTGATGGTTCCCGCCGTGGCATTGATCGACTTAGCGACACCGTCAATAGCGCTGGCCGCGGAGTCGGCGGTGTTAAGCAGGCCCTGCAGCGGCTTAGCGCTCTGCAAGATCGAGGCCGCAAGCTCATTGGTCCGATTCAACTGGACGACCGAGTTGGTCGCGACATCAATGTTTCCGGCGCCACCAGAGATGGTCTGCGCCTTCTTGTCGATGCTCTGCGCCGCTGCCAGGGTCCGGGCGAGCAGCGCAGCCGCTATTCCGATGACCACGACACCGACGACGAGGATCACCACGCTGACAACATTGAACAGTCCAGCTCCTCCAGATCCCCTGGATCGAGCATCCGTTCTAGCCAACTCCACCACCGCTTCCTTAGTGCAGGATTTTTCATGCTAGGGAAGCGTGCTGGGCGGGAAGTCGCGGCGGTACAGATGAGTGTCGCCGCAACGGCCGACGCCGCTGGGACGGCCTCCTTTCTCAACACGCCTCCCCGGGGCAGCTGCTCCCGTCAGGTACGCGGCAGCCTGAAGGAAGTCGACCAAGAAAGCAAGTGGGTGACCGTGTAGACGCAGGGTAGTGGCGGCTTCCGCTCCCCAACCCCGCCGAGCGCGGTGAACGTGCCGGTATCCGCCACCAACGACCGCCGCGACGTGGTTCCCCGCGCCAGATTGATGATCATAAAAACCTGGTTGACCTGCTGAAATAACACTTCGAACAGGTTCGGTCGCGGTGGGTGACCCGTTCCACGGAGACCGGAAAGACCATGGTTCGCGCCCTACGAAGCATCGCGTGGGCAGTTACCGACCGTGAGAACTTTCGCGGTAACCTGGAAGTTACATACCGAGTTTGAGCGGGACTCACGACCAAAAACTACGTTCAGTTAGCTAGAATCTCCAATGGGTGAATATTGCATCGTTCACCCGAAATAACCATCAGGATGCACGTATGAGGCCCGGCGAGCGCCTGTGCACGGTGGCCGAGCAAGATCAGTCCAGTCGCCGCACCAGACGTACCAACACCCACGTCACCACCAGCCAGAAGGCTGCGGCGAGACCGTAGCCAATCACGAGGCGCTCCCTGGCGTCCGCCGGGGTGAACAGACCGCGGAAGCCCAGCTGGAGACGGCCCGCCCAGTGCGCCACAAACCTGGTGATGTCGTTGGCGGGGTTCGCATGACCCAACGTCAGCAGCACATGCGCAACCAGGATCAGGACGAAGAGCCCTCCCACCAGCCGGATCACGCTCGCGAGGATCGCGGCGATCCCGGCTCGCCTTCGACGGACCGACGTAGTGCTGGAGCCCATGCCACCAAGTCTGCCACGGGTGACACCAGGTGTGCCGCATGCTCACAGGATGTTCACAGGATGCTCGGTGACCATGCGACCGGCAGCGGTGCCCAAAACTGGTCCCAGGCATGCCCTCAGACTGATGCCCAGAAATGTGCGCGACCGCCCTCCCGACATCCGGGAGGGCGGTCGCGCACCGCTAGGTGACCCCGGCTACCGTGGCCACGTGGCATGCGCCCTCCTGCTTCGCTGCCGCGACGGGGTCTGACAACGACTGGCCCCCCGTCGCGGAGTCGCCCGCGCGCATCCGCCGGTCGAACCTCCCCGGTTAGCCGGCTTACCAGAGAGCGCAGAAGCAGAAGATGACTCCCCAGGCCCCGTGGAACCTCCAGTGCGGCAGCGCGATGCCCGTGCACCGCTACCGACCCTTCGCCCAGACCGTGGAACCGGTGTGCCTGCCGGACCGCACCTGGCCCGACGTCACGATCAGCCGGGCGCCGCTGTGGTGCGCGGTGGATCTGCGAGACGGCAACCAGGCCCTGATTGACCCGATGAGCCCCGTCCGCAAGCGGCGCATGTTCGAGCTGCTGGTGCGGATGGGCTACAAGGAGATCGAGGTCGGGTTCCCATCCGCCAGCCAGACCGATTTCGACTTCGTCCGCAAGATCATCACCGAGAACGCGGTGCCGGAGGACGTGCGCATCCAGGTGCTGTCACAGTGCCGGCCCGAGCTGATTGAGCGCACCTTCGAGGCCCTGCACGGCGCACATAAAGCGATCGTGCACATCTACAACTCGACATCGATCCTGCAGCGCCGGGTGGTTTTCCAGGAGGAGCGCGAGGGGATCAAGAAGATCGCCACATCCGCGGCCGAGATCGTCCTGGAGTACGCGGGCAAGTACTCCGACACCGACTTCCGGTTCGAATATTCTCCAGAGTCCTACACCGGCACCGAGCTGAGCTACGCCGCTGAGGTGTGCAACGCGGTCACCGACATCTGGCAGCCCACCCCGGACGCGCCGGTGATCCTGAATCTGCCGGCCACCGTCGAGATGGCCACCCCGAATATCTACGCCGACTCCATCGAGTGGATGCACCGCAACCTGGAAAGGCGCGGTGCGGTGATCCTCTCACTGCATCCGCACAATGACCGCGGCACCGCCGTGGCCGCCGCTGAGCTGGGCTACCAGGCTGGCGCGCAACGCATTGAGGGCTGCCTGTTCGGCAATGGGGAGCGCACCGGAAACGTGTGCCTGGTGACGCTAGGAATGAACCTGTTCAGCCAGGGTATCGACCCCCAGATTGACTTCTCCGACATCGACGAGATTCGCCGCACGGTGGAGTATTGCAACCAGCTTCCGGTGTCTGAGCGCCATCCTTACGGGGGCGATCTGGTCTACACCGCGTTTTCCGGCAGCCATCAGGACGCGATCAACAAGGGCTTGCGGGCGATGCGAGCCGATGCCGCCGCGGTCGGCGTCGGCGTCGAAGAGCACCGCTGGGAGGTGCCGTACCTGCCCATCGACCCCAAAGACGTCGGGCGCAGCTACGAGGCCGTGATCCGGGTGAACTCGCAGTCGGGCAAGGGGGGCGTCGCCTATGTGATGAAGGCCGAGCACCAATTGGATCTACCCCGCCGGCTGCAGATCGAGTTCTCCCGGATCATCCAGCAGCATACCGACGCCGACGGTGGCGAGGTCTCGCCGCAACAGATCCGGGATATCTTCGCGGAGCACTACCTGGACCGGCGCACACCGCTGCGCGTGCTGCGCCACCGGTTGACCGATGACGGCGAGGGCCAGCACGAGATCCGCGCCACCGTGCTGGTGGAGGACGAGGAACGCCAGATCAGCGGATCAGGCAACGGCCCCATCGCGGCCTTCGTGGATGCTCTGGCCACACTGGGCTTCGACGTCCGGGTGCTCGACTACTTCGAGCACGCGATGGCAGCCGGTGACAACGCCGCGGCGGCGGCATATGTCGAGTGCAGCGTCAGCGAGGAGATCCTGTGGGGGGTCGGTCTGTCCGGATCCATCCTCACCGCCTCACTCAACGCGGTGGTCTCGGCGGTGAACCGCGCCATGCGCTAGCGGCCTGCGCTAGCGCGCTCGTGAGTGCGTAAACAGTGTCATGACACTGTTTACGCACTCACGAGCGGTGTCAGAGTGGGCGGCGGCCGGACAGCGCGCGACCGAGGGTGAGTTCGTCGGCGAACTCCAAGTCCCCACCCATCGGTAGGCCAGAGGCGAGCCTGGTCACCGACAAACCCGGAAAATCCCGCAGCATCCGCGCCAGATAAGTGGCGGTGGCCTCGCCCTCGGTGTTGGGATCCGTCGCGATGATCACTTCGGTGATCTCCGCGGAACCGATCCGGATGAGCAGTTCCCGGATCCGCAGCTGATCGGGGCCAACGCCGGACAGTGGATCGAGCGCCCCGCCCAACACGTGGTATCGGCCAGTGAACTCACGAGTGCGCTCCACCGCGAGCACGTCCTTGGGCTCCTCGACCACACAGACCAGTCGCGGATCGCGACGCGGATCAGCGCAGATCCGGCAGGTCTGCTTCTCGGACACCGTGCCGCAGACAGCGCAGAACACCACCCCGTCCTTGACCCGCGCCAGCGCCTCCTGCAGCCTCGTCACATCAGCCGGATCGGCGGCCAGCAGGTGGAAGGCCATCCGCTGGGCACTCTTGGGGCCAACGCCGGGCAGCCGCCCCAACTCATCGATAAGATCCTGGACGACTCCTTCGTACACGCCAGCCATCATGCCGCCTGGGCCAGCGGGGCTCACATGCCGGGCAGCTCGAAACCTCCGCCAGGACCACCGAGCGCGCTGGCCAACGGACCCATCTTCTGCTGGGTGAGCTCCTGCAAAGCGCGGTGCGCGTCGACCATCGCCCCCACCACAAGGTCCTGCAAGGTCTCCACGTCCTCGGGATCGACCACCTTCGGATCGATCGTCACGCTGAGAACCTCCCCGGATCCGGCCAGGGTGACCGAAACCAGGTCACCACCAGCCTGCCCCGTGACCTCTGCCTGCGCGAGCTCGGCCTGCGCGCTCATCAGCTCTTGCTGCATCTTCTGAGCCTGCTGCATGATCATTTGCATGTCAGGCGCTCCACCGGGTTGCACCACGGCTCCTCTCGTCTGAGACTCTCGTCTGAGACTCTCGTCTGGGCCTGTCATCTGGGCCTGGCGGAAACCAGTGCGGTCGGGCCAGGTTTGGTCGTAGCCTAGGGCATGTGCAGCTAACCGGGGAGGGACGCCGCCATCACGATGCCGTGCGGCGACTGCAAGCCAGTTACCGCGCGATCCCGGCAGGCTCGCCAGTGCGGCTTGCCAAGCCGACGTCGAACCTGTTCCGGTCCCGCGCCGCGGCGGGCCCCGGGCTGGATGTCTCGGGCCTGACCGGGGTGCTGCGGGTGGACCCGGCCGCCCGCACCGCCGACGTCGCCGGCATGTGCACCTACGAGAATTTGGTCGCCGCGACGCTGCCCCATGGCCTGACCCCGCTGGTCGTGCCACAGCTTAAAACGATCACACTGGGCGGGGCGGTGAGTGGGCTGGGCATCGAGGCGGCGTCCTTCCGCAACGGCCTGCCGCACGAGTCGGTGCTGGAGTTCGACGTGCTCACCGGCACGGGCGAGGTCGTCACCGCCACCCCGGGTGACGACCTGTTCGCGGGATTCCCCAACTCGTACGGCACCCTGGGCTACGCCACCCGGCTGCGCATCGAGCTGGAACCGGTGGGCACCCACGTCGCGCTGCGACACGTGCGCTTCGAGGACCTGGACGAGCTGTGCTCAGCGATCGCGAGGATCACGGCGACCCGCGAGTGGGACGGCGAGCACGTCGACTACCTCGACGGTGTGCTGTTCTCCCCCACCGAGTCTTATCTGACGCTGGGCGCCCGCACCGAGCATGCCGGCCCGGCCAGCGACTACACTGGAACGCAGATCTACTACCGCTCGATCCAGCGGCGCCATCGCGACGTGCTGAGCATCCACGATTACCTGTGGCGGTGGGACACCGACTGGTTCTGGTGCTCGGTGGCCTTCGGTGTCCAGCACCCGGTGATCCGGCGCCTCTGGCCGGCCCGGCTGCGACGCAGCGACGTGTACTGGAAGATCGTAAAGCTGGCGACCCGCGTCGACCTGGAAAACCGGATGGAGCACTGGCACGGCCGCCCGCGCCGGGAACGGGTGATCCAGGACGTCGAGATCCCGCTGGAGCGCACCGCGGAGTTCCTGCGCTGGTTCACCGAGCACGTCGCCATCGAGCCGGTCTGGCTGTGCCCGTTGCGGCTGCGAGACACGCGCGAGTGGCCACTGTATCCGCTGGAACCCGGCCGGGACTACGTCAACGTCGGCTTCTGGTCCAGCGTGCCGGTCACCCCCGGCGGGACCGGCAACGACACCAACCGGGCAATCGAGGCGCAGGTGAGCGCGGTGGGCGGGCACAAGTCGCTGTACTCGGACTCCTTCTACTCGAGGGAGGAGTTCCACAACCGCTACGGCGGCGAACGCTACGACGCACTCAAGCGGCGCTACGATCCCGACCAGCGGCTGGCGGAGCTCTACGCGAAGGCGGTGCGACACCGATGACGACCTTCCGGCGCTCGACTGTGGCGACGGCTCCGGCGAAGGAGGATCCGCTGTCGCTGGCGGGGATCGTGGAGCTGCTCACCGATGGCCGGTTGCCGGTCCGGTTCACCGCCTATGACGGCAGCGCCACCGGCCCGCCCGACGCCGAGATCAGCCTGCACCTGGCCACCCCGCGCGGCGCCACCTACCTGTTTACCGCGCCGGGTGATCTCGGCCTGGCCCGCGCCTACATCGCCGGTGACCTGCGCGCCGAGGGGGTGCACCCCGGGGACCCGTATCAGGCGATGCGCCTGATGGCCTACGAGCTGCGCTTTCGGCGCCCGACCATGGCCGAGCTCGCGCTGATCACCCGCTCGCTGGGCTGGGGGCGGCTGCGCCCGGTGCCACCGCCAGCCCAGGAAGCGCCGCCCCGGTGGCGTCGGACGATCGAGGGGTGGGCGCATTCCCGACACCGCGACTCCGAGGCGGTGCACCACCATTACGACGTCTCCAACCGCTTCTACGAACTGGTGCTCGGCCCGTCCATGGCCTACACCTGCGCCGTCTTCGAGCACCCCGAGGCCAGCTTGGAAGAGGCCCAGGAGCGCAAGCACGAACTGATCGCCGACAAGCTGGGGCTGCGAGCTGGGATGCGGCTGCTCGACATCGGCTGCGGCTGGGGTGGCATGGTGCGCCACGCCGCTCGCCGCGGGGTCCGCGCGCTGGGCGTCACGCTGTCCGCGGAGCAGGCCCGCTGGGCGCAGCGGGCGATCCACCAGGAGGGTCTGGCCGAGCTCGCTGAGGTGCGCCACCTGGACTACCGGGACGCCCCCGGGCGCGACTACGACGCGGTGAGCTCGATCGGACTCATGGAGCATGTCGGGGTGCGCAGCTACCCGTCGTACTTCGTGCTGCTGCTCGGCAAGCTGCGCCCGGGTGGGCGGCTGCTCAACCACTGCATCACCCACCCGCACAACCGCAAGCCAGCCCACGTCGACGTGTTCACCGATCGCTACGTGTTCCCGGACGGCGAGCTCGCCAGCATCGGAAAGATCATCAGCGCGGCGCTGGACGCTGGCTTCGACGTGCGCCATGAAGAGCACCTGCGGGAGCACTACGCGCTGACGCTCCAGCGGTGGTGCGCCAACCTGGCCGAGCACTGGGACGAGTGCGTGGCCGAGGTCGGCGAGCCCACCGCCCG
>JBDTAX010000163.1:0-19390 GCA_039924425.1 Pseudonocardiaceae bacterium
GACCCGAATCCGCGAGTTAGCGCCGAATTGATCTCACCCCAGGATTGTTGATCTTTTTGGGGGTGTGTTTTGGGTTTGTGGCGGCCCACAGGCCCGAGTGGCGCCTCGGGTGGCGGGTTCCGGTGCGCTCGGGGCTGTTGGGCCTGGTCAGGACGTTTTTGGGAGTGCGCGGAGGCGGGCGAGGATCTTTTCGAGCAGGTGGTGTCCCGGTGGGAGGCGCAGGTCGAGCGCACCGGCGTGATGAATGAGGCGGGCGGGTACGCGGATCAGTTTTTGTCGCGGTGTGGCGATCATGGCTTGGCCCTCGCGGACGCCGTGGCCGAGTAGTCGCCCGTGGGGTCCGGGGGTGGCGGTGAGGTGGTGGAGCCAGCCGGCGATGTTGGTCGCGAGGAGCGCGCCCCACATCCACGCGGTGTTGACCTCGGGGTGTCCCGAGGGGAGGTGGCGTAGCGCGGCACCGTGCTTGGCGTCGCGGAACACGTTCTCGATCTCGGTGCGGTGCCGGTACCAGTGTTCGATGGCGGTGGTTTTGGTTGGGGTGGAGACGTCGAGGTTGGTCACGATGAACGAGTAGCCGTACACCGCGTCGAGCTCGGCCAGCGCCGTGAGGGGCAGGGCGCGCTGGTCGGGGTGCGGGGTGCGGCGGCGCCGGGAGCGGGGGTCGGTCGAGACCTGCCCGGCGGTGATGTCCAGGCGGACCCGGCGGATCAGCGGCCGGGTCGTGGTCGGCCACCAGTCCGGGCTGTAGTCGGTGACCGCGACCTGCGCGCCGGGCATGTCAATGGCGTCGGTCCAGTCGGTCTCGACCAGGCCGGTGAGCAGTCGCCACAGTGGCGCGATGCGTTTGGCGCCGATGGCGAACTCCACACCGGCGGCCAGCGCGGCCCGGGCCAGCGCCCCCGCGAAGTAGCCGGCGTCAGCACGCAGCCGAACCCGCCCCGAGCGCGCCGCGGCCGGCAGCGCGGCCAGCGCCCGACGCAACAACTCCGGGGCGTGGCCGCGGGGGTCCTCGTCACCGGACATCAGGTCCGCGGCCAGCGCCGTCGCGGTCTGCGCCCAAGTCGCCACGTGCGGGCGCCCACAGCGTTGCCCCTGGTAGTTGAACGCGACCCCCCGTTTCTTGCGCCCGTACACCTCCACATCGGTGGTGTCCAGATCGATGGTGACCTCCTCGCGCAACGCCGCCGCCCGCTCCGGTGGCAACGCCGCGAGCATCGCGGTATGAACCCCGCCGATCCCGGTCTCCACCGCGCGCCACTGCCCCTCGGTGACCCTGCGCGCCAGCCCAGCCGCGGTGGTCGAGCTCAACCCGGCCACCGGCGACAGCACCTGACCAGCCACATCAGCGCGCTGCCGGTCCAGCCCGACCAGAAAGCCTTCCCCAGCCAGCTGCGCGCACGCCAACCCGACCAGCAACTGCCCACCGCTAAATCCCCGACCACGAGCCTTGATCGGACCGATCGCCGCATCCAACAACCTGATCATGCCCAACCGGTGGACCAACTCAGTCACCGCGACCATCCCCGACACCCGAGTCAGCGACTCATCCGGCGCGCCGACCCGCACCCACCGCCGCAACCGACGCATATCCCGTAACGTATCCACCCGATGGGTGTCCTCTCCCTGAGATGTTTTGTTGAATCGCAACCGACATCATCCCAGGCCACAGCGGCACCCATCACCAACCACCGGCCGTGTCGCCCCACTACTCGCGGATTCGGGTCAGAGCCTGATGCACAAGCCGATCACGGAAATCTGATCGGAGAAGACAACGGTTCCCGTAGGGCTGGCAGCTGAGCCCTGCGGGTGTAGTCCTCAGCGCGCTTCCGAGCGCTATCCTGCGGAACGCCAGCGCGCGCTGCCGGTCCAGGCTGCCCGCGAACTCCTGGAGACCGTGACCGGCGAGGGTGTCGATCTCGTCTAGTGCCTCCAGAGCGAATCCGAGTAACCCATCGGGTTCGCTCGCGCCGCGGCGTTGTCCGGCCGCAGCGACTCGCGGGTCCGCGCTCCGGGTGCTCCGCTGGACACCACCCGCACCCGTCCCCGCAGCAGGTTCTCCAGTTCCAGCTCAAACCGCACCAGATCGAAGTAGTCACGATCAGCACCTGCGGTCACCACGAGTTCCCCCCCGTGCTGGCCGAGCCGGACCTCGCTCAGACCGTGCTGGGCCGCGAGCGCCTCCACCAGCTCGCCCGGCCTCGTTGTCGGTGGGACGTGCACAAGCATTCATGAGACCGGGCGGGGGAGTGTGGGAGCTAGCGGAGGGGGGTGCGTAGCGTTGGCAGGCCCTGGGTCCAGCGGGTCAGCAGGAGATCGGAAAACCGGTCGCCCAGCAGGGTGCTGGCTTGGATGCCGAATACCACGTCGCTGGCGAGCTCGGGTTCGGCCGCGAGCAGTGGCGTGATCACACCATGCCGGACGAGCTGCTCGTGCACCGCGTCGGCCTCAATGTGCTCGGCGAAGAACTCACGGGCTATGGGCCCGCAACCTAGCCGGCGCATGGCCCGGACCAGTCGAGCTGAGCTGGGGGAAGACGCTAGCTCGGCGGCGACCAACTGGCCGATCAGCGCCCCGCGCAGGCTGCGGTGCAACCCGCACAGTGACATGAAGTTGATCTCTGCCAGGGTGGCGGCCGGCGCGGCATCAAGGTAGGTGCCGTACTCGGTGCAGAGTTCGAGCTCGGTCATCATCTCGGCGAACAGCTTGGCATGCATGCGTGCTGGGTTGCCCGAGCCGTACTCGTCGTGCTCGACGGTGACCAGCGCCACCTTGGCTGGCCCGATCAGCCGGGGGATGACCCATGCCTGCGGGTCGGCCTCCTTGAGGTGGTACAGCGAGCGTTGCGCGACGTATTCGCGCAACTGCCAGAGCTGCCCGGCATCCCGCAGGTGGTGCGAGACGCCCCGGGCGTGCACCGGCTCCACCAGCAGCGCATCGATCTCGGCGGCGACGCTGCTCCCGCCGGGGACGTCGGCCCGCAGCGCGGCCAGGAAGACCTGTTCCAGGCGCCGACGCAGCCCGAGCAGGTCCGGGTCCCACTCCAGGTCCTCGGAAACCCCGGCGAACCCTCGATAGTGCAGTTCATAGCAGCAGTACAGCGCTAGCTGCAGATCATCCCCGTACGGATCAGCCTGCTGGAGCACCCCCTGAGCCACAGAGGAGGCTGCGGTCGTAGTGCGCAACGTGTCGAGCACGGCGGTGGACAGCGGGCCGCGCGGTGCCGGAAGAGCGGGTGCGGTGACGGTGGCGTTCAACATCCTGGCTCCTCAGAATCCGCATCACGGGCCGGTCTGGTGCGTACTCGTCGGCGGTGGCTGGTGTCACAGAACGGATATCGGCCGCTGCGGCGGCACAGGCACAGGGCGGTGACGGCTCGGTCGGAGGTTACCCTCCGCCCGTCGGCCAAGACGACCTCGACGGGACCGTGCACCAGCACGGGCCCGTCATCGGTCAACGTGACCTGGCGCCGGACGGGCTCAGTGGACACGTCGCGCTCCGATGACCACGAGTTCCTCATTACGCTGCCCAGGCTCGACGAGTCCGCGGGTCTCGAGCATGGCCGCGCGTAGCCGCATGACCGGGCCGAAGGGCACCACGCACCGGGTGAGAACCTCAGCCTGCAAGCCCGCGTCGGCGAGGCGGCTCAGGGTGGCCTCGTCATCGCACACGGCGGAGTGGACGAGCAGCATCATGCCCCCGGGCGCGAGCAGGGCGGGTCCTTCGGCGCAGATGCGGTCCAGCACGGCGCGTCCGTCGAGGCCGCCGTCCCAGCAGCGAGTGATCCGATGCCGGGGTAGCAGGTTCGTGGCCGCGGGGACGTAGGGCGGGTTGGCCATGATGAGGTCGAAACGCTGACCCGCCACGGGCCCGCACAGGTCGCCCCGGCGCACCGTGCACGGGAGACCGTGCAGGCGACTGTTGAGCCAGGTGACCGCCACTGACCGCAGCGACAGGTCCACCGCGGTGACCGAGGCGGCGCCGGCTCGGGCGGCGGCCAGCGCCAGCGCTCCGGTGCCCGAGCCGATGTCCAGGACACGGCGGCCAGCCGCGTAACCACCTTCCCGCAGGACATCGATCAACAAAAAAGTATCGCTATCAGCTCGATACACCCCCAGGGGCCGGAGTAGCACGATCTTAATATACCTGGAATGCGACCGGGCCAAACATTTTTCAGCTTCAGATCGTGGCGATCATGCCGAGCGGACGAACAAGAAGATGCCGTACTGCCACACCGCGTCGATCCACTGCGCACTGAGATCGAAGCCGCGCGCGGAGACGTCGGCCACGAACTGGGGACGGTGGAACTTAGCGGAAAAACCCACGTTCAGCGAGGCGCCACGTCGTAGAACCAGCTCGAGGCCCAGCTCGCTGAGCGTGACATTCTGGTCCTCGGTGGCGTAAAGGTGCGCTTGAACCGTGGTGGTCGCGGAATTGTAGTGCGCCCGAGGATAGAAATACTCTAACACGAAATCGGCGCCGAAGCGCAGATTGAGATGAGTCAGGTGGTTGAGCCGAAACCGCGCGAAGGCTGACCGGTCGAGCGGGTCATTATAACAGGCTTCGAGCACCTCGGCCGGCTTCTGCAAGTCGACCGACACCAGGAAGCCGTCACCGGGCCGGAGCGTGTCCGCGATCCGGTAAAGCAAGCCGTCGCGTTCCTCGAGCGTGGTGTTGCCCAGGTTGTTCCCCAGGAAGGCCACCACCACCGGCTCGGTTTCGTTGTCGCGCAGCCAGGCTAGCCCCGCCTCGTACCGGCCCCACAGTCCCCGCACCCGCAGGTCGGGTAGTTCGGTGGTCAACTCGCGTGCGCTGCTCACCAGCATCTCGCGGCTGACGTCGATGGGGAGGTAGGTGGTCGCACGGCGCTTGGCGCAGGCCGTCAACAGCACGCGGGTCTTCTTAGCGCTCCCACTGCCCAATTCCGCGATCCGCCCGCACTCGATCAGGCCGGCGATCTCCTCGGCGTGTCGCTGCAGCAGCCCGTGCTCGACCCGGGTGGGGTAGTAGCCCGGCAGTTCGGTGATCTCTTCGAACAGGTCCGATCCGACCGAGTCGTACCCGAGGTAGGCGGGCACCCTCGGCGGGGTCTCCCGCAGGCCGGTCACGAGATCAGACCGGTCGTCCCAGAAGGCGCCCTCGCCGTCTACGGCCAGAATCTGGCTCTGCTCCACGATGCAATCTCCCGTCATCTTCCCGTCACTGCGCGCGGAGCCGTGGCCAGCGTCGCACTGTTCCCGGCCCCGCGCGGACGGTGCGCCCAGCATCCGCGTGTCGGTGTGCGGCGCTCGACGCCCGGCGGCTAGTCTCCCGGCGTCGACCAGCCACCCGAGATGACAAAGGCGATCCGACTCATGACTGCTCGTTGCGCACGGCACTGCATCCTGCCTCCCGGCCTGCTGTACCGGCTGGCTCGCTCCGCGGACGACGCGCTGCGCAATGCCGCACTGAGCACGCTGGCTCTTGACGGTCGCTTCCGGCTGGCCCGCGCTGAGTCCGCCGCGAGCGCGCTCCGGTCGCCGAGGCCGGTCACCTTCGGCCGGGTTGGCGGCCAGCCGCAACGGAGCATCTATGACCAGCGGCACAGCGAGTCCCAGACTCCCGGTGTCGTCATGCGGGTGGAAGGTCAAGGGCCGTGCGGGGACCAGGCGGCCAACCAGGCCTATGACGGCCTTGGTGCCACGTATTCGTTCTACTGGTCGGTGTTCGAGCGCGACTCCATCGACGGCGCCGGCATGCCCTTGGCCGGTTTGACGCATTACGGGCAGCGCTACGACAACGCGTTCTGGGACGGCGCCGGCCACATGTTCTTCGGCGACGGCGACGGCCGAATCCTCACCCAGACCACGGCGGGGATCGACGTCATCGGCCACGAGCTCACCCACGGCGTCACCCAGAATGAGGCGAACCTGACCTACTCGGGGCAGTCTGGGGCGCTCAACGAGTCGGTGTCCGACGTGTTCGGAATTCAGGTCAAACAGCATGCTTTGGGCCAGGACGTGCACAGCTCCGACTGGCTCATCGGGGCGGACATCGCGGGCCCGGCCCTGCGCCCGGCGTTGCGGTCGATGAAGCAACCCGGCACCGCCAACCCCTACGACGAGCAGCCAGCGGACATGAGCGGCTACCTGCGGGGCGGCGACGTGCACCTCAACTCGGGCATCCCCAACCACGCCTTCTACGTGGTGGCCACCACCCTCGGTGGGCACGCCTGGGATGCCGCTGGGCCGATCTGGTACGCCGCGCTGACAGACCCGCGACTGCGGCCCAACGCGACCTTCCGTGACTTCGCGCGGATCACCTTGCGTCACGCTCGGCAGGACTACGGTGCGACCAGTGACCAAACCCACGCGGTGGCGCAGGGTTGGGAAGCGGTCAAGCTCGCGCTGTAAGGGGCGACATGAGTGACACTGGAGCGCATGCGCGTATCCGTGACTCGTCGCGGTGGCCTCGCCGGGATTGCCCTGCACGCCACTCTGGACACCGCTGATCTCGGTGCCGCTGACGCGATCCGCGCCGAGGCCGCGCTGCGGAACCTGCCCTGGGGTCGATTGCCCACCGCGCCTACCGGTGCGGACCGCTTCCGCTACGAAGTCCGTGCCGAGCAGGGCGGCCGCGAGCGGCAGGTAGAGCTGAGTGACACCGAAATTCCCGCCACGCTGCGGCCGCTCGTGGAGTTGTTGGGCGATCAAGGACACCTGATGACGCCGTGATCACTCGTATGGCCGCGCTCGCGTACTTTCCGTAACGTGTGTGACGCGGTAGCGTCTCACCGTGGATCGCGTGCGTGCGAGTGTGAGTGACAGGTAGGGGGGAGTGGGAGATGCTTCAGCTTGAGGATCTCACAAAAATCTATCGGATGGGCAAGGTCGAGGTACGGGCCCTGCACGGGGTCGACCTGACCATCGATGACGGTGAGATGGTCGCCATCATGGGCCCGTCCGGGTCGGGCAAGACCACGCTCATGAACATCCTGGGTTGTCTGGACGCCCCGAGCAGCGGACGATACCTGCTCGACGGCACCGACGTGAGCCGGCTGTCCGACAACAAGCTGGCCAAGATCCGCAGCAAAAAGATCGGGTTCGTGTTCCAGTCGTTCAACCTGGTCTCGCGCACCACGGCGATCCGCAACGTCGAGCTGCCTTTGGTGTACGCCGGGGTGCGGTCTCGGCGCAACCCGGCCCGGCTCGCGCTGGAGCAGGTCGGGCTGGGCGACCGTCAGAAGCACATGCCTAATGAGCTCTCCGGCGGTCAGCAGCAGCGGGTGGCGATTGCCCGGGCGCTGATCAACGATCCCGCGATCCTGCTCGCCGACGAGCCCACCGGCAACCTCGACACCGTCGCCAGCGCCGAGATCTTGAAGTTGCTCGGTGCCCTGAATGACGCCGGCCGCACGGTCGTGATCATTACGCATGAAGCGGAGGTCGCCAGCTTCGCCAAGCGGATCGTGCGGATGCGCGACGGGCACATCGTGAGTGACCAGGTGCAGCGGAACCGGACGGGGGCCACGGCGTGAACCTGCGAGAGGCGGTGCGCATCGCGCTGCGCGGATTGCGCGCCAACCGGCTGCGCTCCCTGTTGACCATGCTTGGCATCATTATCGGTGTCTCTGCGGTGATCTTTCTGGTCGCCATCGGCAACGGGGTGCAGTCCTCGGTCAATGAGAAAATCCAGCCGCTGGCAAACTTGATCACCATTGTGCCGTCGACCGGTGATATCCCCGGCGGCGCCGCCCCTAAGGATCTGATCGACGCCGATGTCGCGGCGTTGGCGGACCCGTCGTTGTCGGGGAAAATCGCCGCCGTGATTCCGGCTATTTCCGGCAAAGCGTTGGCCGAGACTAACGACTACCGATTCCGGGCGGGCATCGTCGGTTCCACCGAGCGCTGGCTGGACGTGAACAACCAGGACCTGTCGGCGGGCTCGTTCTTCGATGCGGCCCAGGTCCGCTCGGCGGCCAGAGTGGTGGTGCTCGGTCCCAGCGTGGCCACGTATCTCTTCGGCGACGATCCCGCGGTCGCGCTGAATCGCACGGTTCGGATCAACCGCCAGAGCTTCCGGGTCATTGGTGTGATGCAGACCGTCGGTGAGCCAGGTGACAGCGCTGCGGTCATGCCGCTGAGCACCGTGCGACGCTACGTCTTCGGTGGCGGCGACAAGGTCAACCAGATCATCGTGCAAGCCGCCCAAGCCAACGCCGTGCCCGCCGCCGAGAACGACGTGATCCGCATCCTCAGCGACCGGCACCGGATCAAGGACCCCGCGAACCGGGACTTCGAGGTCCAATCGTTGCGCAGTCGGCTCGACACCTTCAACCAGATCCTGCACATCCTCACCTTGTTCACCGCCGCTGTCGCGGCGATTTCCCTGTTCGTTGGTGCCATCGGAGTCCTGAACATCATGCTGGTCTCGGTCACCGAACGAACTCGCGAGATCGGCATTCGTAAGGCGATCGGGGCGACCAGGCGTGCGATTCTTGAGCAGTTCCTCATAGAGTCTCTCGTGCTGGCCGGTTTGGGCGGGGTTATCGGGATCCTGGTCGGCGTGGGGCTGTCGCTCCTTGGTGCGGCCGTCGCGCCCGCCTTCGGCCCCACCTTCGCCACCTTCGCGCCCGCTGTGACCATCTCCTCGGTGGTGATCTCGTTCGGGATCAGCCTCGCGATCGGACTCATCGCCGGTGGCTACCCGGCCAACCGTGCCGCGCGTCTGCGACCCATCGAAGCCCTCCGATTCCAGTAACCCAGCTGGCGTGACCGCACCGACACTCGGAACCCCGTAACTCCCCGCCGTCTGAGGCGTTGCACAGCGTGAAGCCGAAGACATGCAGGGGGAAGTCACTGTGACCATGATTCTCACCAGTTCATCTGAGCTGGCTCCAGCTCGGCGCTCCGGTGGCCGGGCGTTGGTAGCCTTTGGACTGGTTACGTTGCTTAGTGCGGCGGCGGTGGGGTGTGGTAGTGAACCTGCCCCACCGCCGACCGGCCGGGTGGAGCGCGGCACGGTGGTCAACATGGTGTCGGCCTCAGGTTCGTTGTCGGCCATCCGGGAGCAGGATCTGGGCTTCCCGATGAACGGGCAGCTCAAGCAAGTAATGATCAAGGTCGGCGATCGGGTGACTCCAGGTCAGGTACTGGCCCGGGAAGATGACTTCCTGCTTCGCCAGACTTTGAACCAGCTGCAGGGTCAGCTCAATTCGCAGCAGGCAATATTGGGCCAAGCTGTCAATGCCACGACCGTCATGGGTGATCAGGCCTCTCTCGAGCAGGCGCGGCAGGTCGTGGGCGCCACACAGCAGTCGGTCGACGCGGAGCTTGTCGCGGATGCGGCGGCTGCTGAAAGAGCTCACAAGCAAGTGGACTTGGATGGTTACCAGGCCGATAAGGTGCGCGAGCAGCTGAGGGCCGACCAGGTGTCTTGCGCCGCCTCTGGGGGAATCCCGTACACCCCTCCCGCGCCCACTAACGGCAGCAACGGCAACAGCTCGGGGCCCAACTCGTCGGTCGGAGTGGGGCCGGGGCAGGCCCGCGTCGACAACCCGGTGAAGGTTGGCCCGGTGAGCGCTGGCGTCACCGCGCCAGGTCCGGCCGGTAGCGCTGTCGGCGGCAACGGCAACGGCAACCCCGCTTGCAACAACATCGCGCAGGATCAGGCGAATGCAACCGCCGCTCGCCAACAGCTCTTCATGGACAAGACCACCCTGGTCGCGGCTCAGCAAAAGCAGAATGTCGATCGCACTCAAGGGGAGGTCAGCGTCCAGACCGCCCTGCAGAACGTCATCACCGCCCAGAACAGCCTGCAGTCCGACTCGACCAACCGACCTTTCAACATTGATCAGCAGGCTGGCCTGGTTTCTGATCTTGCGGCCCAGGTTGCCAACGCCCAGCGAAACGTGGACAACACAGTATTGTACGCGCCGGTCGGCGGTACCGTCTCGGTTATCAATGGCGCGGTCGGGGAGTACGTGCAGGCCAGTTCGGGCACCACCCCACTCGCTCCCGGTGTCGTTGCCCCCATTCCCGGTCTCAACGGCTCCACCGCGAGCAGCAGCAGCTCCTTGGGTAACCCGTCGACCGGTGCCGCTCGCCCTGGTGGCACCCAGTTCATTGTGCTTAACAACGTGAACAGTTTCCAGGTGATCGTTCCTTTCGAGGAGTCCGACGCTTCGAAGGTCGCCCCGAACCAGAAGGCTACTGTCACCTTCGACGCGCTGCCTGATCTCTCCCGTACTGGCACTGTCCTTGCCGTGTCGCCCTCCGGCAGCAGCATCTCCAGCGTCATCAACTACTACGTGACCATCGTTCTCGGTGAGACTGATCCGCGGCTCAAAGACGGTCAAACCGCAGAGGCCCGCGTGGTGACCAACGAAGTTGATGATGTGCTCACCGTACCCAATTCGTCCATCCGTAAAAGTGGCGATCAACGTACGGTCACTGTCATTGATGCCAATGGCGCCCAGCAGCAAGTGAGGTTCCAAGCTGGTCTCGTCGGTGACACTCGTACCCAGGTCATCTCTGGTCTCAGGGAAGGTCAGGAAGTCATTCTCCGCGGCGGAGTGTGACCAGCTACCTTCCGCGTGGCGTGGTCAATGTCTCCAGTTTCCACGCTCCTCGTTCTGATCTTTCCCACCCATCGGTGGTTGTGATGATGGCTATCGTCGATGTCTTGATTAGTTCATAGATTCCGGTCAACGCTGTCAACAAGGTCTCGAGTCCGGGATTGTGACCCACCAGGATTGCTGTCCAGACGTTGGCTGGAAGCTTCCTGGTGGTGGTCAGCAGGTCTTCAGTGGATGCCCCGTAAAGCGATTCGTCGTGGCGGACTCGGGGTGTCGGATATATCTGAGCTCCAACGAGCTCCCAGGTCTGTACGGCTCGAACCGCTGTGGAACACACAACGAGGTCGATTCTCGGAGCGTGTTCAGCCAGCCAGCGGCCAGCGGCCGGAGCGTCTCGCAGGCCGCGGGAGGCCAATGGCCGGGCGACATCCGCAATGTCCTCCGGCCAGGCGGACTTGGCGTGTCTGAGCAGGATGAGGGTACGTATCATGGCTACTCCAGAGCGAGGGTGCGCAACACCAACCGCGCCGCCTCACCACCGGACTCTTCGCCGATCGCGAGGGCGGCTGGGACATTGAAGTCATCCACCAGTGCGGCGGTGAGAGCGTCCGACCCGGCACGCGAGCTCAATGATCTGCCGGCCGCCGAGTACAGCCTCTCGAGCTGACTTTCTTGCGCGGCGATGTCCCCGCGGCGGTACTCCCAGCCCCGCCGCCACGGCCGGTTGAGGAGCAGCAGCCGCACCGCCGCTGCTGGGTGTTGGCCGAGCAGGTCTGCGACCAGCACCAGATTCCCCGTGGACTTGGCCATCTTCGCGCCGTCGACCGTGACGGTGCCGACCGGGAAATCGGCCCGCGCGAAGGGGCCGACGCCTGTTGCCGCCTCGACCATGGCTGCCTGGTAAGCGTGGTGCGGGAAGCTGAGGTCGGCGCCGCCAGCCAGAATGTCCACCGCGCACCCGTGCACGCCCAGTGCGATGGCGGCGCACTCCGCATGCCAGCCGGGTCGTCCGCGCCCCCAAGGGCTGGGCCAGCCGGGCTCGTCGTCGGCGGAGGGTCGCCACACCGGGACGTCGAAAGCGTCCTCCCGGGTTGGATCACCGGCCAGCTCACCGGCCAGCTCACCGGCCAGCTCAGCGGGCCGATCACCGAACTCGGTCGCGAGTTCGGTGGCGTCTTCCAGTGTCAGCCCGGTCTTGGCCGCCGCGCCAGAGCCTCGGAAGTACACCGTATCGCCGCGCTGGTAGGCGTGGTCTGTGGCCAGCAGCGCCAAGGCCAGCTGCACGACCCGCCCGACGTGGTGGCGGGCTCTTGGCTCATATTCGGGCCGCCGCACCCGTAGCGCCGCCATGTCCCGCCCGAACAAGTATTCCTGCTCAAGAGCGAATTCATCGAAGTTCCGGCCGCGCCGCTGGGCCGCGTGAGTGAGCACGTCATCGACGTCGGTGACGTTGCGGCAGGTCAGGGTCTCCGCCCCGGCCAGACGAAGCACCGCCGCAGCCACATCCGCCCACACGAACGTGCTGGCGTGCCCCAGATGAGTCACATCGTAGGGTGTGATGCCACACACGTAGAGCCGGACCGGGCTGACGACCGGCAGCGCACAACCGCCCAGTCGGATCCGGTCGGTGTACTCGCGGCGGCGGTGGTGCTGGGCCATGTCCCTATCTTGCCCGCGTCCGGCGGGTTTCTTACTCCAGAACGCTGATGTCGGACATGATGCGGGGATGGACAGCCGTGACCGGGACCCAGGCAGCCGTGACCGGGACTCCGCCGGACGTGCCCGCAACGCCCGCCCCCGCGACGCTCAGGGCCGGCCGCTGCCCCGGGTCCCTAGCGGGGTGGTTAGTGGGGACGCTCGTGGGGTGGACCGCGTTCCCGAGCATGTCGTGCTTAGCCCGGACGACGCGGTGGCGCAAGCGCAGCGGCTGCTCGACGACGGGTACCCCTTTGCCGCCCACGAGGTGTTCGAGGGGATGTGGAAGGCCACGTCGGGGGAACACCGCGAGCTGTGGCAGGGTCTGGCGCAGCTCGCGGTGGGCCTCACCCACGTGCAGCGGGGCAACCCGAAGGGGGCGGTGACGTTGCTGCGCCGCGGCGCGGACCGGATCGACCCGTACACCGCCGAGCCGCCGTACGGCCTGGACGTCGCGGGCCTCGTCGCGCACGCCCGTTCGCTTGCCGCCCGCATAGATACCGCAGCCGGGGCCGCCGCTCATGAGCTGCGGCCCCGGCTGCGGTCGTGAGTGGGAAACAGTGTGCTGGCACTCAATGCCACTCACGAGCACTCCGAAGGAGCGCAAATGTTGGAGACCGTGAACACCCTCGCAGCCAAGGCTCTGGGCGGTCAGCGACCCACTCGCGAGGAGGCCCTGACCGTGCTCCGGAGCGAGGACGACGACCTCATGGACGTGATCGCCGCCGCGTTCCGGGTTCGACGGCGTTACTTCGGCACGCGCGTGAAACTGAACTTTCTCGTGAACCTGAAGAGCGGGCTGTGCCCGGAGGATTGTTTTTACTGCTCGCAGCGGCTCGGGTCGGGTGCTGAGATCCTGAAGTACACCTGGCTTAAACCTGATGAGGCGACCGCGTTGGCTGGGGCGGGCATCTCGGGCGGCGCGCGGCGAGTGTGCCTGGTCGCCAGCGGGCGCGGGCCCACCGACCGGGACATTGATCGCGTCGCCGCCGTCATCGGCGCGATCAAGGCCGAGCACCCGAAGGTCGAGGTCTGCGCGTGCCTGGGCCTGCTGGCTGACGGCCAGGCGCAGCGACTGCGGGCGGCGGGTGCGTATGCCTACAACCACAACCTGAACACCGCCGATGGGAGATACTCCGACATCTGCACCACCCATACCTACGGCGATCGGGTCGATACCGTACGGCGTGCCCAGCAGGCGGGCCTGTCCCCCTGTTCGGGGATCATCGCGGGGATGGGCGAGCGCGATGAGGATCTGGTCGATGTGGCGCTGGCCCTGCGCGAGCTCACGCCGGACTCCGTCCCAGTGAATTTCCTGATTCCGTTCGAGGGCACGCCGCTGGGCACGGAATGGAATCTCACCCCTCGGCAGTGTCTGCGCATTCTGGCGATGGTGCGGTTCGTGTGCCCGGATGCGGAGGTACGGGTCGCGGGCGGACGGGAGATCCACCTCGGCTCGATGCAGCCGCTCGCGCTGTACCTGGCCAACTCGATCTTCTTGGGTGACTACCTGACCAGTGAGGGCCAGCAGGGCCACCAGGATCTGAAGATGATCGCGGAGGCCGGGTTCACGGTCGAGGGCCTGGACAGTGCCGAGTCGGTGGCACGCGGTGGGCCGGAACGGGTCGCGCTGCGCCACCGCGGCGCGGGGACGGACCTGCCCCCCAATGCGTGACCTTTACGCACTGGAGGGGGTTCCGCCTTGACGACGCGGCGGCTGCTCGCGCTGGATCAGGCGCACGTGTGGCACCCGTACAGCTCGATGCCGGCGGCGCAGGTGCCCTTTCTGGTCGAGTCCGCGCATGGAACACGCCTGCGGTTCGCCGAGCCGGTCGAGGGACACCGCGAGGTCATCGACGGGATGTCATCCTGGTGGGCGGCCATTCACGGGTACGCGCACCCGGTGCTGGACGCGGCCGCGCACGAGCAGCTGGCGCGGGTCAGCCATGTCATGTTCGGCGGGCTCACCAACGCGCCGGCGATCCGGCTGGCCACGCGGCTGGTGGAGCTCACACCCGAGCCCCTGCGCCACGTCTTCCTCTGCGACTCGGGGTCCGTGTGCGTCGAGGTGGCCGCCAAGATGGCTGTTCAGTACTGGCGCGGCCGAGGCGGTGGCCGCAAGCACCGCTTGATGACCTGGCGTGGTGGCTATCACGGCGACACCGTCCACCCCATGTCGGTGTGCGACCCGGACGGCGGAATGCATCACCTGTGGAGCGGGCTGCTGCCCCGGCAGGTCTTCGCCGACATTCCGCCGCCCGGGTTCGACACTCCGCTGGACCCGGCGTACGTGGCGCATCTCGAGGCGCTGCTGGCCCGCCACGGCGCGGACATCGCCGCGGTCATCGTCGAGCCGGTGGTTCAGGGCGCGGGTGGCATGCGGTTTCACAACCCGGGTTACCTGCGGGTGCTGCGTGAGCTGACCCGGGAGCACGACGTCCTGTTGATCTTCGATGAGATCGCCACCGGATTCGGGCGCACCGGAGCGCTGTTCGCGGCTGAGCACGCCGGGGTAAGTCCCGACATCATGTGCCTAGGCAAGGCACTGACCGGCGGCTACCTCTCGCTGGCCGCGGCGCTGTGCACGGGTGACGTCGCCCAGGGAATATCCCAGGGTGCGGCGTCGGTGCTCGCGCACGGGCCCACGTTCATGGGAAACCCCCTGGCCTGCGCGATCGCCAACGCCTCCGTTGAGCTGCTGTGTGCCGGTGACTGGGCGGCGGACGTGGCGCGCATCGAGCGGGGGCTGCTGGCCGGGCTGTCCCCGGCGGCGCGAGCGCCGGGGGTCGCGGACGTGCGGGTGCTCGGCGCGATCGGCGTCGTGCAGCTCGACCATCCGGTCGACATCGCCGCCGCCACCCGCGCCGCGATCCGTAACGGCGTGTGGCTGCGGCCTTTCCGTAACCTTATCTACACGATGCCGCCGTTCGTGGCGACGGACACCGACATCGACGCCATCACCCAGGCCATCCGCGCCGCGGCGCGAGTCGGGTGAGCGACCATTGTGGACAAGCTTCTGGCGGGCGTGGCACCGTGGGGGGATGCGTGACCTCAACGCCACCTCGGCTGCCCTGCTCGGTCTGCTTCACGGGGGCCCGATGACCGGCGGGCAGCTGGTCGCGGCCGCGGCGGACCGGTTCGGGTCGTTCTTCAGCGTCACCCGCAGCCAGGTCTACCGCGAGCTGCCCGTGCTTGCCGAGGCTGGCCTGCTCCGGCTCGGCAAGCGGGGTGCTCGCTCCAGCCAGCAGTACATCCTCACCGTCGCCGGCAAACGCGCGTTCAAGTCCTGGTTGAACTCCACCACCGGCTCAGATAATTTGCGAAGCCCGCTGATCCTGCGGCTGGCCTGCGCCGGGGCGCTCACCCCCAAGCAGCGGGCCAACCTGGTCAGCGCCGCTCGTGCCGACTATCTCGGTCACCTCGACGAAGCCAGGGCAGACGCGCGGGTCGCTACTGATCCCTACACCACGGCGATCGCTGAGTTCACCGTGGCGCACCGGCGCGCGATGCTCACGTTGCTCGACGCCATCCCCACGGACTGAACGCCGGGGCGACTACGCTGGCTCAACGTGAACACCGACGTCGCCGCCGACCTCAAGGAACTCGCCGCCACCCTCGCCGGGATCGAGACTGTGCTGGACATCGACCGGTTGCGGACCGAGGTGGATGAACTACGGGAACAGGCCGCCCGACCTGACTTGTGGGATGACGTCGAGCATGCTCAACAGGTCAACAGCAAGTTCGCTCACAAGCAGGGTGACCTGCGGCGGATCCTCGGGCTGCGACAGCGGCTGGACGACGTCGAGATCCTCTACGAGCTGGCTGAGGAGGGCGCTGACGAAGCGGCGCGGCGCGAGGCCGAGACCGAGCATCACCGGCTGCGCAAGGAGATCGCGTCGCTGGAGATCCGCACCCTGTTGGCCGGGGAGTACGACGAGCGGGACGCGCTGGTGACGATCCGCTCCGAGGCCGGGGGAGTGGACGCGGCCGACTTCGCCGAGATGCTGATGCGGATGTACCTGCGCTGGGCCGAGCGGCACGGCCACCCCACCGAGGTCTACGACATCTCCCCCGCGGAGGAGGCCGGCATCAAGTCCGCGACCTTCGTGGTCAAAGCACCCTTCGCCTACGGCACGCTGTCGGTCGAACAGGGCACCCACCGGCTGGTCCGGATCTCGCCGTTCGACAACCAGGGCCGCCGCCAGACGTCCTTCGCCGGGGTCGAGGTGCTACCGGTGACCGAGCCCACCGACCACGTCGACATCCCGGAGAACGAGATTCGCATCGACGTCTTTCGATCTTCTGGACCCGGTGGGCAGAGCGTCAACACCACCGACTCCGCCGTGCGCATCACCCATCTGCCGACCGGGATCGTGGTGTCCTGTCAGAACGAGAAGTCCCAGATCCAGAACCGGGCCGCCGGGATGCGAGTGTTGCAGTCCCGGCTGCTGGAGCGCAAGCGCCAGGAGCGGCAGGCGGAACTGGACGCGCTCAAGGGTGAGGGCAGCTCGTGGGGCAACCAGATGCGGTCCTACGTGCTGCACCCCTATCAGATGGTCAAGGACTTGCGGACTGAGCATGAAGTGGGCAATCCGGCCGCGGTGCTCGACGGGGACATCGACGCCTTCCTCGAATCTGGCATCCGGTGGCGTCGTCAGCAGGAACCCCGCCTCGCCGGTTGAGCTGATTTTCGAATCTTTAGTCGTGACTTTTGGCCGTGTTGCCGGCAGGCGCCCGCCCTGGATGAGTAGACTCGCCGCTCGTGATCCGACTCGAGCACGTCAGCAAGTCCTACCGGACTTCCACCCGACCCGCTCTCGATGACGTCACAGTCGAGGTGGAGAAGGGCGAGTTCGCTTTTTTGATCGGACCGTCCGGATCGGGCAAGTCCACATTGTTGCGGCTGTTGCTGCGTGAGGAGGCGCCGAGCAAGGGTGACGTCTACGTGGCGGACCTGAACGTCGGCAAGCTGTCCGCGCGCCGAATCCCGCAGCTGCGCCAGCGGGTGGGCTGTGTGTTCCAGGACTTCCGGCTGCTGGGCAACAAGACCGTCGCGGAGAACGTCTCGTTCGCCCTGGAGGTGATCGGCAAGCCTCGGCACACCATCAGCAAGGTGGTACCCGAGGTACTTGAGCTGGTCGGTCTGGGGGGCAAGGCGGGCCGGATGCCGCATGAGCTCTCCGGCGGAGAGCAGCAACGGGTGGCGATCGCCAGAGCCTTCGTGAACCGGCCGCTGCTGCTGCTGGCCGACGAGCCCACCGGAAACCTGGATCGCGACATCAGTCACGAGATCATGCTATTGCTGGAAAGGATCAACCGAACCGGCACCACCGTGCTGATGGCCACCCACGACCACGCGATCGTCGATTCCATGCGCCGCCGCGTCGTGGAGCTCAACTTCGGGCACGTGGTCCGGGACGAGAGCCGCGGCGTGTACGGCGTCGGCCGCTAGTCGACCGTTAGCCGTCTGTAAGGACCCCCACCACCGACCCGAGGAATGTCAACTCCCCATGCGCGCCAGCTTCGTGTTCAGCGAGGTCGCGACCGGCCTGCGCCGCAATGTCACGATGACCGTGGCAATGATCCTGACCACCGCGATCTCACTCGGCCTGCTCGGCGGGGGCCTGCTCGTGGTCCGCACCATCGACCGGATGCAGCAGGACTACTACCAGCGCGTCGAGACGGTGGTGTATCTCAGCGCCGACCTCAGCGCGAACGACCCTGGTTGCACCACGAGCACCTGCTCGGCCCTGCGTGGGCAGCTGGAGTCCACCCCCGGCGTGCAGACCGTGATATTCGAAAGCCGGCAGGCCGCCTTCGCGCGGTTCCAGCGCATTTTCCAGGGCCAGCCGGAGCTCCTGCAGCTGGCCAGACCCGAGGCGCTGCCGGCGTCGCTGCGGGTGCAGCTGTCCAATCCGGCGCGTTTCCCCTCCATCGCCAAGGCGTTCACCGGGCGTGCCGGCGTGGACCGGGTCACCGACCAGGGGGAGTACCTCCGGCAGCTGTTCCGGGCCCTCGACGGGTTGCGCAACGCCACCTTTGTGATCGCGTTGATCCAGGCTCTCGCGGCCCTGTTGCTGATCTCCAACACGATCCAGCTGTCGGCCTTCACCCGGCGCGCCGAGGTCGGCGTCATGCGGCTGACCGGTGCCTCCCGCTGGTACACCCAGCTGCCCTTCCTGCTGGAAGCGGTGGTCGCTGGCGTGGTCGGTGGCATTCTGGCTATCGTGGGCTTGGTGGTCGGCAAGGTGGCGTTCGTGGACCGGGTGCTGGCTGGCGTGTTCGAGGCGGCGATCGTGCCGCGGCTGAGCTATGCGGACATCTTCTCGGTCGCCCCGATCCTGCTGCTGGTGGGTGCCTCGGTCGCCGCGCTGACCGGTTACCTGACTCTGCGTCTTTACGTGCGGACATAATGCCGAAGGAGTACGGTCGTAAGGTGATCGTGTCGAACCGGCGGGCCCGGCACGATTACGAGATCATGGACACCTACGAGGCGGGCATCGTGCTCACCGGCACGGAAGTGAAGTCCCTGCGGGCCGGCCGCGCCTCACTCGCCGACGCCTTCGCCAGCGTTGATGACGGTGAGGTCTGGCTGCGCAACGTGCACATCCCGGAGTACACCCAGGGTAGCTGGACCAACCACGAGCCCCGGCGGACCCGCAAGCTGCTGTTGCACCGCAAGGAGATCCTCCGGTTGATCGGCAAGACCCGAGAGCAGGGGCTGTCGCTGGTGCCGCTGGCGATGTACTTTTCCGACGGCAAGGTGAAAGTAGAGATCGCGCTGGGCCGCGGCAAGCGGTCCTACGACAAGCGGGCCGACCTGGCCAAACGCGACGCGAACCGCGAGGTGGCCCGGGTCTTGGGTCGGCGGGCCAAGGGCATGTGATGCGAGTGGGGTGTCTAGGCGCTATAATGGGCTGGTTGTCCAACCTAGCAGGGGGTGAACGGTTTCGACTTCGGCTGTTGAGTCAGTGGGAAGCGTGCCGGTGCAGGCGAGAGACCACCGTAAGCGTCATCGCAACCAATAAGTGCCGACTCACGTCAGCACCAGTTCGCCCTCGCCGCCTGAGCGAGTAGCGACTGTGTCGGACCGGGTGTGTCCCCGACCCGGATCCCGGCATCAGCTAGGGGACTTTACCGCCA